>CALXAF010000130.1 GCA_944386185.1 uncultured Oscillospiraceae bacterium
GTGGCCAAGGCCACGGCACTGTCAAAACCAAAAGTAAGATCGGTACCCCACAGATCGTTGTCAATTGTCTTTGGCAGGCCTATGACATTGAGGCCCTCCTGGCTCAGAAGGTTGGAAGTTTTCTGGCTGCCGTTTCCGCCAAGCACCACCAGGCAGTCGAGCTTCAGCTTCCTGTAAGTGTCCTTCATGGCCTCGACTTTGTCCAGACCGTTGGGATCCGGCACACGCATCAGCTTGAATGGCTGGCGGGTGGAACCAAGTATAGTGCCGCCGACAGTCAGGAGGCCCGTAAAATCAGAGGGGGACATCTTCCTGTACTTATCGTAGATCAGCCCCTTATATCCATCAATAAAACCGTAGATCTCCACCTGGCTGCCATACAGATTAAAAAGAGCTTTTCCCACTCCGCGCAATGTGGCGTTAAGCGCCTGACAGTCGCCGCCGCTTGTCAGTATACCTACTCTCGTCATTATTCGTTCCCCCCAAATAAAAAAATATTTTTACTGTTGCCAAACAGACAAATCTGCTTTATCATAGCTGAAGAAGTAGAGTGATACTGTCGTAGAGTATTGACAGTTTTTGATATTATACCATTTATTGCTCAGATAATAAATAGCTTTTTGTCAGAGTTGCTTACCTGCGGTAGAAGTTTTTTGATATTATCATTGCTTTTGAGGTAAAATATTCAGGTATTTTGTCTGTTTATAAAGTTTTTTCACTGGTGGGTGTTTAAATAGAAATGATATTATGCTTGGGAGATAGCCTTACCAGAGGTACGGTAGGTTTTTCATACATCAAATTCACAAAAAAAGGCACTTGGAAAAATAAAGGTAAGAATGGCGACACAACTTACGGTGCGTTGAAGCGGCTGATGAAATACAGGCAGAAGGAATGGTACAGGTCCGTAGATATATGTGTTTTGGAGATAGGAACAAATGATATACTCCAGCCATTCCTGTGCAGAATATCCTGGTTCTGGAAAACATTTCTCAAAAACAGGGTTTGGAAAAAATGGGCCCAGGATGCTTTTAAGTATGAGAGTTATATGCGTGAGATACTCGATATACTCGCGGAGGATGGGAAAAAAGTGATTATTGTGGGACTCCCTATGATACAGCTGCGAGGGTATCCCCTGGACCGGCTCTATGAGCGGAACGAGACGATACGGCGTCTTGCGATGGAGTATGGTGCAAGCCTTGTTGACATACTGTCACGGCAGGAGACGCTGCGGCCGGGTTGCTCCAGGGAGTATAAGTGGGGACAGACCGGCATTGTGCGTGGGCTTGACATAGTGCTCATGCTTTTGCTACCTTTTGCAAAAGATGTGTTTTCAAGATTGAGAAGATTGGAACTAACTGTGGACGGAGTGCACTTCAACTCTTTCACGGCCAGACTTCTGGCCCATGACGTACAGGAGCAAGTGGACATTTTGAGAAACGTTTGAGCTATGGTGAGAGAAAAGACTTGCCTCATATTTGGGGCTGGAGAATATGACAATATAGAGCCGCGCCTATCTGAGGCGGACCTGATTATAGCTGCTGACGGAGGTTACAGTTGGCTTAGGGAGAGAGGAATACGGCCTGACCTTCTGGTTGGGGATCTTGATTCTCTGGGATATGTACCGGAGGGGGTAGACCTTCTGCGCCTGAGGCCCGAGAAAGATGACACAGATATGGCCATCGCCATTGCCGAGGGTGAGGCGAGGGGATGCGGACGGTTTATAATGTACGGAGGACTCGGTGGGAGGCTTGACCACACTTACGCCAATATACAACTGGCGGCGGGACTCAGCCGGCAGGGAAAGCAGGCGTTTATTTTAAGTGGAGCCTGTTGTATAACGGCGGTACACCAGGGTGGAGCGGCTTTCCAGTCAGGCTACAGTGGCTATCTATCTGTATTCGCGTTTGGGTGTAAAGCCAGCGGCGTATTTGAGAGGGGACTTAAATACCGCCTTGATGACGCCGCTATGCTTGACGACAGGACGCTGGGTGTCAGCAATGAGTTTACAGGCGAGGCGTCATCTGTAGAGGTTCGGGATGGGACGCTTATATTGATGTGGCAGGGAAATCAGGATATGCCATTGCCGGAGATATACTGACTTTAAGAACAAAAAGATTTTGGAGGAATGTATGGATATCAGGGGAGCGATATTTGATATGGACGGCACGCTGCTGGACTCCATGTGGCTGTGGAATTCTATGGGCTCCGAATTCCTTCTGCGCAGGGGGATTGAGCCGGAGCCGGATATCGACAAAAAATTCAAGGCCATGAGCATAGTTGAGTCGGCGGCCTATTATAAAGAGCACTATGGAATAGATGATAGCCCAGACGAGATCCGGGCACAGATCAACAGCTATGTGGAGGAGGGGTACGGGACGCGTGTAACTCCCAAAAAAGGAGTGGTGAGGTTCCTTGAGCAGCTCCGGGACAGAGGTGTCAAGATGGCCGTGGCCACCAGTACGGACAGGTATCTTGTGGATATAGCCCTGGACCACTGCGGACTCAAAGATTTTTTCCAGTTTATCCTCACTTGCACGGAGGTTGGCTGTGACAAGAACGTGCCGGATATATACATAAAAGCTCAGGAACTTATGGACGTCAGACGTGATCAGACGGTGGTGTTTGAGGATGCCCCACACGCTATAAAGTCGGCGAAGAGCGGCGGATTTGCGGTCGCCGGAATAGCTGACGATTCATATGTCCAGGAACGGCCAGCGCTTATCGAGATGTGCGATGCCTTTATATATTCATATGAGGATTTACTGTCAAAACCATTTGATATCCCTGTTAAGTAAATAAACGGGCGGCGGGGCCGCTGGGAGGAGGCGGAATGCCTCCTTAACTATAATAGCTTCTCTGTTTTAAATTTCAGAATATAGGGGCGAATACCCCGTGTTAGAGAGGAGATTAGATATGATTCCTTCAATGGAATGGCTGAAGGATCCAAAAGTATTCCAGGTAAACCGCAAGCCGGCACATTCTGACCACGATTTCCGTGTGAACGGCGTGGAGACGAGGCAGACACTCGATGGAGTTTGGCGATTTAAGTATTCAAAGCGCCCCCAGGACCGCCCTGTGGATTTCTTTAAGTCAGACTACGATATTGATGGATTTGACAGTATATCCGTACCTGGTCATATCCAGCTCCAGGGATTTGGACGCCCGCAGTATGTCAACACCCAGTACCCGTGGGAGGGCCATGAAGGGCTCACTCCTCCGGAGATTCCCGGCAGGATAAATCCAGTTGGCAGCTACGTAAGGACATTTGACTTGGATCCGAAACTCGTTGGGATGGATACATTCATAAGCTTCCAGGTGGTTGCAACAGCGTTTTATGTGTGGCTCAACGGGGAGTTTGTGGGGTATTCTGAGGACTCCTGCACACCGGCGGAGTTCAATGTAACCCCATATATCAGGGAGAAAAATAACCGTTTGGCGGTGGAGGTGTATACCTTCAGCACTGCCAGCTGGCTTGAGGATCAGGATTTTTGGAGATTCTCAGGTATTTTCCGCTCGGTGTATTTGTACGCTGTTCCCAAAGCACATGTGTGGGATATGAGGATAAAGAGCGGATATGACTGTTCAAGTGGCAGCGGTGAATTATCTGTTGAACTCCAGATCACTGGCGGCTGTGAGTACAGCGCGGAACTGGAACTTGCAGATGCTGATGGCAACGTGGTTTTCCATGGCACGGGTGTGACAGTTGACGCTGCTATACCGGATGTTTTACCCTGGAGCGCCGAGGAGCCGAACCTCTACACGCTGAAGGTGGAACTCATAGATACTGACGGCCACAGTATTGAAACTGCCTGGTCCAAGGTGGGATTCAGGACATTTGAGCTTGACGGCGGGGTCATGCGGCTAAATGGGAAGCGTATAATCTTCAAGGGTGTAAACCGCCACGAGTGGAACGCGAGGCGCGGACGCAGCATCACCCGAGAGGATATGCTGTGGGATATAAGGTTCCTAAAGCAGAACAATATAAACGCAGTGCGTACGAGCCATTACCCCAATCAGAGCCTGTGGTACCGGTTGTGCGACGAGTATGGTATATATCTTATCGACGAGGCAAACCTTGAGACCCACGGGGTATGGGACTACCTGCCGGGGTCTCTGCCGGAGTGGCGCGAAGCCGTGGTGGACAGGGCAAGGTCGATGTATCAGCGGGACAAGAACCACCCGAGCATACTCATATGGAGCTGCGGCAATGAGTCCGGGTGCGGGGACGATATAGCTGCGTCGTCTGAATTCCTACATAAAGTGGACGGCACAAGGCTTGTCCACTATGAGGGCGTGTGGAAGGACAGAAGATACGACCATATTACCGACATGGAGAGCAGGATGTATGCCAAGCCGGATCAGGTGAGGGAGTACCTTGAGCATGGCACTGGAAAACCGTACATAAACTGTGAGTATATGCACGCCATGGGAAATTCCCTGGGTGGTATGAGCCTGTACACGGAGCTGGAAGATGAGTTTGAGTCCTATCAGGGCGGATTCATCTGGGATTATATAGACCAGGCGCTGTACAATAAGGATGGAAACCTTTCATACGGCGGAGATTTTGAGGACAGGCCAAGCGATTACAGCTTCTGTACAAACGGCGTGATCTTTGCAGACAGGACTGTATCCCCAAAGGTACAGGAGATGAAGGCGCTCTATTCAAACATAAGGATGTCCATTAAAAATATGGTGCTCACAGTAGAAAACAGGAACCTCTTTGTTGATACGTCTGGGTACAGGTTTGTTGTGATAATGGAGAGCGAAGGAGAGATCCTGGGACGGGAGGAGCATACCCTCAAGATTGCGCCGGGGGAGAGGGGCTGTGTGGAAATAGGCCTTCGCCTACCGGAGAGAGCGTGCGGGGAGTTTGTGCTCACTGCGTCCGCACAGCTCATAGAGGACTGCCTGTGGGCTGAGAGAGGCCATGAGGTGGCCTTCGCCCAGGAGATATTGAACGCCGGAGGGGAAAACCCGAGAACAGCCGGCGTGAAAAAAGCCAATATCGTCAATGGCAACTTCTGTGTGGGGCTGAATGGGGACGGCTTTTCAATGATGTTTGACAGGAAAGAGGGCGGCCTGTCGTCGCTTGTGTATAACGGCAGGGAATTTGTGACCAGGGTGCCCACCGTGAGCTTCCATAGGGCCTTTACGGATAATG
>CALXAF010000131.1 GCA_944386185.1 uncultured Oscillospiraceae bacterium
GACCATGTCCACCAGGGCGTATAATGATGGCCATATCGTATATCTGGCAAATCCGGCTGTCTGGTATACGGCTGAGGGCGAGATACAGGCTCTTGACATCATGCTCTCAGATCTGGAGAGTGCGGTGCTCTAATTGATAAAATAAGAATAAATTTACAAGAGGCGCGTTTTAAACGCGCCTCTTGCGGCGTATATATATTATTTCATCCATGCCCCACTGTGATTTCACCCAGTATGTCCTCCACGTGTGGGTAATATAGGAAAGCGGCCGAGATGCCAGCGGCCCTGGCGGCGGCGAGCTTTCCGCGAAGGCTCACCGCGTCGTCCCAGAGTACAAGATGTACCTGGCCGCCTGGCGACATATATGAGGCGTAATTTGTGCACAGAGCCTGGGAGTAGAAGGCAGGTGAAGCGCATACTTCCTGGAACCGGCCATTTGAAAGGATGGATCCTGCCCCGGATGGGCATGGTATGGAGTAATCTGTGTAGACCCTCTCCAGCTCCAGGGCGAGCCGCTCCGGCCCATATCTCCCGCACAGGGTAGTAAGGCTCTTCTCGAATGTACCACTGGTATTCTGGCCTGGTATGAGTATAACTGACGAGTCGCACGCGGAGGCAAAGGTCTGGGGCAGATACAGCGTCAGCTGGTATCGCCGGCAGGTATCCCCCAGAAGAGCACAGAAATCGGATGTCTGCCTTGTGGGCTTCCCCTCCAGGCCCAGGCATACACCGCTGTACCCCATGTGTACGCACTCTCCAACGATCTCGGCAGCAAGGAGCTCCTGGGGTCCATAACCTGTGAACCCGGCGCAGTCTATATCCATTATAACTGGACGTATGGGTGGAAGTGACGTTCTATATAGATGGAAGCCGCGGCCTATACGGTATGCCATAAGGGACAAGCCAAGACCAGTCTCAGCGGCATTCTGGGCTCTCTCCGGAGGCGTGGATAGAAAAATATTGAGGCTCTCCAACTGTACATTTCCCCCTATGTGTGATAAAATGGCTCCCGTATCGGGCATATGGGCAGTGCGCCCGGTAAAATAATATTGCGGCGGGGAGCTGTTTATGAGTTTTTTTCCTATGCCTGATTATAAATTCAAGGAGATCCTGCAGGTGACGCCCCAGTTCCTAAAGGAAGAGGGCATAGGCTGTTTGCTTCTGGATCTTGACAATACCATATCCCCCTACGGCACATCCGGCCCCACTGAGAGGGTACTGAAGTGGGTACAGAATATGAAGGACGGCGGGATAACGCTGTTCATAGTGTCAAACAGCAGGAGCAGCCGTCCGGCCATTTTTGCCAACGCCATGGGGATAGAGTACATCGACAGGGCCAAAAAGCCATTAACGGACGGTGTGGAGCGGGCTATTATGCGGACCGGCGCCACGAAAGAGGGGACGGCTCTGGCCGGCGATCAGATATTTACAGATGTGCTGGCGTCAAAACGGGCAGGTATAAGGAGCATACTGGTTGAACCAATAAAGCTCTCAAACCCGTTTTTTGTGGCCAGATATATAATTGAACTGCCATTCCGCAGGGAAAGAAAAAGGAGAGACGACTGATGCGCGGAAATATTAGTAAGATAAGCGGAAAATTAGGGGAAGAGGGCATAGAGGCCCTGCTTATAACCAGCGGTGAGAACAGGTTTTACGCCACAGGGTTCAGGTCCACCGCCGGAGATGTGATAGTCACGGCATCTGGGGATGCCGCGCTCTTCATAGACGCCAGGTACTTTGAAGAGGCATCCTCACTCATCCAGGGGGCACAGGTGGTACTGTCTGAAGCCGGGGACAAGTATTATACCCAGCTGGCTGCCTATCTTACAGGACACGGTATACGCCGCCTTGCGGTGGAGGAGGATACCCTCACATACTCCGGCTATATGAAGTTTAAGGATAAGCTGCCGGTGGAGCTTGTACCTGGGCAGAAGGTCCTCAATGACCTTAGGGCGGTGAAGAGCCGCCAGGAGCTTGAGATTATGGTGAAGGCCCAGAGGATAGCTGAAAAGGCCTTTGAGCAGCTCCTATCAGAGATTACCTTGGATATGACGGAGAAGGAAGCGGCATCTGAGCTACACTGCCTGATGCTTAAAAATGGAGCAGAAGATAAGTCCTTCGACACTATCCTTGTGTCTGGAGCCCAGTCAAGTGTGCCTCACGGAAAGCCCAGGGATGTGAAGATAGAGCGCGGGTTCCTCACCGTGGACTTTGGCGCCCTCTACGGCGGTTACTGCTCAGACACCACCAGGACTGTGGCTGTCGGCGAACCCACAGAGGAGATGCGCCGTGTGTATGATACCGTGCTGCGCGCCCAAAAGGCGGCTATAGAATTTGCTCACGCAGGCATGGATGGAAGAGAGTTTGACGGCTCCGCCAGGAGTGTCATAGCTGATGCGGGATACGGTGAATACTTTACCCATTCCCTCTCGCACGGGCTTGGCATAGAGATACATGAGCAGCCATTCTCATCGGTCCGCTCTGAGGGTTCCGTCCCTGAGGGGGCAGTGGTCTCCGTGGAGCCTGGCATATATTTGCCAGGCAAATTCGGAGTGAGGATAGAGGACGTCATTTATGTGACCGGCCAGGGGTGTGAGGACATCACCAATTTGAACAAAGAACTTATTGTAATATGCCCGTGATTTTTTCTTGCAAAAGTGCCAGATATGCGCTAAAATGGTATAAGCATTACTGTGCATATGCATCATTAGATTGGAGTATGTGAATAATACTCTGTGGGAGGATATTTTTATGGCAACAATAACCGCCGGAGATTTCAGAAATGGCAAGACCTTTGAGTATGAAGGCAAACCAATGGTAGTCGTAGAGTTTCAGCACGTTAAGCCGGGAAAAGGCGCCGCTTTTGTCCGCACAAAGATGAAAAACCTTATCACTGGGGCCGTAACTGAGACTTCGTTTAACCCGACAGCCAAGTTTGAAGAGGCTTTTGTGGAGCGTAAGGAGGCCGAGTATTCTTACAGCGATGGAGACCTCTACTACTTCATGGATCCTGAAACCTACGAGCTGGAGCCTGTAGATAAAAGCAAGCTTGGTGACAGCTTCCGCTTTGTGAAAGAGAATATGACCTGTACTATAAGCTCATATAAAGGCAATGTGTTCTCTGTAGATCCCCCGAACTTTGTTGAGCTTGAGGTCACTGACACTGACCCGGGCTTCGCCGGCAATACTGCAACCAACGCCACAAAGCCAGCGACTCTGGAGACTGGCGCTGAGGTAAAGGTACCGCTCTTTATAAACCCGGGCGATAAGATAAAGATAGACACGCGCTCCGGCGAATACCTTGAGCGGGCCAAGGGCTGATAGACAATTTTGTCTTTGAAGCTATAAAATATTTTTGCTTATGAAGGAGGCAGCGAGTATGACAGCATCTGAGAAAGTAGCCTATTTGAAGGGACTTGCCGAGGGACTCGGCATAGACAAGGAGAAAGGCGAAGGCAAGGTCATCAACGCCATCATAGATGTCCTTGAGGATCTGGCTTACGGGATCGAAGATGTAGAGGCCGACGTCCATGAGCTCAATGATGGCCTGGACGCTGTATCCGACGATCTCTCTGACGTTGAGGAGTTCCTCTTCGGGGATGACGACGAGGATGAGGATGATTGCTGCTGTGGCCACGATGAGGACGAGGACGAAGAATATTCAGTTGTCTGTCCGGCTTGCGATGAGGAGTTCTCACTTGACGAGGACGATCTTGAAGCCGGTGTGGTAGAGTGCCCCAACTGTGGGGAGACGCTGGAGCTGGAGTTTGACGATGACGGCGGCGACGACCTCTGCTGTGAAGATGATGACGATGATGACGGAGACGGGGACGTGAACGAGTGACCTCGTTTTCCATTCGGTTGCGAAAGGCTGTCCTATCTTTGTAGGACAGCCTTTTTCACTGTGGATTCTTTTGGAGTTAAGAAATGATAGATATATCTGTTCAAAACGTAAAAATAGCCTTTGAACAGGGGACGGATATTCTCAAAGGCGTTACATTCGATATAACTGCTGGAGAGCATGTGGGGATACTTGGCAGAAACGGCGCTGGTAAGACAACACTGTTTAAAATAATCACAGGAGCGCTCAGGCCGGATGATGGACAGGTGGTGACGGCGCCGGGAAAGCGTATCGGTGTCCTATCCCAGATACCGGTCTATCCTGAGGGATACACCGGTGAAGACGTGCTTAAAGATGCCCAAAAGCGGATCTATATGATGGGACGGGAGATAGAGGAGCTGGAGGGCCGTATGGCCGCCGGTGAGGACGACCCGCAGATACTACGACGCTACGATACTGTGCAGGCAGAATATCAGCGCCTGGGCGGATATGAGCTGCGCAGGTTCAGGGATATTGTGGCAAATGGACTCGGAATCCCTCAGCGACAGCGTGAACAGCTTTTCTCCCAGCTCTCAGGTGGTGAGAGGACAAGGCTCAATCTGGCTCGTCTCATACTCGAGGATACGGATATACTGCTGCTTGACGAGCCTACAAACCACCTGGACATGAGCGCGGCGGAGTGGCTGGAGCAGCGCATATCAGCTTTCCGTGGCACTGTGCTGACTATATCACACGACAGGTACTTTCTCGACAGAGCCGTTTCAAGGATAATTGAGATAGAGGACGGCGTTGCTGAGTTCTACAGTGGGAACTACTCATTTTACGTCGAGGAAAAGGAGAGGCGGTACCAGGAGCGCCTGCGTCAGTACGAGAAGGAGCAGGCAAAGATCGCCCAGCTCCAGAGGGCGGCGGATGAGCTGCACCTGTGGGCTTTCATGGGCAACGATAAGCTCCACAAACGGGCCTTTTCCATTGAGAAGCGAATAGAGAAGATGAATACTAC
>CALXAF010000132.1 GCA_944386185.1 uncultured Oscillospiraceae bacterium
GACCACCCGTGGCATTGGGGACATAGTGGATATAGCCGCCTGAAGATGGTGCCCCATTTACGTATGTAAACGTATTACCTCCATTACTCGTTGTCCAGTAACCGCTTTCTGTGATGGTTGTGTTTCCAATTCTAAGGGTATCCCCCTCCGCCGCCAGCGCCGTGGCGGGCAGCAGGCTCAGGCACAGGGCGAGCGCGAGGCAGGCGCTCAGCAATCGTTTCCGTATCATGTCATCTCCTCCTTGGTTTTGGTGCTCTGGCCGCTCCTGCGTGCGCGCCGTTTCTCGTTATTACATACGCCCAGCAGAGAACCGGGAAATTGATGATAGTGGCGGCAGGAGCCGCAGTCGATGCTGGCCGGGTCGTCGTCCACCATCTCGGCCTCCGGGCAGGCGTCCTCGATGGTCAGGAGGACGGGACGGCCCGCCGGGGTGTAAACCGGCCCGTCATAGTAGTCCTCGTAGTCCTCCGCCTCACGCCCCAGGGCCTCATCCCAGGCCACGGGGACCTTAATCACTTCCCCCGCGAAGATATACCGGTTGGCCTTTTCCATCGTCCGCCTCTCTCCTTTCCCTTTTTGACAATGTTTTTTCGGTATGGTGCACCATACCGAAAAAGGCCATGGCCTTTTTCACTTCCCATTATATTAGTGCAGGCGCGTTGTTGCAAGAAAAATAATAAGCATGCAGTATAAATTTTCGAGGGGCAGACACTAAATTCAAGCCATGTCTAATCCTGCAAATATGCCGGCCTGAACCCTTTCTATTCTTGACAAACAACCACGCTGACGATAAACTGAAAAAAGAAGTGTTGTCTATATTGGGGGCACTGGGAGAGCTGGTTATGTGGAAGGTTTATGTCTCCGGTGACGCGCATCAGGCGCTCAAGGACTATATTTCCGGCATGGGCTGGCAGCTTGTGACTGTGCGGGATCAGCCGTCACTGGGCGCCGGCGTCAGCTCACACCCTGATCTTATGATGTGCAAGCTGGGAGTGTACCCCGGCTCGCCCCTGGTCACGGCGGATCCCGTCCCATCTGGCGCATACCCGGCTAACGCCTCCTACTGCGCCCTGGCGCTGGATCGGTATTTCATCCACAGGCTGGATATCACCGCACCGCCGCTGCTGCGCGCCGCGGACGGGCTGGGCCTCCACATGGTGAATGTTCGGCAGGGGTATGCACGGTGCGGGGCGCTGCCGGTGGACGGCAACTCTGTGATAACGTCGGATCCCGGTATCGCCAGGGTGCTCTCCGGGCTTGGAGATGTGGACGTGCTGGTCATCTCCCCAGGGCATGTGGAGCTGCCCGGTTTTCCATACGGCTTCATTGGCGGCACCGCCGGGCGGTTGGGCGGCACCATAGTTTTTAACGGCGACATTGACAGGCATCCGGACGGCGGGGCTATACGCTCATTCATTTCCAGCCGGGGCCTGAGCGTAAAATCTTTTCCCGGGCTGCCGCTTGTGGATATCGGCTCCATAATAGTGTCCGGGCCGGAAATATAAATATTAGGAGGTTCATCCATGGCTAACTATGGATACGGAGTAGATGTGGGCGGCACGGCAGTCAAGCTGGGGCGCTTCACCAGTGATGGCAAGCTTGTTGAGAAGTGGTCCATATCTACAGATATCACAGACTCAGGCGCGAACGTCCTGGCGGACATAGCCGATACTATAAAGGAGAATATCTCGGCCAACTCGCTGAGCCGGAATCAGCTTCTGGGCGTGGGTATCGGCTTTCCCGGTACTGCCTATAAGGACGGTACCGCCAGCGCCGTGAATATAGGCTGGGACAGGATCCCCCTTATCTCCACTCTGGAGGGGCTTCTGGGCCTGCAGGTCAAGTGTCTCAACGACGCCAACGCCGCGGCACTGGGCGAGATGTGGGCCGGCAGCGGCAAGGGCTTTGAGGACCTGCTTATGGTGACGCTGGGCACCGGCGTGGGTGGCGGCGTGATAATAGGCGGCAGGCTCCTTATCGGTGCCCACTGTGCCGGCGGCGAGATTGGCCATATCCCGATAGAGCCTGCGGAGACACGCCAGTGCAACTGCGGCAGTTACGGCTGTTTTGAGCAGTACGCCTCTGCCACAGGCAACGTGAGGCTCGCAAATGACATTCTGGCCAGCACAGACGAGCCGTCCACCCTCAGATCCTTCCCGCAGCTCTCCTCAAAGATATGCTGGGATCAGGCTCTTGCGGGGGACAAGGTGGCGCTGCAGATAGCCGAGCGCTTCTGCTACTATCTGGGCCGCGGCCTGGCCGCCGCCGTCAACGCCATAGACCCGCAGGTGGTTCTCATAGGCGGCGGCGTATCAAAGACCGGCCAGCCGCTGATAGACATGACCGAGAAGTATTTCCGTGCCTTTGCATTCCCGGCCTGCAGGGATATCCCCCTGCGCCTTGCCACCCTGGGCAACGACGCCGGGATATATGGGTGTGTATACTCGCTGATGCAGTAATCTGATAATAAATAGAGACAGCAGCAGGACGGCAGATGTCCCGCTGCTGTCTTTTTACCCCGTCACAGCACGCCGTTTATCTTATCGAGCTTCCTGTTCCTGAAGTACAGCACAAAATCCGCGCTGACCATCGTAAGGTTCAGTACATAGAAGAACATGACGTACCACTTGAAGGAATCCGCTGTAAGCTTGGCAATTATCCCGCACACATAGCCGATCATTATCATGATGATAAAGAAAAGGCTTTTTCCCTTGGTGGTACGGGCTTTGTAGGATTTTATCACGGACATGGGCCATGATATTCCAAAGCACACTATCATACATATCTCAAATATCTCAGACATTTCGGCCTCCCTATCCCCAAATCAATAAAAAATATACACTGATGATAATATATCTGGGTTCAAAACGCAATAGGCGGTTCCAGCTCAATCACCTTATCGGCCAGAGCCTCAACAAAGGCCCTGTCGTGCTCTACCATCAGTATGGTCGGCCTGTACTCCTCCAGAAGGCGCTGTATCTGCATGCGGGAGAAAATATCTATATAGTTCAGCGGCTCATCCCAGATATACAGGTGCGCGCTCTCGCAGAGGCTGCGAGCCAGCAGCACTTTCTTTTTCTGTCCCGCCGAGTATTCGGACATGTCCTTTTCAAACTGGGCCCTTGAGAAATCAAGCTTTCTCAATATGGTCCTAAAGAGCATGTCGTCAATGCCGCTCTCACGCACAAAGTCGCGGATGCTGCCGCTGAGTCCCCACATATCCTGAGGCACGTATGAGATGGTGATCCCCGACCCCACTGAGAGGCTGCCCCGGCGTCCGATGTCATCCCCCAGGACCATCTTCAGCACACTGGATTTCCCCGTACCGTTTCGGCCCGTCAGTGCGACTGTCTCCCCTCTCATTATTTCAAACGTGACCGGTGCGCACACTATCCCCTGCCCGTAGTCCGGGGCGAGGTCACGCGCCTCAAGGATCCTCGGCTTTACATACTGGAGTGGACGGAGCTTTAGCGGTTCTGTACTCTCAATATTCCTCAGAAGCCCAGACTTCTGTTCCGCCGCCTCCTGCCGCCGTGCCTCAACGGACTTTGCCCTGCTCATCATCTTTGCTGACTTGTGGCCTATATACCCCCTGTCCGGCCTAAGGCCCGAATTCCGGCTTCCCTTTTTTCCCGCCTCTGTCTTATCCGCCCAGGCGGACGCCCTGCGGGCGGCGGCATCCAGCCGGCCTATCTCCTTTTTCAGCCGCTGGTTCTCCTCCAGCTCCCACTGGTCCCGATCCTCCTTGTCGCGCCACCACTGGGAGAAGTTCCCCTGCCGGACCTCTATGTCCTGACGGTTTATACTCATCACGTGGTCGATACAGCTGTCAAGGAATACCCTGTCGTGGGAAACCAGGATAAAGCCCCGTTTCCCACGCAGGTATCTTCCAACCTGTTCCCGCCCCTCCATGTCAAGATGGTTTGTTGGCTCGTCGATCAGCGGGAAGCCGTCATCGGATAAAAAGAGCCCCGCAAGCAGGACCCGCACCTGCTCACCGCCGGACAGTGTCGAGTAGGGCCTATATAAGCTGTCCTCCTCCAGCCCCAGAAGTGACGCCTCCTTTATGGCGCGCCACGTCTCCCCCTCAGGGGACATCGCCTCTAAAATATCTATCGGTGATATGTCTGGGTCATCCACCTTATACGGGAAATAGTTGAACCTCACATTGGCAGATATCCTGCCCTTGTATTCATACTCCCCCATCAAAAGGCGCATGAGCGTGGTCTTTCCCCGGCCGTTGCGTCCAACCAGCCCCAGCTTCCAGTCAGTGTCCAGGCGGAGCGACACATTTTCAAATACATCGTCATAACTGCCGGGATAGGCAAATGTGAGATTGGATATTTCAATAAGAGACATTCAGATCACCTCGGAAATTAAAAATAGGCGCGGGAAGGCACTCTACCCACGCCTATAAAAAGCCCAAAAGCGAGCTTGAGCGCAGTAAACCACCTTCCCAGGGCACAACAACAGATCCACGGCCTCGCCGTGCCTTGTGCCAAGAAAAAGAGGCTTATTTGCGCATCCTTTCAGCTCCCCTCAGTGATCTCGTTTACACTGGGAGTATAATATCTAATTTTCACTTTGTCAATATGGCACTTTTCCAACATTGAGCGGCAGTCGCCTTATATATCTCATGCTAAGCATTTGACACCTGTACCCTCTATTATATAAAATAGGTGCATGTTCAAAGGCAGGTGAGAATATGACAGCGGCAATTATCATAACCGCCATATTTATAGTATTGATCTTTTGGTTCCACTACCGTCTGCGGAAGTACCCACTCTCAATGGGCATAAGGCCGCTGAGCGCCGTCCTTTTTCCCTCAGTGCTTCTCTCAAAGCCGGTCATCTCCCTTGGAAACTCCTTTTTGAAAATGATACGGCGCCTTATCCGTCCAAAGAGAGTCAAATCCGAGAGCGTACATCTGCTGTCAGAGTGCGGGACTTCAGTAGAAGTAACTCTGTATACCCCCGACGGACACGAGTCTCCCATGCCCTGCCTTGTGTACTTTCACGGGGGCGGATTCTGCTTTGAAGACGCCGGCTATCAGCGTAAGATCGCCGTGTATTACGCCTCCACAGCTCGCTGCAAGGTGGCCTTTGTCCACGACAGCCAGTCTATCCGGCATCCGTTTCCGGCCGCATTTTTGGAATGTTGCGCGGCACTCAAATATATATGGGCAAATCACATCCCGCTGGAGATTGACCCCGGCCGAATCGCCGTTGGCGGGG
>CALXAF010000133.1 GCA_944386185.1 uncultured Oscillospiraceae bacterium
AAATCACCGAGCCATCGCTGTTAACGTACCTTACCACCAGCGTCAGGCCCTCCACATCCACCACGCCGTCAATAACTCCTATGAGGCTTGTGAATGTATCTGCCATGCTGTCCATAGCCGCCGCCAGTGTCTCCTGGTACATCTCAGTCTGGTCGGAGGGGATGTCGTAAACATACTCATATACCAGCTTGTTGCCGTCCTCCACGAGGACGGTTATACCCTCTCCAGCGGCGCCTTCTTCGTCAAGTCCGGCAAATTCCACATACTCCTCAAGGGATGCAAATGTGCCAGACTCAGGCAGCTCTCCCAGGTCCGTCTCAGGCTCTGTGCCCTGATCCCCGCTCTGTTCTGGCTCCTCCGTTACGTCTGACGGATCAGTGGTCTCGCTCTCGTTTCCACCATCTTCAGGTGTCTCCTGCTCCACGTTCTCCTCTGGCGTGTCGTCCTGACCGTCACTCTCACCGTCCGAGCCGCAGGCGGCCAGGCTCAGCGCCATGGTGAACGCCAGTATCAGTGCAATTACCCACGATAGCTTCTTCATTTACTATTCCTCCTGAAATTTTGGCTATGCCTTTCTACAGGCGGGCTACATTATATCATCTCCCCTCCTGGCTGTCTATCGTGGACATGTAAAATCAGGCTGGCAATTTTACGAATTTTACCACATATGCCTCCTTGCCCTCCGTCATTAAGATATTTATCCCGTCACATCTTCCCCTAACCAGCAAGTCCAATCGCCGCCATCAACGGAACATTTTGTGTCACAGCAGATTAAACAAAAAATATTTGTTCGTTATCGAACTATTTTTACATCTTATCTGTTGACTGCAACAGAGTAAAAATGTATAATCTGTAGCATGTTACTTGTAGCGTGCTACATGTAGTTTGCTACTAAAATGGAGGTGAAATCATGTCTCAGGAACTTGGACCTCTGCTCAAACAGATCAACGACAGGATGCAGGCCGCAGCCGACGAGGGTATGGCAAAGCGTGACCTGACTCTGGCCCAAGCCAGGGTGCTGGGGTTTCTCAAGCGTTCCGGAGGCCAGGCCACTCAAAAGGACATTGAGGTACATCTGGCTGTATCCCACCCCACTGTTGTGGGTATCGTGGCCAGGATGGAGAAAAAAGGTTTTATAGTCTGCCACCCGGACTCCACCGACCGACGGAACAAGATAGTGTGCCTCACGCAGAAGGCGGTTGAGATAAGCGACCAGATCAAGGCTGGTATAGCCAACGCGGAGGCGTGGCTGCTGCGAGGCTTCACTGACGACGAGACGGCCCAGCTCAAGTATCTTCTGGAACGGCTTTTATCCAATATAAGCCTTCCTCTCGCTCCCTGATGTCTGTCTGAATCAGAAATAAGCATATAAGAAGTAAAAGGAGGATTTTTATGATCAAGACCCTTGCCAAAAGCATAAGGGAATATAAAAAATACGCCTTGATCACCATTCTCTGCTCAATGATAGAGGTGGTCTTCGAGATTGTAATTCCCCTCTTCATGTCCCAGCTCATAGACCGGGGCATAGAAGCGGGTAACATGAACACAGTTCTGAAGCTGGGCGTACTGCTGGTTTTCTTTGCGATAATGCAGCTTATAACAGGCTTCCTGTCAGCCAGGATAGCGGCAAAGTCCTCTGCCGGGTTCGCCTCGAACCTGCGTCAGGATATGTACGACAACGTGCAGACCTTTGCTTTTTCAAACATAGATAAGTTTTCCACATCGTCCATCGTAACGCGTCTTACAACTGACGTTACAAACGTGCAGATGGCCTATCAGATGCTGACACGTATGGCCATCAGGTCACCGGCCATGCTGATTTTCGCCATGATAGCCTGTTTTGGGATAGACGCCGGAATCTCCATGATATTCCTGGCCGTGCTGCCCGTGCTTGCCGTGGGGCTGTACTTTATAATCAACAAGGTTCACCCGCTGTTCACCGGCGTTTTCAAGACCTACGACAAGCTGAACAACGTGGTGCAGGAGAACGTGCGTGGCATGCGCGTAGTCAAATCCTTTAACCAGCAGGAGCATGAAATTGATAAGTTCGATGCCATCTCTGAGAAGATCTACATGGACTTCTCAAAGGCTGAACGCATAATGTCCCTTACGAGCCCCCTGATGCAGTTTTGTATGTACGCATGCACGATACTTATCTCCTGGCTTGGCGCCAAGGCGATAGTTGCCAGCGGCAACAGCACAGCGCTGGGACTCACCACAGGCCAGCTCACCTCCCTCTTCTCCTACGCCACCCAGATACTTATGAGCCTTATGATGCTGTCCATGGTGTTTTCAATGATAACCATCGCCCGCTCTTCCGCCGAGCGTATCTCCGAGCTTCTCAATGAGAAAACGGATATACGCGACCCTGCTGACCCGGTTATGGAGGTCCGCGACGGCTCCATCGTATTCGACCATGTGGACTTCGCCTATTCTTCAAAAGCCGACAAGAAGGTCATCTCCGATGCCAATATCTCCATACGTTCAGGTGAGACCATAGGGATCATCGGCGGCACAGGTTCGGCCAAGAGTTCCTTTGTGCAGCTCATACCAAGGCTTTACGACGTGACAGGCGGTTCTGTCAGCGTGGGCGGCGTGGACGTGCGCCAATACGATCTGGAAGTTCTCCGGAATTCTGTGGCTATGGTTCTCCAGAAAAACGAGCTCTTCTCCGGCACCATAAGCGATAACCTTCGCTGGGGCAATGAGAACGCCACTGATGAGGAGATCCGTGAGGCCTGCCGCCTGGCCTGCGCCGATGAGTTTATCGAGGCGATGCCGGATGGGTATGACACCCACATCGAGCAGGGCGGTACCAACGTATCCGGCGGCCAGAAACAGAGGCTCTGTATAGCCCGCGCCCTTCTGAAGAAGCCTAAAATACTCATTCTGGATGACTCCACCAGCGCGGTCGACACAAAGACCGACGCTTTTATACAGCAGTCCTTCTCTCAGTACATACCCGATACCACAAAGATAATTATCGCTCAGCGCATCTCCTCGGTACAGCACGCCGACAGGATAATAGTCCTGGACGACGGAAAGATAGCCGATGTGGGCAGCCACCAGGAGCTTGTTGAGCGCAGTCCAATTTACCGTGAGGTCTATGAGTCCCAGCAGAAAGGAGGGTCCGAGGATGAGTAACAAAACCCCTTCCAAGAGAATCGGAAAGCTTGATTTTCAGACGATCAAGCGCATATTCTCATACATGAGCAGGTACAAGAAGTCCATGGTCATGGTCATCCTGTGCATTATTATAAGTTCAGTGGCAAGTGTGGCAGGCTCCATATTCCTTGGCACACTTATCGACGACTATATAACTCCGTTGCTTGCAGACCCGAACCCAGTGTTCACGGGACTTTTAAAGGCGCTGGCTCTAATGGCCTGTGTTTACCTGGCCGGCATCCTCTCCTCCTGGCTCTATATGCGCTCTATGGCCACAATAGCCCAGGGCACCTTGAAAGCCATAAGGGACGAGATGTTTGCAAAAATGCAGACTCTGCCGATAAGGTACTTCGACACCAACACCCACGGCGACATTATGAGTCGGTATACAAACGACACAGACACCCTCAGGCAGATGATAAACCAGTCTGTGCCGCAGCTCATAAACTCCGCATGCACCATGATAACAGTGTTCGTGGCAATGCTCATCCAGAGCGTATACCTGACGCTTATCGTTATTGTGTCCATATTGCTGATACTTCAGATAGTCAAGTTCCTCACCGGCCGCAGCGGTTTCTACTTCATGCGCCAGCAGGAGACATTGGGCGATCTTAACGGCTATGTTGAGGAGATGATAAATGGTCAGAAGGTCGTCAAGGTTTTCTGTCACGAGGAAAAGGCCCGGGAGGCCTTCCAGGAGAAGAATATTGCCTGGCGGGACGCTGTCACAAACGCCAACGGCTATGCAAACTCCATGATGCCAATAATGTCGGCCCTGGGTTACATACAGTACGTCATCATAGCCCTGGTGGGCGGGTGGCTGGCCATATCCGGTGCCACAAACCTGACCATTCTTGGCACAGGAACCATGACGTTAGGTACTATAGCCTCGTTCCTGACCCTGTCCCGCAGCTTCAACGGCCCGATCTCCCAGATATCCGTTCAGTTCAACTCCGTGATAATGGCCCTGGCCGGCGCCAGCCGGATCTTCAAGCTTATTGACGAAAAGCCTGAAACAGACGACGGCTATGTAACCCTAGTTAACGCCAGGGAGAATCCGGACGGTACAATAACCGAGGCCGACCACCGCACCGGTATCTGGGCCTGGAGGCATCCGCACCAGGATGGCACCATTACCTACACAAAGCTCCGAGGCGAGATTGTCCTTGACCATGTGGACTTCAGCTATAACCCGGATAAGGAGATACTGCACGACATAACGCTCTACGCCGAACCTGGCCAGAAAGTGGCCTTCGTTGGGGCCACCGGAGCAGGCAAGACCACCATAACGAACCTTATAAACCGCTTCTACGATATAACCAACGGCAAGATACGATACGACGGCATAAACATAAACAAGATAAAGAAGGCGGACCTGCGGCGCTCCATGGGTATTGTCCTTCAGGAAGTTAACCTGTTCACCGGCACCGTCATGGAGAACCTGAGATACGGTAATCCCAACGCCACCGACGAGGAGTGCATAGCCGCGGCAAAGCTGGCCAACGCCCACAACTTTATCATGATGCTGCCACAGGGCTACAACACCGTGCTGGAGGGCGACGGCTCCGGCCTCTCACAGGGGCAGAGGCAGCTTATTTCAATCGCCCGGGCGGCTGTGGCCGACCCGCCGGTTATGATACTTGACGAGGCCACAAGCTCCATAGACACCCGCACCGAGGCCCTTGTCCAGCGGGGCATGGATAAGCTGATGGAGGGCAGGACCGTGTTTGTCATAGCCCACAGGCTGTCCACGGTAATGAACTCGGACGTCATAATGGTGCTGGATCACGGCCGCATAATCGAGCGCGGCAGTCACGACCAGCTTATCGCCAAGAAGGGCACCTACTATCAGCTTTATACAGGCGCCTTCGAGCTGGAGTAATTTTCCGTCACCTGCTGGTGACGGGGGGCGTAACGGGAGGCACCTCTTTTGTCCACACACTCCATGGGGATTCCGTTGGATGCGGCTTCGTCCTCGCGGCCCCAGAGGAGTTCCGTCACCTGCTGGTGACGGGGGGCGTAACGGGGTCTGTGGCCCCTACGCCCAAATGTGGGGAATCCCCCCACACCCCCCTCCACCCCATTTCTTTGCCTTGCGCAAAGAAACCGGGTGGAGCCTGAAAGAAACGCTTTTGGGTGCGGTGGTGGTTTGAGACATTGTACGTGTTCAATTAGTACAGGCAAGCCCTCAAGGCGGGCAATAGTCGTATTGACTGGCGCTCCCACTCCGCCAAGCGCTTACATTGGCGGTGGTCGTTACATTGGCAGCCCCATTGATTTTGCTAAATTTGTAGATGATGCACCAAAGGCTCCCCCTTTCGCCGAAAGGGGGAGCCACATTCGCATTATTTTTAAGTTTCCGCACTCAAATAGTGCGTCCAGTCGAGACACCCATGTAAAGGTAACCACCAGACGAAGTGCCTGTACGGCTTAGACGCAACTGGCAATACGACAACTGCCCGGAGAACGGTATTATGCTGGCACATATTCCATACATATGGGTTTCACAGTTACATCTGCACCCAAAAGCTTACTCTGGTGGATAGCCGTTAGACTAATTATCCCAATGAATTAAAAACTTTTCGTCCCCACGTCCTATAGGGGATCCAATGGGGGCGCCGCACGCCCCCTTGGCCGGTTCAAGGGAGAGTGCAGAGAGGGGAAATCGGAATCCCCTCTCTGCCTTATTA
>CALXAF010000134.1 GCA_944386185.1 uncultured Oscillospiraceae bacterium
ATCTCCGGGGCCGGAGAGGACCCTCAGGCGCTCTGGGGAATACTGCTTATAGCCTGCCCGATCCTCCTGGTAATACTTATGCTGAAAGGCAAAAACTTCGTATACTCCCTTGTAGTATCAATATTCCTGGCTATGGTGATAGATATCTGCCTTGGCAAACTGACGCTCAATGGCTTTTTCGCCTCTGATGGTGTGGTGGCCCAGGGCATAGATAATTGTCTGTCTTCCGCTGTCCTCTGTATGCTGGTGTTTATAATAATGCAGATATTAAAGGCCAGCGGTGCATTTGAGAGGCTCTCCGAAGTGATAGTAAAGGTGTGCCGTAACCATAAGCAGGCCGAGGCCATCGTTGGTATTCTCGCCATGTTGGGGTCCTGCCTTATGGGAGGTGCCACGTATTCCATCGTCCTCTCTGGCGGTTTATCCAGAAATCTTCTCAAGTCATACCACATACAGCGCAGCCGCGGCGCAAACCTCCTGGATGGTCTCGCCTGCGGCGCTGTAGGTCTACTGCCCTATTCTGGCGCTGTACTTGTGGCTGTCTCCCAGGCTGTGTCCACAGGAGTAGTCAGCGACACCTTCACCGCCGCGGCCTTCATTCCGTACACGTTCCACTGCATGGCGCTTGTAGTGGTTTACTGGGTATCTATATTCACTGGTTGGGGCAGCAATTATGAATACAGGGATAAGGACGGTGTGTACAAAGTAGTAAAAAGGAAAGAGGAAATACCTGCCTGGGTATTTGAAGATAAGGGCCAGTAACCTGGATATGAAATTTGCGGGGCATAAAACTGTCCCGCAAATTATTTTGTCAAAAAAGAGTTGCAAAGATCTGAGTTTTTAATTATTCTATAGTAGATATACAGTATCCTGTATACATTATAATATACTATTTTTATCGAGGCGTTTATTATGCGGTTGTGTACAGCGGCTCAAGCAAGAGCAATGGACGAATACACTATAAACAACCTCGGAGTCCCGTCCATAGAGCTTATGGAGCGGGCATCAGAGCATCTTGCCCGGGCCGCGCTGGAACTCATGGGGGATAGCGGCAGCGCCGCCGTATTCTGCGGCCACGGCAACAATGGCGGCGACGGCATCGGTGCGGCGCTGTGTCTTCTGGACGCGGGAAAGTCAGTCAGGGTCTTTCTTGTGGGCGACAGGGGCAGGCTCTCCCAGGACACCTCCCAGATGGCGCGCCGGCTAAATGAGCGTGGCGGTGTTCTTGAGGACTTTCCAGAAGATGCGGGCGACATTTCCGATTATGTATCAGGCTGCGGCGTAATAATCGACGCCATCTATGGCTTTGGCTTCCACCTGCCGCTGAAAGAGCAGGCACGCCGGGCCTGTTCCCTTATAAACGCTTCCCACGTGCCGGTGACGGCCGCCGATATACCCAGCGGCGTCGAGACAGATACCGGCCTTGCGGACTCCGACGCTGTGCGTGCGGATGTGACCGTCACCTTCTCCCAGGCCAAGATCGGCCAGTTTATCACACCTGGAGCTCTTTGCTGCGGGCAGGTGCTTGTGCGGGATATTGGGGTGACCGCCCCTCCCGAGGAGGACGACTCTCCCGCTGTCAGCACTGTGGAGATAACTCAGCTTCTGCCGCGCCGTCCACGCGACGGGCACAAGGGCACCTTCGGAAAATGCCTGATAATCGCCGGCAGCCGCGGCTATACGGGAGCACCCTCACTGGCCTCTCACGCCGCTGTCCGCTCCGGCGCGGGGCTGGTGTTCCTTGGCGTACCCGAGGCCATATACGCCATTGAGGCTGTGAAAAACGACGAGGCCATGCCGTTCCCGCTGCCATGTGGGAATGACGGCCGCCTTGCCAGCGGCGCTGTGGAGCAGGTCCTTCAGCGGCTTGAAAAATGTGATGCGTGCCTCATAGGCCCGGGCCTTGGGATAGCGTCCGGTGTCACCGACGTGGTCAGGGCCGTTCTCGAAAACTCTAAGATACCTGTAATAATTGACGCGGATGGTATAACGGCGCTGGCCGAGAATATAGATATATTGGATAAGGCGGCGTGTCCTGTTGTTCTCACTCCCCACGAGGGCGAGTTTGCCAGGCTCGGCGGGGATGTCCATGCCAACGGCCGCCTTGAGGCGGCCAGGGATTTTGCCTTCCGGCACAGCTGCGTCCTGGTTTTGAAGGGCTATCACACCATAGTTGCCATGCCCGATATGTCAGTTTATATCAATACGACTGGCAATCCCGGTATGGCCAAGGGCGGCAGCGGGGACGTGCTCTCGGGCATTATTCTCTCCCTTGTTGGACAGAGGCTCCCTCTTGGCGAGGCCGTTATCAAGGCTGTTTATATCCATGGCAAAGCCGGGGATATCTGCGCTGAGAGATATGGTGAGTGCTCCATGACGCCTTCCGACATCATAGATGCCATCAAAGACGTAACGAGGTGAAAGTTTTGCGGAAAGCTCTGCTTTGCGCACTCACGACAGCCCTGGCGCTCTCCTCACTTGTGAGCTGCTCTGGCGCTCCTGCCCCCAAGGAGAGGCTCCAGGAAATACAGGACGATCTATCTTCAGTCCAGCAGTTTTCCCTTGTCGCATCGGTCAGGTCCGACTACGGCGAGCGTGTATACGACTTCCGGCTCAACTACCAAGGAGACAGTGAAAACGGCACCATAACCATCATAGAGCCCGAAAGCGTGGCGGGGGCACAGTTGGATATAGAGGATGGTTCTACCTCTATATCCTACGACGGAGCCAGAATATACACGGGCGAGATACTTCCAGACGGCCTGTCACCGGCGGATTGTCTGCCCGCCATGCTCTCGGCCTTTAGAGAGGGTATGGCATTTGAGGTTTCCAGCGAGGACTGGGAGGGTACCTCCTGCCTCAGGGCGGCTTTTACCCTCTCTGATGATACTGAACTTGTTGCCTGGTTTGACGATGAGGCCGGGCTTCCTATTCACAGCGAGATATCCCATCAGGGATACACTGTGATATACTGCGATTTCTTCAATATTACCGCTCAATAAAAGATCGGAGGCAAAACCCAAAATGGATCTGCAAAAGAGGACCTGGGCCCAAATAGACCTGGGAAACATAGAACACAACTACAGGACTATCAAATCCACCCTGCCTGACGGATGCAAATTTCTCGGCGTGGTGAAGGCTGACGCCTACGGCCACGGCGCTGTGCCGGTATCTAAAACTCTCCAGCGCGCCGGTGCCGATTACCTGGCGGTCTCCTGCCTCGATGAGGCCATGGAGCTCCGTCAGGCCGGTATCACCATGCCTATCCTGATACTCGGACACACACCGGCCGAATTTGTCCCCATGCTTATAGAGCATGACCTTACCCAGACAGTCACCTGCGAGGCCAAGGCCCTTGAATACTCCCAGTCTGCCGCAGCGCACGGCGGCACCCTTAAAATACACATAAAGCTTGATACTGGCATGTCACGTCTCGGTTTTCTGTGCGCTGGGGAGCATTTTGAGAGCGGAGTTGAAAATATCCTCCGCTCCTGTTCACTTCCAAACCTGTACCCCGAGGGGATATATACCCACTTTGCTGTGTCGGACGAGCCCGACGCCTACAGCCAGGTGTACACAAAAGGGCAGTTTTCCCTTTTCATGGGGATGATCGAAGCTCTGGAAAAAGAAGGTGGGTTAACTTTTCCCATCCGCCATTGCGCAAACAGCGGAGCTGTGTTAAACTATAAAGAGACTGCCCTCGACATGGTCCGTCCGGGACTGCTGCTCTATGGCTACGGAGATGGCGGGCGCCTGGGACTCCGGCCATGTATGAAGCTTATGACACATGTGAGTACCATAAAGATCCATGACAAGGGTACCAGAATCAGCTACGGCGGCATTTACACCACCTCTAGGCGTGAGAGGATCGGGGTCCTGCCAATAGGCTACGCCGACGGCCTGTTCAGGTGTCTTTCAGATAACTGTTCTTTCTACTCAGAGGGTTGTTCCATTCCACAGGTCGGACGCATATGCATGGATATGTGTATGGTGGACCTTACGGATAAGCCCCAGGTGAATATAGACAGCCTGGTGGAGATCTTCGGACCGGAAAATGATTTAAACGAACTTGCACGCAGGGCAGGGACTATACCGTATGAACTGATGTGCTCAGTATCCAAGCGCGTACCCAGGGTATACTCCGGTGTCAGCGATGGGGAGAAAGGCATATAATGTGTCGAGGGAGTTACCCTCGGGACTTATGTGCCCGCGAATAATTTTTCCGTGGGTATATTTTGTTTTGCTTTGTGAAAGAATTATAGTAGCCCGGTTACATAACACTTCAGTAATCAGGGTGACTATAATTTCGTCGGAGAGTGAAGCTTTGTGCTTAGCGGAGTCAAACGTGGCGACATCTATTACGCCGACCTGAGCCCGGTCGTTGGCAGTGAACAGGGAGGCATGCGGCCTGTACTTATTGTCCAAAATGACACTGGTAATAAGCACAGCCCAACAGTGATCGCGGCCGCGATCACTTCACAGATAGGAAAGGCGCGGCTGCCCACTCACATAGAGTTAGAGGCCAAATCCTTTGGCCTCACCAAAGACTCGGTGGTGCTTTTAGAGCAGATCCGCACCATCGACAAGCGCCGGCTCAAAGAGCGTATGGGCCGAGTGGACGAAAAGCTCATGAACAAGGTGGATGACGCCCTGGCTGTGAGCTTTGGACTGCATTGATATGGCATCGGGGATAACTCCCCGATGCCCAGTCTGGCTCCGGCGCCAATTCACAGGAGGTACATAAGATGACAAAAAAGAAGAGAACCTTTCTGGCGGTCGTAGTGCTTATCGTTGTGGCCGCTGCGGCGAGCCTCACTACGCTGGCTGTTACTAACTACGGTACCGAGTCCGACCCTCTGGTAACGCTCAGTTACCTGGAGGACAGGCTGACTCCCGAGATATTGGATGAGCTTGAGAGCAGCCTCGCCGCCAAGGAACAGGAGCTTACAGAGGAGTTTCAGGATCTTATCTCTCAGAGCGGCGGTACAGTCGGCACAGATACTTTTTCCGTTATAACCCTGGAGGCCGGTGATATACTCTCCTGTTCTGTCGGGACGGAGATAATGCCGCGTATTGGCACTGTGGTGTCCGCCGGTCCTGATTCACCCAGGCTCATTGACGAGACTACCGGCAGCAGCGTGACCTCCGCCGGCACAGAGCTGGAAACTAACCACATGTACATGGTCACTATAGTAAATAACGGTATTGAGGCGGAGACAAACGCTAAAGTCCTCATACGGGGCGACTATACTATAGAGTGATCTCCAAAATTTTAAAAACCATTAATATACATAGAAGTCCAGGCATATCATTTAATGAAATGCCTGGACTTCTAACTTTCAAGGAGGCTCACCTATGCCAATTCCCGGCTCATACCAAGTTACCATGAATGACGAATCTGCAGGTACGCTCGATGTGATTCAGCAGGGTCGTTCCTACACATTCGAATTCGTTGGCGACAAACATTTTGACGTATCAAGGCTCATATGCGTCGGCACTTCCTCAGCCGCCTCCATCGGTATTCCGGCACCAAGAGGAGATGGAATGTATCTGCGGAAGAATATATCCCTCAGATCCCTTCATGATGTGGGCCTGGATAGCATACACCGTTGTCTCATTGTCCCTGTAGATGCTGATATAAGCTCCTTTGCCGTCAAGACCGATTCGGAAAGCACGGAAACTTCCAGCCCAGAGGGAGCTGTTGCGTCAGAAGCAGAAAGTAAACCATCTCCCAACAACAGCGAGGATTCTGTGAACCCACCCTCACAGCGCCCCCCTCCCACAGGCGGCTGGCAGGGGATTGATGACCCTGCCTCTCTCTTTTCAGACCCATGTCTCCAAGGTGAGGCCGCAGGCATATCCGGCGCCTTAATTTCTATCGTCGGCAATGATTCCTGCCTTTTGGCTCTGCCATATTCGCCATCATCCCCATTCCCGCTGGTCAGTTGTTTCCGTTCCGCTTCCACTCGCAATATCGGCAGAAGGAAGTACATCATCTTCAATATACAAAACGGAGTAGTTGTATAGCGGTATAATTTCTATCATTTCCCATAAAATATAAGAGTTTTGTAATTTAATACTATATTAAATACTTTTTTCTTTACACTATGATTTTTTTTGGTATAATTAAGCTATATTCAGCGTGAAGCCATATCTTGTGTAAAGGAGGGACAAGGACATGGATATGCAGGATTACACACGCAAATTTGACGTAGTAGACAAGAAATTAGGCACCAGGGAGATCCTCTCTTCGGTCTACGACTCCCTCAAATTAAAAGGATATAACCCCATCAATCAGATCGTAGGCTATATCCTGTCCGAAGACCCCACTTATATAACTAACTACAATAACGCCCGCAGCCTCATCTGTCGTATAGACCGGGATGAACTGCTCCAAGAGCTTTTGATAAACTACTTGGAAAAGGACGAAAACGAGAAAAAGTGAGGGGCTCTGTTACAATTAAAAACCCGGAGCTTCAAATTGAAGCTCCGGGTTTTTGCATACCATACTATATCTTTTCCACCCTCATGGCTCTCATGGCGTTGATGATGGCAATCACCGTGACTCCCACGTCCGCAAACACAGCCATCCACATACCCGTTATGTTGAAAGCACTGAGGATAAGCACCACAGCTTTGACCGCCAGTGCGAACACTATGTTCTGCCACACAATGCCCATGGTCTTTCTGGCTATGCGTATTGTCTCGGCAAGGCGTGAGGGCTTATCGTCCATTAACACTATGTCGGCTGCCTCAATTGCCGCGTCTGAACCAAGTGCTCCCATAGCCACTCCCACGTCTGCCCGCGTGAGCACCGGCGCGTCGTTAATCCCATCACCCACAAATACCAGGGCTCCGGAGCTCTTGTCCATAAGGCGCTCCACAGCATCCACCTTATCCCCCGGCATCAGCTGGCTCAATATCTCATCTACTCCCAGCCCACGGCCTACCGCCATCGCCGTCTCCTTGCGGTCGCCTGTGAGCATCGCAATTTTTGTCACGCCAAGCTTGTGCAGGCGGTCTATCGCCTGGGCGGAGTCCTGTTTCACCTGGTCTGATATCAGTATCGAACCTATAAACTCCCCATCAAGCGCTACATATACGACCGTACCTATCTTATCGCAGGGCGTCCACTCTATACCCTCAGACTCCATAAGTCTTCCGTTGCCGGCAAGCACAACATGTTTTCCATCCCGTACGCTGACTCCCATTCCAGCACGTTCCTCAACCTCAAGCTTGTCAGTATCGATACTACCGTCCCAGGCGCTCTCGATCGCCCGGGCGATGGGGTGGCTGGAACAGGACTCCGCTATGGCGGCCCACCTGAGCAGTTCATCCTCCGTAACGCCGTTCGGGTTTATAGAGGTGACGGTGAATGTGCCTTTTGTGAGGGTGCCTGTCTTATCAAATACGACAGTTGTGGCCTTTGAGATCGTCTCAAGATAGTTAGAACCCTTTACAAGTATGCCGTGTTTTGCCGCACCGCCTATGCCTCCGAAGAATGAGAGAGGTACAGATATCACCAGCGCGCAGGGGCAGGATACAACAAGGAACGACAGCGCCCTGTGTATCCAGTCATTCCACTGTCCATTAAATGCCAGAGGTGGTATAACTGCAAGCAGAAGTGCACATATAACAACGACAGGCGTGTACCATCTGGCGAACCTGGTTATAAAATTCTCAGTCCTGGCCTTCTTGTCTGCAGAATTCTCGACCATGTCCA
>CALXAF010000135.1 GCA_944386185.1 uncultured Oscillospiraceae bacterium
ATTGAGACTCCATATGGACTGACGACACTTTTCATGAGTCAAGAAAAACCAGCAGCGTATCAAAATTGCCCCTATTAAACAGTATAATATCTCCCAGATAACAACTATATGGCTGCTTGAGACGCTTCTGGAGTACGTGGTTGCGATGTCCCCAATAAGTTTACCTGCCAGGATATATAGGATAATAATTACTGAGGCCACAACGCCCTGGAGAACATTCTGTGCTGTTTTAGCTTCCATATTTCGTTTCATCCTTGATCAAATTCATCTAGTAAGATCAGGCATGATTATGGAATAAGCAAAGCAGAACTTTGTTGAAATTGAGACTCTATATAGCCCAGCTCTCAAGATAAAGGCGCTGCTCTTCTGTCAGCTGGTCTATCTGCATGCCACAGGCCGCGAGCTTGCGCCTGGCCACGTCATAGTCTATATGGTCAGGGATAGGTATGACGGCGGTGGGGAGGCTGTCACGATTATCAGCCAGGTATTTGGCGGCCAGTGCCTGGATTGCAAAACTCATATCCATTATCTCCACCGGATGTCCGTCACCTGAGGCCAGATTTACAAGCCGTCCTTCCGCCAACACAAAGAGGGTCTTACCGTTTTTAAGTGTATACCCGCGTGTTACGCTGGTACGTCCCTCACAAGTAGATATGGAGTGTTTTTCCAGCCAGTCCACATCAACTTCAACATTGAAATGGCCGCCGTTGCAGAGGATCGCTCCATCCCGCATCTTGCTGAAGTGACGCTCAGTTATGACCTTTGTACAGCCTGTTGCGGTTACAAATATATCACCCTCAGGGGCAGCTTCCTCCATTGTCTTAACAGAGAAACCATCCATCATGGCCTCAAGCGCCTTTACCGGGTCGATCTCCGTTACTGTGACCCGGGCTCCAAGGCCCTTGGCACGCATGGCGATACCCCGTCCGCACCATCCGTATCCGGCGACTACTACATTTTTCCCTGCCACGACCAGATTCGTAGCACGGTTTATGCCATCCCAGACCGACTGACCGGTACCATAGCGGTTGTCGAAGAAATGCTTGCAGCGTGCGTCGTTGACAGTGAGCATTGGAAATTGAAGGACGCCATCCCTCTCCATTGCTTTTAGGCGTATAATCCCCGTCGTAGTCTCCTCACAGCCGCCTATAATATTTGGAATCAACTCCGGCATATCCTTGTGTATCATGCTCACCAAGTCGCCGCCGTCGTCAATAATAATGTTTGGCCCAAACTCAAGGGCACGCCTGAGATGGGCTGTGTACTCATCAGGCGTACAGTCGTACCAGGAGTAGACGTCAGCACCGCCTTTGACCAAAGCAGCCACCACATCGTCCTGAGTGGACAGCGGGTTACATCCGGTGACCCGCAGGTCGGCGCCGCCGTCAATTAGTACACGGCACAAAAAAGCAGATTTTGCCTCAAGGTGCAGGGATGCCGCTATCTTTATTCCCTCGAAAGGCCGAAGTTTGATAAAATCTTCACGTATGCTCTGCAGCAGCGGCATATATCTTGCAGCCCACTGTATCTTTTTTTCACCTGACGGCGCAAGGGAAATGTCTCTAATCTCACTCATCTGTGCGGCCACCAGCTTTCGGCTTGATTACCCCCAACTCCATCAGAAATGACAGAATAAATGTCAGGGCCGCGGCGGTATATACTATCTTTGTTATCATACCTAATATTGTTTTCCCTTTCGACCATATGGCCATTATAAGACATGAAAGTGCCAGTATTGGCGCGAGATCGTTTTTTCTCATAAGTGTCCCTCCTGAGTTTACTGTTACAGTGTCATAAATATAACATAAATGGAGGAACACATCAATATGCTGGAGCTTTGCTGGAGTCATTGCGAAATATGGGGATAGAGGTTATAATATGAATACTTATCTTTGAAAAGCATTTTCGTAATAAGAAGCCCAGTAAACAGGAAGGAAATCGTGGTATGAAACGGCTGGTAATAGGTATACTTGCCCATGTGGACTCAGGAAAGACAACGCTGAGTGAAGCGCTCTTATATCGCGCAGGGGCGATTCGCAAGCTGGGCAGGGTTGACCATCGGGATGCCTTCCTGGATACTGACACTCTGGAGAGAGCGCGTGGTATAACTATATTTTCAAAACAGGCTGTATTGAAGCTGCCAGAGGCGCAGCTCACACTGCTTGATACTCCGGGACACGTGGACTTTTCCGCTGAGGCTGAGCGGGCGCTGCAGGTAATGGACTATGCGATCCTGCTTATTAGCGGCACTGACGGCATACAGAGCCATACAGAGACGCTCTGGCACCTGCTGGAGCGCTATAAGATACCTACATTTGTTTTTGTCAATAAGATGGACCTGGCGGGGGCAGACAGACAGCTGCGACTCCACGAGCTGAGGCAGCGTTTTGGTGCCGGGTGTGTGGACATTAAAGATCCAAACAGCGCCGATGATCTTGCCATGTGTAATGAGGAGCTGTTGGACATTATCACAGATGGCGGGCATCCCACGGACGACCAGCTCTCAAAAGCCATTGTGAAAAGGGAGCTGATACCATGCTTTTTCGGCTCCGCTCTGAAGCTTGATGGAGTTGATGATATCCTTGGGTCTCTCTCAAGGCTCACAAGACCGATCCCGGAAAACAAGGAGTTCGGGGCACGGGTTTTTAAAATAACGCGGTCTGATGATGGGGCACGCCTTACATGGCTCAAGGTCACGGGAGGTGAGCTGAGAGTAAAGGCGGAGCTTGAGTCCCGGTCAGACGCGAGAAGATCCTGGCGCGGCAAGGTGGACCAGATAAGGCTATACTCCGGAGAGAAGGCCGAGCTCATAGGTACGGCTTTGCCAGGCACTGTGTGCGCAGTGACCGGCCTTGCCGATACATACCCTGGACAGGGACTCGGGTTTGAACCGGATGCCGCGGCACCTGTGTTGGAGCCTGTGATGCGCTATAGGGCTGTTCTGCCGAAGGGCTGTGATAAAAATACTGTGCTTCGTCAGCTCCGGGAACTGGAACAGGAGGAACCGATGCTGCATGTTGTTTGGGACGGCAGGCTCGGGGAGATATACATCCAGCTTATGGGTGAAGTACAGCTTGAAATATTGGGGGGCATAATTGAACGCCGATTCGGATTAAAGGTTGGATTTGACGAGGGCGGAGTCTTATATAAAGAGACGATAAGAGTAAAAGTAGAGGGCGTGGGACACTATGAGCCTCTTCGCCACTACGCGGAAGTCCATCTGATTTTAGAGCCCGGCGCGCCTGGAAGCGGGATCCAGATAGGCATTGTATGCCGTGAGGATTCGCTGGCGTCAAATTGGCAGAGGCTCATAATGACGCACATAGCGGAGAAGACACACCTGGGCCCACTGACAGGCTCACCGCTCACAGATGTAAAAATAACCCTTGCGGCTGGGAGAGCGCATCCAAAGCACACAGAGGGCGGAGATTTTCGTCAAGCTACCTACAGGGCGGTGAGGCAGGGGCTGCGTGAAGCCCAGTCTGCTGGGGAGTGTGTCCTTCTGGAGCCCTGGTACGAGTTTACTCTCAGCCTGCCCCAGGAGAATGTGGGGAAAGCGCTTGCCGATATGCCGAGGCTATATGCTGACTTTGAGCCGCCTGAAACTGACGGCAAGATGACGATAATCTCCGGCAGGGCGCCGGTGACGGCGCTGCGCGGATACTCCCGGGAGGTGACAGGATACACGCGTGGGCGCGGGAGAATAACGTGTGTTCCATGCGGATACGCCCCATGTCATAACACTGAAGAGGTCATGGAGGCTGTAGGGTACGATATAGACGGCGATACAGAGAACACAGGAGATTCCATATTCTGCAGCCATGGCGCCGGGGTACTTGTAAAATGGGACAAGGTGTACAACCATATGCATATAGCCAGTGTCCTTGAGAGGAATGCACGTGTTGAGCGAAACGCCTCCTTAGAGTACGGGGCTGGCGTAGATACGCCAGAGGCTGTGGCAGAGGCGTATCGAAGGACAGTGGCTGCTGACAAGGAGCTTATGGCCATCTTTGAGAGGACATACGGTACTATCAGGAGAGAGCCGGTCAAGGCAATTCGACCTATAAAAAAGCGCCAGGAGAGTGGGGACGCGCCGAGAAAACTGGCAAAACCCGTTCCGGATGGGCCTGAATACGTGCTTGTCGACGGCTACAACGTGATATTCTCCTGGGAAGAACTCAACAAGCTAGCCCAGGGGGACATGGAGACAGCCAGACGGCGGCTGATGGACATAC
>CALXAF010000136.1 GCA_944386185.1 uncultured Oscillospiraceae bacterium
GCCAAGACGGGGAGGGACGATGTTGAAAAGGGGAATCATGATCTTCGGACCGGCAGGTTCAGGAAAAACAACGCTCGGAAGAATGGTCGCTCAGCAACTGGATTTCTTATTCGTAGATATTGATGACTACATCTGGCGAAAAGATACAGAAATTCCTTTTTCCCTTTTGTACTCACGTACAGAAAGAATCAGTAATCTTATGGATGCCATCTCGCAGACCGATCATTTTGTGATGGCAGGGTCTATGGATAGCTTTCACGAGCATTTTGATCCATTCTTTGCTCTTGCCGTGTATTTAACAGCGCCCACAAAAGTGCGCATCGCGAGAGTTCATCAAAGGGAATATGAAGAATTTGGAGATAGAATTTTAGAGGGTGGAGATATGTATGATGAACACCGGCGTTTTTTGGCTGATGTAGCTGCTTACGATACCGGTGGTGGTTCCACAAGTTTTGTTGTGCATAATGAATGGGCAAAATCTTTAAGATGTCCGGTTTTAAGACTTAATGGAAGTGAAGATATATCGAGCAATTTAAGTGCTGTTGTCACAAAATATACAGAGGTGTGCACCCTTTGATTTTTATATAATAAATAAATTATATGAAGATGGATGAAAGATGGAGTTATACACCAAAGATTTGTGTTTAAGAACCGTGAATGGCGAAGATATTGACGAGGTCGCACGCATGTGGAAGTTTGAGCAAGGCACTATTTCGGCAGAAGAAGCCCAAAAGGCTATTGAGTACATGCAAAATAATCATAAAAAGAACAAAACTGGATGTATATACCATCTCTGCCTTGCCGTTTAAAAAAACACCAAAGTAGTATTATCGGGTGGTGTGGACTTGATGGAACAAGTGCTGGAAAGCTGCATATTTTTTACTCGATAGATCCTGCTTATAGAAACAGGGGATATGCGACACAATGCGCCGAACGGCTTCTGTCGTATGCCTTTGACGAAGCAAAGGTGCCCTTTGTAAATGGCGGTTGTAATAAAGACAACATAGCGTCATATAAAGTAATGAAAAAACTTGGAATGAAGCAAGACGGCTTTGAAAAGAATGGCGATCCCTTGTTTTTTATTGAGGAAAAGACGTATCATATGAAATAAATTTTCCAAGGCTTACTCTTTTTAGCTAACGTGACCCTTAAATAAGGTTGAAATGAATTCATTTTTAATCCCAAAGCTATATTTTTAATGTGGTATCTTTTTTGTCAATGCTTCCCACGTCGGAGCAAAGTCCGCTTTGCTCCGACGTCTTTTTATGCCTACGGCAAAAAAGACGTCATCCGCCCGCTCCCTTGCTCCTCCTTTCCAACCGCGACCCGCTTCGCCGGGCCTCGGTTTTGTTTCAATTCAACACCACGGGTATTTTTTCGTCACCACAACTCACTAAGCTGAGCCTGGACGCGATCTGTGTTCGGAGTTCAGCTTATTTTTCTTCTGCAGTGTCTGTTGCAGATATTTTCATTTAACACATGTATCATTATACGTACATAATACTTTTCTTTTTATATATCCTTTGATATACTCAAATAAATAGGGGAAAATACGGCCAGGGGGAGTGATAATCCTATGAAGAAAATTGCCATATGCCTTGTGCTGATGCTCTCGCTGCTCGCCGGGTGCAGCGGGCAGGAACCGGATCTGCCACAGAACAGTGGGGGCTCGGAAGAACCTGAGGCGAGCCGGCTGGAGAATATAGACTTTCAGGGAGACGAACTCTACGCCGCCGCATATCTGGGATACCAGCAGATCGACGATCTTGAATACTACGTCCAGCTGTATCTTGACTCTGATGAACTGCCAACGCATTATGTATCAGGCGGGGATTTCTACCTGCTCATCCCAAGGCATCAGGGCACCGCCCTGCGCCTATATATTAATGATGTGGAGACGGATGAGCGTACTCTTGTATTTGAAGATCCCTCCTGTGAGCCGCTTATAATCCAGTGCAACGCCAGCGACATATTCACTGATATAACGGCGGAACTGACATATGACGGTGAGACAGCCGTATTTTCACCGTTTATCTCGCTTCGGGATGGGACTCTGGAGCTTGGAGAGCGGGGGCTTGACATAACCAGGGACGATGCGCCGGCGGCCTGAGGTGGCATTGATGAAGATGGCCAGTGACGGAGATGAGAAAAAAAGAATTTTCTCTTCCCCGCCACTGACCTTTTTGCTATAATAACTGTGGTGAATTTTCAAGTCACGAACTTTAATATAAACGGAGGAAATTACTTATGCAATCTGTCACGGACACCATTCGTTATATTGGGGTCAACGACCATCAAGTGGACCTCTTCGAGGGGCAGTACAGAGTTCCAAACGGGATGTCTTACAACTCATATGTGATATTGGATGACAAAGTGGCGATCATGGACACGGTGGACATACACTTTACGCACCAGTGGCTTGACAATGTGGCTAACGCCCTTGACGGCCGCCGTCCGGATTATCTGATTGTACAGCATATGGAGCCGGACCACGCGGCCAATATCCAGAATTTTATGAATACGTATCCGGAGACAACTATTGTCGCCACCCAGAAAGCCTTCACCATGATGGACAACTACTTCGACATGGATCTGGATGGGCACAAGCTGGTGGCGGAAAACGGTGGATCTCTCCCGCTGGGAAGCCACACTCTGAACTTCGTCTACGCGCCGATGGTGCACTGGCCTGAGGTAATGGTCACGTATGAGAGCAGCGAGAAGGTACTCTTCTCCGCCGACGGCTTTGGAAAGTTCGGCGCTCTCGATGTGGACGAGCCCTGGGACGACGAGGCGCGCCGCTACTATATAGGCATTGTTGGCAAGTATGGCTCACAGGTACAGGCACTGTTGAAGGCTGCCTCCACACTGGACATTTCCATGATCTGCCCGCTTCACGGTCCGGTACTGAAGGACAATTTGGGGCACTATCTGGAGAAGTACAACATCTGGTCCTCCTATGCCGTGGAGACAGAGGGAATAATGATAGCCTACACCTCCGTCTATGGACACACCAAAAAGGCGGTGGATATACTTGCAGAGAAGCTGCGCGCCAAGGGCTGTCCAGAGGTTGTGGTGTGCGATCTGGCCCGCGAGGATATGTCCAAGGCCGTTGAGAACGCATTTAGATATGGCAAGCTGGTCCTGGCTACGACCACGTACAACGCCGGTATCTTCCCTCCCATGCGTGATTTTATAGAGCATCTGACTGAGCGCAATTACCAGAACAGGACGATCGGGCTTATTGAGAACGGTTCCTGGGCGCCCCTGGCAGCCAAGGTTATGAAGAATATGCTTGCAGACAGCAGGAAAATAACGTGGCTTACTGCGACTGTAAAGATACTCTCCGCTGTAAACGGCCAGAACATGGATGAGTTGGAGGCAATGGCTGAGGAGCTGTGCCGCGAGTATATAGCCCAGTCGCCTGATGCGGCAAACAAGAACGACATGAGCGCCCTGTTCCGCATAGGTTACGGCCTATATGTGGTGACCTCCAACGACGGAAAGCGGGATAACGGCCTGATAGTCAACACCGTGACTCAGGTATCAGATAACCCAAACAGGGTGGCCGTAAATATAAACAAGGCAAATTACTCCCACCATGTTATACAGCAGACAGGCATAATGAATGTAAACTGCCTCTCAGTTGAAGCCCCTTTCTCTGTTTTTGAGGACTTCGGATTCCGCAGCGGCAGAGCTGTGGATAAGTTCCAGGGGTGGAGTGAGGTCAGGTCGGATAACGGCCTGCGCATCCTGCCGAAGTATATCAACGCAGTCATCTCCCTGAAGGTGGAGCAGTACGTTGACCTGGGTTCCCACGGTATGTTCATATGTTCTGTAACAGAGGCCCGCGTCATGAGCGATAAGGACACCATGACGTATACCTACTACCAGGAGAATGTTAAACCAAAGCCTCAGACCGAGGGCAAAAAGGGCTTTGTCTGCAAGGTTTGCGGTTATATCTATGAGGGCGATGAGCTGCCCGAGGACTTTGTATGTCCGCTCTGCAAGCATGGTGCGGCGGACTTTGAACCGATACAGTGACCGCTATGGAGATCAGAGAGAACTTGCCTGAGGATAATGAAAAGATCCATCAGATGATCCGAGACTATAATGTGAGCTTCATGTCTGAATCAAAAGACTACAGTTACCATATAGAGGAGGATGGCGAGCTGGCCGCAGGGATAGTGGCCGAGTCTGTTTTCGACACCGTTGAAGTGGACTTCCTCTGCGTAAAGGAGAAGTTCAGAAAGCACGGCTACGGACGGGTGCTCCTCCAACATATGGAGGATGCAGCCAGACGCGACGGTATGAAGCGTATACTGCTCAATACCTATAGCTTCCAGGCTCCTGATTTTTACCGGTCAATGGGCTACAGGGAGTTGTTTGTTGTCGATCCATGCTTTAAGGACTACAGGCAGTATTATTTTATAAAGGAACTCTCACAGGGATAGGAAAAGAGAGCGGCAATATACGCCGCTCTCTTTCTTTCTGCTTATATCAGATCATGCCGTCTCTATGGAGCTGGCCTTTTGCAGGCCCAAGTTCTCGATCGCCATCTCGCGCATCTTGTACTTGAGTATCTTGCCGGCGGCATTCATCGGGAATTCATCCACAAAGGCAATGTACCTAGGCACCTTGTGCTTTGCCATATGATCCCTTACGAAAGCTTTCAGCTCATCCTCAGTCATGGTCTCGTCATCTTTCAGGATCACATAGGCCATGATCTCCTCGCCGTACTGCTCGTCCGGAACGCCGATGACCTGAACGTCGCTCACCTTCGGGTGGGTGTATATGAATTCCTCTATCTCCTTTGGATAGATATTCTCTCCGCCGCGGATTATCATGTCTTTGAGGCGTCCTGTTATCTTGAAGTACCCCTGATCGTCACGCATCGCAAGATCGCCGGTGTGGAGCCATCCGTCCTTGTCTATGACTGCGGCTGTGGCCGTGGGCATCTTATAGTAGCCCTTCATAACGTTATAGCCCCTGGCGCAGAACTCGCCTATCTGGCCGTCAGGCAGCGTATCGCCAGTCTCCGGGTCGGCTATACGGCACTCGACACCCGGAAGCGGACGGCCAACGGTGTTGACACGGCGCTCCACACTGTCGTCGACGCGGCTCTGAGTGCACCCCGGGGAGGACTCGGTCTGTCCGTACACTATGGTGATCTCGGTCATATGCATTTTCTCCACCACATCCTGCATCACCTTGACAGGACAGGGGGAGCCGGCCATTATGCCGGTACGCATGTATGAGAAGTCTGTATTGGGGAAGTTGGGGTGCTCCAGCATTGCAATGAACATTGTAGGCACGCCGTGGAAGCATGTTATCTTCTCCTTATTTATGCAGTCGAGGCCCTTGGAGGGGGAGAAAGCCGGTATGGGGCTCATTGTGACGCCGTGGGTCATACAGGCCGTCATGGCAAGCACCATGCCGAAGCAGTGGAACATCGGCACCTGTATCATCATCCTGTCGGCGGTGGAGAGATCCATGCAGTCGCCTATACATTTGCCGTTGTTAACTACATTGTAGTGTGTGAGCATGACGCCCTTGGGGAAGCCGGTTGTACCGGAGGTGTACTGCATATTGCATACGTCGTTTTTGTTTATTGCGTTCATCCTGCGGTAAACTTCCTCAATCGGCACGGACTTCGCTATGTCTTTGCAGTCGTCAAAGTGCACGCAGCCTGGCTGACGGGACTCGCAGGTGATGACGTTTCTCAGGAAAGGCAAACGCTTTGAGTAGAGCGGCTTCTCCGGATCCTTGTCCTTCAGCTCCGGGCAGATCTCATTGATTATGCCCACATAGTCTGAGTCCTTGTACCCGTCGATCATGACCAGGGTGTGGGTGTCGGACTGACGCAACAGATATTCCGCCTCGTGTATTTTATAGGCCGTATTCACAGTGACAAGGACTGCACCAATTTTAACTGTCGCCCAGAAGGTTATATACCACTGGGGGACGTTTGTGGCCCATATGGCCACATGGGATCCCTGCCGTACGCCCAGGGCTATCAGGGCCCTTGCAAACTCGTCCACATCCTCCCTAAACTGGGTATACGTCCTCGTATAATCACAGGTGGTGTAGCGGAAGGCGTACTGGTCCGGGAACTCCTCGCAGATCCTGTCCAGCACCTGGGGGAATGTCTCGTCGATGAGAGTATCCTTCTCCCATGGGAACTCGCCTGTACCGGCGCGGTTTTTAAAGAGCGGACGGTAGGCGGTGCCGGTGCCGATATAACGGCGCAGATAGTGCATGCAGTGCGGGAACACGATGCCCGGGTCGGTGCTCGCGCCGATGGCCTGTGACCTCATCCACTCGAAGGTCACGTATCCCTCGTAGTTTATCGACCTGAGAGCGCTTATGACCTCGTCTATAGGCAGATCGCCCTCGCCCAGAAAGCGGTAGGTGATCTTTCCATCCTCCATCAGTGAGTCCTTCATATGGACGTACATTATTCTGGCACCCAGATTCTGGACAGTGGTCTCAGGAGCCTCTCCAAACACCCTGTACGGGTGGTTTATATCCCACAGCGCGCCGACAAAATCACTCTCAACCTGGGCAAGCACGCGGCCGAGCCTGGCGGAATCGCTGTATACGCCGAAAGTCTCAAGCAGGATGGTGACTCCGTGCGCCTGCGCGACAGGCACGAGCGATTTAAGCGCATCGATGACCACCTGGTCGTCTACACTCTCGTCAGGGTTGGGGAACAGTACATCATCCCCCAGGACTCTCACATACTGTGTGCCAAGCCTCTCCGCGATCTCAATGAACTCGGTAAGGATCTTAAAGTTCTTCTCCGCGTCGTCCCTGTACTTTAGTACACAGCCAGATGACAGGCAGGAGATGCTCAGGCGCATAGCGCGCAGCTGATCGATGGTCTTATCAAGACGCTTCTCGGAAAAGGGATTGCCCTTTACAGAGTGTATATCGGCGCCAAGCCCGCGCACCTCGATACCATCATATCCAAAATCCTTAGCAAGTGAATAAACATCCTCCCAGTCAAAATCCGGGCATCCGATCGTAGAAAACGCCAGCTTCATCAGCAAAAGTCCTTTCTTCCAAAAATAAAACCCCAGGAGCCAGAAGGTTCCCAGGGACAAGGGCATTTCAGTCCTGCAGTCAGGCGGGAAATAAATATACTAGGCCCATGAATAAACATTATAAATTTACGCTATTTATCGAAAGTTGTCAAGCATTGATCTGTCAGCGGTTTCAACGGAATTGTACAGTTATAACCCGGCATGTGTTTAAGCATATCGTAAAAAATATCAAAAGAGGTGTTGACATTTCCTATTATTTCTGGTAATATATCATTCGCGTTAATAAAGTGTGCAAAATACGGGGGTATAGCTCAGCTGGGAGAGCGCTTGAATGGCATTCAAGAGGTCAGCGGTTCGATCCCGCTTATCT
>CALXAF010000137.1 GCA_944386185.1 uncultured Oscillospiraceae bacterium
GGACTTGAGGTGGAGGAACATATAGAAAGCAGCCCTGTATCGGCGGACAGGGACAGGACAGGCGAGGCGGTGGAGAACATACTGGCAAACGCGGTGAAGTATGCCCTACAAAATGGGAACATTAAGGTATACTGCTCCAGTGCCACAGGCGGCGGCGCGCAGTTTACGGCCTATAACGACGCCGCGCCCCTGGATGAGGAGGCGCTGACGCGCGTCTGGGAGCCGTTTTACCGTGTGAGCGCCTCCCGCACGGACAGGGGCACGGGGCTTGGCCTCTCCATAGTAAAAGGGATAGTGGAGCTCCACGGCGGGACAGTGTTCTCCAGGAACGTCCCAGGGGGAGTTGAGTTCGGCTTCCGGATCTGAACATGAAAAATATCTGCGCTCCGGAACAGAACCGTAGGTTCGTTCCGGAGCGCAGATAAGCTATATCCCGAAGTGTATCAGGAATTTCCCGGCCCTCCGGGCACGATGCATAAGGGCGGTGAGCTCCGCTGCCTGGGGGATGCTCTCAAAGTACCCGATGAAGGCGTCCAGCGAGGAGGGAGGTATGAGGGTGACTCCTGTGTAATCAAGCCCGTGTCCCGGCTGGGAGAGGGTTTGGTAATATGTTGGAGCCGACAGGACCGCTTCCGGGGCACTGCCGGACCACAGCGACTCTATCAGCCCGTCATCAACCGATATGCACCTGTATTTCTCAGGTACATACTCTGAATACCAGACGCCCTCCGCAGGTGGGTCGGGCATTATTCCAAACTCATGCTTTGCCATCCTGCCCCACCTTCTGTGCCGCTATATTGTAGGAGGACACGTCCGGGTGGCGGTATTTCGCCCTGCGGGCGATGGACTCGTCCAGGCTCATGTATATGGCCTCCACAGGGCACCAGTGGAAGCAGGCGAGACAGGTGATGCAGTTATCGCCTATTATGGCCTGGCCGCGGGATATCCTGATGTTGTCCATGGGGCAGATCCTGGCGCACACCCCGCAGCCGGTGCACCACGTGTCCGCTGTAAGGCCCCTGAAGTTGTGGGGGTATGAGACTAGGGTGGGTTCCAGCGCCTTAGCACAGGAGCAGTCGGTTCTCTCCATGGCCGCGATGCGCCGGCTGGCGGCGCGCACGTTCTCCCTCTGGGCGGCAAGCAGGGCCTCGGTTTCCTCAGGGGAGCTTATACGGCTGTTGCCTGGGAGGGAGACACCCAGGGAGAGAGACAAGCTCTGACCGCGCGTCCTCAGAAGGGCATCCAGTCTTCCGCCTACATCACCCATGTGGCCGCGGTATGTACACAGGCTGAAAATATACTCAGTACCGTGAAATGCCATGTGCTCCACCGCCAGGCGCACTATGTACGGCATGTCCCCGTAGTACACCGGGAAAACAAAGCCCACATTGGTGGCGGTCACGTCAATAATCTCCGCGTCCCGCAGGGAAGCTATGGGTATGCACCGGGAGCCGTCGCCCAGATATTCCGCCAGCATGTTCGCGGTAGTCAGGGAGTTGCCGGTGGCTGAAAAGTAGTAGATGTCAGCTTTCATAGCTCTTACCTCCGTCAAATCATGTGTTCAGCGCTGGGGCTTCTCAGCCCGCACAAGGAGCATCATTGGCCGGCGCATCTCGTCTGCCATGCCGGGTATCTCCAGAGCCTCGGGGCTGGGATGTGCCTCCACCACGGCAGTCAGGGCAAAGCCAGTCTCAAGAAGGCCGTTTAAAATCTGTGTCAAGGTGTGGTGGAACTTCCTCACGTCGTGGTCGAGGAACCGGGTCGTGCGGGGACCGGGGTAGAAGTAATTATCGATGGGCCAATAGAGGGGACGCCCCTCATCGCCGTATACCCAGTCCTCATTTACGCTGCCGGTGAAGGATGGATGCTCTATGTTCATGACGAAAACGCCGCCGGGGACAAGGCACCTGTATATATTCCCGTAGGTGGCAGCCAGATCCTCCACATAGTGGAGGGCCAGGTTGGATATTACCACGTCAAAGGATCCGTCCACATATGTATAAGTTTCAACATCTGACTGTACATACTCTATGTTATCGCCGGGGTTTAGCTCACGGGCCCTCTGGAGCATCTTACCGCTGGGGTCTATCCCCACTATGGTCTCGGCCCCCTGTTCACTGGCGTATCCACAGTGCCAGCCGTATCCGCAGCCCAGGTCAAGCACCCGCTTCCCGCCAAGGGGTGGGATGAGCTTCTCCATCTGCCACCACTCGCCGGAGCCACGGAGCCCCTGCTGGCTCCTGCCCATCTGTGAGTATGCCTCAAAAAAGCTGTTGTCATCGTAAATCTCCATGTCCATCTCCCGATATCATTAAAATGAGAGCGCGGTTTAGGCCGCGCTCTTCTGTGCTATAAGGTTTTAATATGCGATGCCCCAGACCACCATGTGCTTTGCAGGCTTTCCGCAGACTGGGCACACGTCGCCGATGTGCTCCTGCTCAAAGGGGATGCAGCGGCTTGTTACGCCGGCCTGTTCTTTCATCTTTATCTCGCACGCCTCGTCTCCACACCACATCATGCGGACGAAGCCGCCCTTTTCGGCAAGCTCCCGGGCCTCCTCCACGCTGTGGGCGTCGAAGGTGTTCTCCCGGAGGTTGCGCTCAGCCTTCTCATAAAGCTCGTTGTGAACCTGATCAAGAAGTGACTTTACAGACTCGGCCACATTGTCAAGGGACAGTGTGATTTTATCCCCGCCGGTACGCTTAGCGGCGACACAGACACCGGCCTCTATATCCCTTGGGCCAAGCTCCAGGCGAAGCGGTACGCCGCGCATCTCGTGCTGGGCGTACTTCCAGCCGGGCGACTGGTCGGAATCGTCCAGCTTCACCCTTATGCCGGCGGCCTTCAGCTCATCAGTGAGCTTCTGGGCGGCCTCCAGCACACCCTCCTTGTGGGTTGCCACTGGTATGACCACCACCTGAACAGGGGCAATTTTCGGCGGCAGCACCAGGCCGGAGTTGTCACCGTGGGTCATAATAATACCGCCGATTATCCTGGTGGATACGCCCCAGGAGGTCTGGAACGGGTACTTTAAGGTGTTGTCCTTATCGGTGAACTGTATATCGAAGGCCCTGGCAAAGCCGTCGCCAAAGTAGTGGCTTGTGCCGGACTGAAGAGCCTTTTTATCGTGCATCATGCACTCCACAGTATAGGTGGCCTCGGCGCCGGCAAATTTCTCCTTGTCGGTCTTGCGGCCACGGACTACCGGCATAGCCAGATAGTTTATACAGAGATCGGCATACACCTCAAGCATCTGCTCGGTCTCGGCCTTGGCCTCCTCAGCGGTGCGGTGGAGGGTGTGCCCCTCTTGCCACAGGAACTCACGGCCCCGCAGGAACGGGCGGGTTGTTTTCTCCCAGCGGAGCACGGAGCACCACTGGTTATAGAGCTTTGGCAGATCGCGCCATGAGTGCACAACATGCTGCCAGTGGTCACAGAACAAGGTCTCAGAGGTGGGGCGCACGCAGAGCCGCTCCGGCAGCTTTTCGCTGCCCCCGTAGGTGACCCAGGCCACCTCCGGGGCAAAGCCCTCCACATGGTCTTTCTCTTTCTGAAGGAGGCTCTCAGGGATGAGTACGGGCATGGACACGTTCTCATGCCCAAGCTCCTTGAACTTCCTGTCAAGCACAGACTGGATATTCTCCCATATGGAGTAGCCGTACGGGCGCATGATGTAAAAGCCCTTGATGCCGGAGTAGTCTATGAGTTCGGCTTTCACAACCACGTCGGTGAACCATTGGGCGAAATCCACGTCCATGTCTGTGATCTGTTCGACTTTCTTATCTTTAGCCATGATAAAACCCCAAATCATGTAAGAATATTGAGTATATAAGCTAAATTATTTTATATGTAAAAGCCCTAATTGTCAAGGGAGACAGCGATTGAGCCTATTGACTTCCCAGTGGAAATACCTTAATATGGGGCTGC
>CALXAF010000138.1 GCA_944386185.1 uncultured Oscillospiraceae bacterium
CAAAAAGCCGCGATAGGGCATTTATCTGCGCTGGAAGGCTGGATCGATGGGTTAAGCGCGCCTTTGCCTCACTATGCCAGAATTTTCGTTATGTGACTATGGAGGTGCCGGAAAGTATTGCGGCGGCACTCTTTGACATCGCGGGATATCACGGCGTTTCTCCAACTTACCTCGGGAAGGACCGGGTAGTGGATCACGATGCGGCTGTATTTTTCTCACCTCCTGCGGCGCCGTGTTTTCTCTCTGGCAGCTGCGGGTATGTGGTGATTGATGGAACAGGAGGAATCTATGGGGGAAGGCCCTTGGAGAGCGTGGTGTTTTCTTTCCCATCTAAATATAAGGGCACGCTGCCGGATGGGTATCCTGCGGAGACGCTTATGAGCTGGCTTTTGACTTTGGGACGTATTTCACCTGACGAGATAAAGGTGGACAGCGCAAGGTGGGCGAGTTCTTCCATATAGGCTGAAGCCGGTATTGACATTGAAGATTAATTGAAATATAATTCTATCTGCGGCAGGAAGCCGCCATGCTGGTGCAGAAGCGCCATATAAACGATATTCTAAAGCTGTTTTTTATTGTATGCTCAGAAAGCACACAGATCCTCTGAAGAGGAATTGTGTGTTTTCTTTTTTTTGCCTGGAGGGACTATGGATTTACGGGATTTTTTTATAAGATACCCAAGAGCCGCGGTGGCGTTTTCAGGTGGCGTCGACTCTGCGTATCTGCTGTATGCGGCAAAAAAATATGCGGAGGAAGTACAACCGTATTATGTGAAATCAGAGTTTCAGCCTGGATTTGAACTGGCAGACGCCAAACGCCTGGCTTCTGAGCTGGATATGGAGATAAAGGTACTTGACGTTGATGTGATTACGCTTGAGAATATCGGCGCGAACCCGCCGGACAGGTGCTATTACTGTAAAAAGGCCATATTCACGAGTATAATCAATGCGGCCAAAGACGATGGGTTTGAAATTCTGCTTGATGGTACCAATGCATCCGACGATGCAGGTGACAGGCCAGGGATGCGCGCCCTGGGAGAACTGTCGGTCCTGTCGCCCCTGAGGGAGTGTGGTCTTACAAAGGAGGAGATACGGCGGCGATCACGAGAGGCTGGACTATTTACCTGGGACAAGCCTGCGTATGCCTGCCTTGCAACGAGGATCCAGACAGGAGAGCGTATAACGAGGGAAAAATTGAAGGACATTGAGGAAGCGGAGCAGTACATGTCGTCATTGGGATTTACTGATTTCAGGGTTCGCTCAGGAGACGGAAATGCCAGGATACAGTTACACGAGGACCAGATGCCTGGACTGCTTGAACATCGGTCAGAGATCTTAAATAGGCTTAAAATGTATTTTAAAACAGTTTCACTTGACTTGGAGGTGCGAGGGTGAACAGTGACATTAGAGAATTGCTAGAGGGAGTCAGAAACGGCGCTGTACCAGTTGATGAGGCGATATTGAAGCTGAAACTGCAGCCCTTTGAGGACATTGGCTATGCAAAAGTTGACCTGCACAGGAAGGTAAGGCAGGGAGCGGCTGAGGTGATTTATGGCGCCGGAAAGACACCGGAGCAGATAATTGGAATCGCAAATGTAATGATTGAAAACGGACAGGACACTATCCTCGTCACGCGGCTTTCATCCGAGGCCGCTGAAATTGTGGGAAGGGTTCACACGCTGCACTATCACTCGGATGCCAGGTGCGGCGTGATCGGTGAGATGCCGTCACCAGACGGCATTGGAAATATAGTTGTGGCTACAGGGGGAACAAGCGACATACCTGTGGCGGAGGAGGCAGCAGTCACGGCCCAGGTGCTTGGAAACCAGGTGGTCAGGCTGTATGACGTAGGGGTTGCGGGACTGCACAGGACGCTCTCGCACCTAGACGACCTTATGAGCGCCAGCGTGGTCATCGCCATCGCCGGAATGGAGGGAGCTCTGGCCAGCGTCATAGGCGGCCTTGTGGACTGCCCGGTCATAGCTGTCCCGACAAGTATAGGGTATGGCGCGTCATTTGGCGGGCTGTCCGCACTGCTCTCCATGCTGAACTCCTGCGCCAGCGGTGTGTCAGTTGTGAACATCGATAACGGCTTTGGAGCCGGATATCTGGCGAACATGATAAACCATATGAAAGGTTAGGAAAAAGAAAATGCGAGTATTGTATTTAGACTGCGGAATGGGCGCCGCCGGCGATATGCTGGCCGCAGCGCTGCTGGAACTGCTGCCTGACCAGGACGCGTTTATAGAGAGGCTCAACGCCCTCGGAATACCAGGCGTGAAATTTAAAAGAGAGGCGTCCGTGAAGTGCGGCATAACCGGCACACATCTGTCTGTTATGGTAAATGGACAGGAGGAAGGGAGTCATGACCATCACCACAGTCATGACGGCGGCCATCACCATGAACATGAAGGCGCTCACCACCATGAACACGGTGATGACCATGAGCACGCCCATAGTCATCACCACAGCAGCCTGCACGACATAGAGCATATTGTCCGCGGCCATCTTCCGCTTTCTGATAAGGTGAAAGATGACATAATGGCCGTCTACGAGCTTATAGCTCAGGCGGAGAGCCATGCCCACGGCGTGCCTGTGACGGATATACATTTCCATGAGGTGGGTACTCTCGACGCTGTGGCAGATATAACGGCTGTCTGCATGCTTATGGACGCTGTTGCGCCAGAACAGGTCGTTGTGTCCCCGATACATGTAGGATACGGACAGGTCAGGTGTGCCCATGGTATCCTGCCGGTTCCAGCGCCGGCAACCGCGTTTATACTTAGGGACGTACCCACATATGGCGGAGGCATGGAAGGGGAGCTCTGTACACCGACTGGCGCAGCGCTGATAAAACACTTTGCCGCAAAATTCGGCAGCATGCCGGCGATGAGGGTCAAGACAATAGGATATGGCATGGGCAAAAAAGATTTTGAGGCGGCCAACTGCGTGCGGGCCATGCTGGGGGAGACGGACGAGGCGCCTGAGGAAATTTTGGAGCTTGCCTGTAACGTGGACGATATGACAGGCGAAGCCGTGGGATACGCAATGGACAGAATATTTGACGCCGGTGCCCTCGATGTGTACACTATTCCGATCGGTATGAAGAAGAGCCGGCCTGGGTTACTCATCCACGCCATGTGCAGGGAGCAGGACAAGGAGGCGGTGATCAGCGCCATGTTTGCCCACACCAGCACTATCGGGATACGTGAGAATAAGTTTGTGCGCCATGTCTTATCGAGGCGAATAGAAGACGTAGATACGCCCTACGGGCAGGTACGGCTAAAAGTATCATCCGGATACGGCGTTGAGAGACGCAAATATGAGTATGAGGACATCGCCAGGATCGCGGAAGAGAAAGGAATCGGGCTTATTGAAGCAGAGGCGATGGTGGATAAAAGATTTTAAATTATAGGTGTGAATATGACATTTAAAAGAGTGCTGGTTTTATTAACAGCAGTCACACTCGCGTTTTCTCTGGCCGCCTGTGGAGAAGTAGGGAATACACAAAACTTGGGACAGGAGGATCGGGACTCCGTGGTGATAGCCATTGGATCCGAGCCGGAGACGCTTGATCCTACCCAGGGGTGGGGGCATGGCAACTCACCAATAGTTCAGAGCACACTTGTAAGTTATACCTCTGAGCTCACTTTTGAAAACGACCTAGCCACAGAATACAGCCTGTCTGATGACGGGCTCGTGTGGACGTTCTCCATACGCGATGATGCGTACTTCACTGACGGTGAGAAGGTCACCGCCGCGGACGTGGCATTTACCCTTGAGACGGCGAAAGCGGCACAGGGCTCTATTGACTTAACGTATATGGAGAGCGCCGTGGCGCCAGATGAGTCCACAGTTGTTATAACTCTCAATCAGCCGACCTCCATTTTCCTTAATACGCTTGCCTCAATAGGGATAGTGCCTGAGCACGCCTACGACGAGGACTATGGACGTGACCCGATAGGGTCGGGACCATATAAATTTGTTGAATGGCGTCCACAGGAACAGATAATCTTTGAGGCAAATGAAGATTACTATGGAGGAGCACCGGCAATAAAGCGTGTAACCATTGTATTCATGTCGGAGGACGCGGCCCTGGCGGCTGTACGAGCCGGGGAGGTTGACGTGGCCTACTCCTCCGCCACATTCGGGAACATAGAGGTGGACGGATATCACGTGGAGGCCATCACTTCCGCGGATAACCGTGGGTTTACGTTGCCAATGGTACCGAACACAGGTGAGACCACTGAAAGCGGCGCGCCTATCGGCAATAATGTCACCTGCAATATTGAGATACGTCAAGCTATCGCCTACGCCATAGACAGGCAGCTGGTCGTTGACACTGTGCTGCACGGCTTTGGCAGGCCGGCTTACTCTGAAAACGACGGGATGCCATGGAACAATCCTGAGACCGTGATCGAGACAGATGTGGAGTACGCCAGAGAGCTTCTAGCAAACGCGGGATGGGAGGATACCGACGGTGACGGCATATTAGAGAAAGACGGACTGAAGGCCGAGTTCTCCTGCCTGTATCCCGCCGATGATTCGGTTCGCCAGGCTGTAGCTATGGCCGCTGCGGAGCAGGTGAGGGAGATAGGCATACAGATAAACGTGGAAGGCACCAGCTGGGACGATATCACACAGCGTATGTTCTCTGAGGCCGTTATGATGGGGTGGGGCTCCTCGAGCCCGAATGAGACGTACTATCTCTACCGCTCACAGGGGGCTTTCCTTGACGACTTCTACAATCCTGAAGGGTACATGAGTGACGTGACGGACGGATACCTGGAAGCCGCTATGTCGGATCTTACCACCGAGGAGGCAAATGAGAACTGGCGTAATGTGCAGTGGGACGGCACGACAGGGACTTCGATGCGTGGAGAGTGTCCCTGGGTTTGGATAGTAAACTTGGACCATGTGACGTTTGTGAGGGACGGCCTATCCATAGGGGAACAGCCTATACATGGTCACGGACACGGCCTGCCGCTTATACAGAACCTGGATGAGTGGAGCTGGATGTGACAAAACTGCAGGCAGCCTGCCGTACTTTGCGCGGCGGCTGCCTTTTGACCGGCCTTTAACCGGGCATTGTACGATACTCAAAGAGGTGTTCAATGAGAGGAAGATTCTTTAACCTGTGCTCCGCCCTTATAAAAAACGGAATGAAAATATTGTCACTGCTGCTGGCCGTGAGCATCATCGCGTTTGTCCTGGTAACGCTCTCGCCGATCGATCCAGTACAGCAGTATATACTGGGGCTGGGAACTGCAATATCCCAGGAGCAGCGGGAGGAGATAGAGGAGTATTGGGGGGTCGGCGAGCCGCCAGTGGAGTGCTATATTAATTGGCTTACAAATGTGCTGCGCGGGGATTTGGGGGTGTCGTCTCTTTACCGCCGGCCCGTAGCTGACATCATAGGTGAGCGTTTTTTGAGCTCCTTGGCGCTGATGGTGAGCTCATGGCTCCTATCTGGCATAATAGGATTTTCAATCGGCTGTCTGATGGGGATGCGCCACGGCAGATTCCTGGACCGGTTCCTGAAAAAAGTATGTTATATTTTAAGTTCGGTTCCCACTTTTTGGCTGGGCCTCGTACTGCTTCTCGTTTTTTCAGTGTGGCTTGGCTGGTTCCCAATCGGGTTCTCCAGCCCAATTGGCGTTCTTAGCGGGGATGTGACATTTGGACAGAGATTATATCACCTTGTATTGCCGGCATTCACCCTGAGCCTCATGTCATTTCCAAACATAGCCCTGCACACAAGGCAGAAGCTTGTGGAGGTACTGGAGAGTGACTACGTCCTCTTCGCCAGGGCCAGAGGAGAGGGAAACTGGGATATACTGCGCAGGCACGGCATCAGGAATATCCTGATGCCGGCGGTGACGCTTCAGTTTACCTCATTTGCGGAGCTGTTTGGGGGCTCAGTCATGGCGGAAAATGTGTTCAGCTATCCGGGACTGGGTAGCGCTGTCGCCGCGGCGGGCCTCAATTCTGATGTTCCGCTTCTTTTGGGGATTACGCTGTTTTCCACGCTCTTTGTCTGTGTGGGGAATATGGTTGCAGACCTTCTGTACGCAGCAATCGACCCGAGAGTAAGGGAGGCGGTAGAGTGAAAAGACTAAACCGCAGAACCCGCCTTTTGATATTAACTGCTGTGACGGCCGCTGCACTTATTTGTATGTACGTATTGGGTCTCGCAATTCCCGACGAGGCGGTGGAAGGCAGTTTTCTTGAGGCGGGTGAACCTCCGTCTTTTGAACATATATTTGGCACAGACTCACTTGGACGGGATCTGTTCACCCGTACCATAAAAGGGCTCTCATTGAGCATAACAGTGGGGCTTGTGGCCTCGGCTGTCAGTGCAGTTATTGCGATACTCGTGGGGCTGGCGGCAGCTACGGGCATTAAGGGCATCGACGGATTCATAAATTGGCTTATCGACCTTACGATGGGAGTACCGCATACCATACTTATTATCCTTATATCTTTTGCCCTGGGAAGAGGATTTACCGGGCTTCTGGCAGGAATAGCCGCCACTCACTGGTGCAGCCTAGCCAGGCTCATACGCGGAGAGGTGCTCCAGCTCCGCTCCCAGCAGTATGTGGCCATATCACGAAAGCTGGGGAAATCCAACAGGTGGATACTGGCTCACCATCTGCTGCCGCACCTTGTCCCTCAGCTGCTTGTAGGGCTGGTTCTCATGTTTCCACATGCCATACTCCATGAGGCGTCTATCTCATTTCTGGGATTTGGCCTTCCACCGGAACAGCCGGCTATCGGGATAATACTGTCAGAGAGCATGAGATACCTGTCGGCTGGAATGTGGTGGCCGGCGGTCCTGCCAGGCGCCGCCCTTGTACTGCTTGTACTGTTGGTGGACAAACTGGGAGATGAACTTAAAATGATACTCGATCCTTACAGCGCTCAGGAGTGAAGGAGACGTATGGAACAGAATAAAAATACCATATTGGAGATACATGATCTATCGATTTCCTTTCGCATGTATGACAGCCGTTTTGAACAGACGGAGCTCAAAGTGATCTCAGACCTATACCTGTCTGTATCTCCAGGGGAGATAGTAGCTGTCGCCGGGGCCTCTGGTTCCGGAAAGAGCCTTCTGGCATCTGCCGTACTGGGGCTGCTTCCAGCGAACGCTTCTCTCAGCGGGCATATCCACTATAAGGGTCAGGAGCTGACGCCTGAACTTCAAAAAAACCTCCGGGGCGGGGGGATCGCGCTTGTGCCGCAGTCCGTGGAGTTTCTAGATCCTCTGATGAAGGTGCGTTCCCAGACAGGTGGACGCGATAAGGCTAAAACGGCAGAGCGCACCAGGGTGTTCAAACGGCTTGGTCTTCCAGATGACACAGAAAACCTCTATCCATTTGAGCTGTCCGGAGGCATGGCAAGACGCGTGCTCGTATCTACAGCCATGCTCAGCAGCGCTGAGCTGATCATCGCCGATGAGCCGACGCCGGGGATGAGCCTTGAGCAGTCCCTTCAGGCGCTTACGATGTTTAGGGAACTGGCCCGGGAGGGCAGGGCCATAATACTCATCACACACGATATAGACCTGGCATTTGAATTTGCGGACAGGGTGGCGGTGTTTTACGCTGGAACGACGGTGGAAACAGCTCCCGCCTCAGATTTCAAGCAGGGACCCCGTGCCCTGAGACACCCATATTCAAAGGCACTGTGGGAGGCGCTTCCGCAAAACAGTTTCCGTCCCATACCTGGAAGCCAGCCGTACCCTGGGGACCTTCCAAAGGGGTGCCTGTTTGCTCCGCGATGCCCGATGCGGACAGCAGAGTGTATGGAGCATGTTCCGCCGGTGCGGCAGATACGCGGCGGGGAGGTGAGGTGCTTTTATGGCTCTTGAGGCGAAAAACGTATCCTTCCGCTATGGAAGTAACAAAACGTGGGTATTGGAGAATAAGAGCTTGAGTTTGGAGAGGGGAGAGTGCCTAGTTATATTGGCGCCCAGCGGATACGGAAAGACTACGCTGGCAATGCTGCTGGCCGGTTATTTAAAGCCTGAGCGGGGAGAGATATTGCTTGATGGACGTCCGCTGCCAATGTCAGGCGTGTGCCCGGTACAGCTTATTTTCCAGCATCCGGAGAAGGCATTGAATCCGCGCTGGAGGATGAGGCGCGTTTTGGAGGAGAGCGGCGCCATACAAGAGGATATGATGGATGAGTTTGGCATCGAGCGGGCGTGGCTTGACCGTTTTCCCAGGGAACTGTCCGGCGGCGAGATGCAGCGGTTTTGCATAGCCAGGGCCCTTATGAGCGGGGCTGAGTTTATTATCTGCGACGAGATCAGCACGATGCTCGACACAATAAGCCAGGCGCAGATATGGGAGCTGGTGCTGAGGGAAGCGGCTAAACGGGATATTGGTATATTGGCCATCACGCACAATAGATTCCTTGCCGGCAGGATCGCGGACCGGATTATCGACCTCTCAGCGGATCGAGGCTAGGCAGTGGAGAGATACATAAATTGGCCTGCAAAGAATTATCCTTTGCAGGCCAATTACATCACATATTTAAATTTTATATATTTCTGTTCTGCCGTGAGCCGGCAATTTCTACAATCCTAGTTACTTGCCAACAGTGACATCTTTGCCAAAGATGATGGATGATACAACCTTCACAACTTCTTCGGCCTCCATTTGCTCTGCGACGATCTGATATTCGATGCCGTCATACTCAAATTCGGCCACATACATATCATAATAGCCGGACGGTTCATGTGTTTCAGAATCATAAGGGCCATAGGGCATGGAACGATATCCAAAGGTGACTGCCGTACCGCCAATGTCAGAGGCTGTCACTTCGTTTTCTGGCAGAATGTATAAGCAATCATTCAAAAGGCCGATTTTTGAAGCTGTGATAGAAAATCCATTGACTGCCGCCACATCTTCAGTAAATTTGGGACTGCCGTCTTCGTAGTAGTCATGGAAAAAGCCGAGCCACACAGTATCCTCAACAACATTACCGTATTTATCGACAAAAACTCTTGCAGTACCATTTCCAGGCGCCGCAGTTAGCCCGTCTGGAACATACATGGAAGTTGGGTCGTTCCCATAGTAATCAATTATTTTGTCTTTGTCCCATGTGATAGTGTCGTAAAGTTCCGGGTCATACCATTTTTTGCGGGCGGCATCTGATAGTTCAGCAATTTCATTAAAAATTATTTTATCCATGCTGATATTGGGATTGTCGGTTGTAGGCAGAGTATCGTTATCTGGGTTTTTAACAGCAGTTTTATTGGGATCATCCATAGTGCTCTGCTGGCCTAAATAGGCTGGGAGGACAGAAAAGGCAGTAAAAACCACAACGGCAAGGCAAGCTGCTATAGAACCCCATTTTACCCATACAGGTTTTCCGCGTCGGTAATTCGCTGCTTCCTCATAGTACGTATCTTTTATTTCACCTATGGCTTTTGAAAATAGTTTTGCGTTCATATAAATCTCTCTCTTTCAATCAAATATTTCTTCATTTTTTTACGGATAAGGGCGAGGCGGACAGACACATTTTTTTCAGATATCCCAACACGCTTCGCTATATCCGAATAGGTATCCACATATGCGTAGCGGCGCATGAAGATGACCCGCTCCTTTACGGTCAGGGTATCTAAAAAGCTCTCAATGGTACTCGCCAGTTCTTTGGCTTCAATAATATCTTCCACATTGTTCTTATCTGCTATACATGCTTCGAGTTCCTCCATTGCGACAGTATAGGTGCTGTTTCGCTTTGACGATTCCTTCCTCCAATAGGCTTTGAGGGAAACGTTCCGAACAATTTTCAAAATGTAGGGCAGCAATGGGATGGGCCTTGCCGGGGGGATTGCGTTCCATGCGCCTAAATAAGCGTCATTCACACATTCCTCTGCGTCCCGCCTGCAATTCACGATATTGAAAGCAAGCGTGTAACAGGTTTTCCCATACTTAGAATCCAATTCCCGTATTGCCTGCTCGGAACGCTTAAAAAACAGTTCTACAATTTTTTTATCATCCAGCATCGCAGCACCTCCCTCCGGCTCTATCTATATAATACGGTTTTAGAGCCAAATACTAAAATGAAAATCAAATTAATTTAGTCATAAAACAATATAGAGCCTCTGGGGTTGGAGAACTTGACAACACAATGGAAAATTATTATAATATTTTGACTTAAATATACAAGGAGCGGTTAACATGGCAGAATCCAATAGATATAGAATGAGTTCAAAACGTCTTGAGGAATTAAAGGAGGAGCTTCTCTATCTGCAGACAGTCAGGGAAAAAGAGGTCGCTGAGCAGATAAAGGAGGCAAGGTCTTTTGGAGATCTCTCTGAAAACAGCGAGTACGATGAGGCAAAGACCGAGCAGGGCAAACTCTACTCCAAAATAGCTGAGATGCAGGATCTTATCGAGCATGCGGTTATCGTTGAGGAGAGCGGTGGCCTGGACAATGTTGGCATCGGCAGCATCGTGACGGTGAAAGACCTGGAGACAGGAGAGGAACTTAAATATAAATTGGTAGGCAGCCAGGAGGCGAATCCGATGGAGGGGCGTATATCCGACGACTCGCCCTTTGGCAAGGGACTTTATGGCCACGCTAAAGGAGAGGTAGTTGAGGTTGAAGCGCCTGCCGGAACACTCAGATACGAGATACTGAATATAGAGAAATAAGTCAGGAGAATGTATATGTCAGAAGAGACGCGAAATGAAGTCACAGGAGAGGATCTTTCGGAGATCCTGCAAGTCCGGCGCGATAAGCTGAAAAATCTTCAGGAGGATGGCCGGGACCCGTTCACAATCACAAAGTTTGAGAGAACTGCCTGGTCGGCTCAGATAAAGTCCGACTTTGAGGGCTACGAGAATAAAACCGTGTCCATAGCTGGAAGGGTAATGGCAAAGCGCGGTATGGGCAAGGCCATATTTGCCGATATTCAGGACGGTAAGGGCAGGATACAGATTTATGTCCGTCTGGACAGCGTTGGCGAAGCGTCTTTTTCTGATTTCCGCAAAGTGGACATCGGTGACATTGTTGGTGCCGAAGGGTATGTGTTCAAGACCAAGATGGGCGAGGTATCAGTCCACTGTGAGAAAATATTACTGCTGTCAAAGTCTCTGAGACCCCTCCCGGAGAAGTTCCACGGGCTGACTGACAAGGAGACCCGTTACCGCCAGCGGTATGTTGACCTTATCATGAATCCTGAGGTCCGCAGGGCATTTGAAGTCCGCAGCGCTTTTATAAAGCACGTGCGCTCTTTCCTGGATGACAGAGGATTTATGGAGGTAGAGACGCCGGTACTCAACACGATATCCGGCGGAGCCACTGCCAGGCCGTTTATAACACACCACAATACTCTCAATATTGACATGTACATGCGCATTGCCACAGAACTGCATTTGAAGCGGCTGATTGTGGGCGGCATAGAGCGTGTATATGAGATAGGCCGGATTTTCCGTAACGAGGGCATGGACACAAAGCACAATCCGGAATTCACAACGGTGGAGCTCTACCAGGCCTACGCAGACTTCAACGACATGATGGACCTGTTCGAGGAGCTGATCTCTTCGGCAGCGGAGAAGATACTCGGCACATATAAGATACATTGGCAGGGAGAGGTCATAGACCTTACGCCAGGCTGGCCAAGGCTCCCCATGCACGAGGCAGTCAAACAGTATCTCGGTGTTGACTTTATGGCAATAAGCGGAGACGATGAGGCAGTTGCGGCAGCTAAAGCCGCCGGAGTTGATATGGACGGAGTGGAGCCCACATGGGGTAACGCGCTGTATGAGTGCTTTGACCAGAAAGTGGAGGAGAAGCTCGTCCAGCCGACATTTATCACAATGCACCCTGTGGATGTCTCGCCGCTTGCAAAGCGTTCACCAAAAGACTCGAGGCTCACAGAGAGGTTTGAGCTTTTCATATGCCGCAGTGAGATGGGTAATGCCTTCTCGGAGCTGAACGATCCTATCGATCAGCGTCAGCGTTTTCAGAAACAGGTTGAGATGCGTGAGCACGGAGACGAGGAGGCTGGCATGATGGATGAGGACTTCATCATGGCCTTGGAGTACGGTATGCCGCCTACAGGTGGGCTTGGAATTGGCATCGACAGATGTGTCATGATGCTCACAGACAGCGACTCTATAAGGGATGTAATTTTGTTCCCCACTATGAAGCCGCTGAGCGAATAAGCCACATATAGATGCTGCTCTCACAAATGCGCTGAACAATTAATTATAGAGCACACACGATTTCAATCGTGTGTGCTTTTTAACTATTCAGTCTCTTCCGATATTGTCCCGGAGTCACTCCCTGGTACTTTCGGAATGTACGGATAAAATAATTGCTTGAGGAGAAAACAGACTTCTGTGCTATGAACTCTATATCAAATTCAGTTTCCGACAATATCTTCTTTGCGTTTTCCAAACGCACCGCCGTGAGATATTCAGAAAAACCTCTGAAAAAGTGTTTTTGAAAATAGGAACTGAAATATTTTGGGGACATGTGAAACTTATTCCCTAAGGCATCCAGTGTTAATGGCTGAGAGAAGTTCTCGTGGATAAAGCGCGAAATAGACATAAGCATATCAGTGTGTTTGCTGGTCCCGGGCCTGAGTCCGATTAGATTTTCACGATATATGAGCGCGTAGAACTGCATGATATGGGCCTTTATTCCGAGCCAAGCGCCCGGCATTGTACTGTCATAAAGGTCCAATACATCTAGAAGCAATTCAGCTGCATATTGTGATGCTTTTTCATGCAGACAGCTTTCCACCTGTACATTTCCATGTACGAGAGGCGTGATCCATTTCTCGTCAGCTTCATCGGAGTACAGGGACTGGAGCCACCCTAGAGGGAAGAGGAATGCCAGATACTCACACCCGGCGTATGGAGTCTGCATACCGTGGAGTTCCTGAGGATTTATATAGAATACGTCCCCCGGTTCACCAAGAAATGCCTTCTCTCTGATATTTAGTTTGATTGTTCCTTTCCGGACTAATATTATCTCTACAGTCTCCTGCCAGTGCACAGGCACATATATTGGGCCGGTGTTGTTTAACATGCGATATATTTTAAGCGGACGCAAGGGCGTACCCTGCGGCCGCGTCTCTTTTAACTGCTGCCTCATAGATCGCGTCTCCATTTCATTATCGTAGAAAATGTTAAGTTATATGGATATAATACCATTTTTAAAGGAAATATTTCAACACATATATATATTAGAGGGATATAATACAACTAACCAACAAACAACGGCTGTAATTTAGCCGTGAGAGGAGCGAGATTATGGAAAATTGGCTTGAGAAGAGTGTTTTTTATGAGATATACCCTCAGAGTTTCTACGATTCCAACGGCGATGGCATAGGAGACATACCTGGTATAATTGAAAAGCTCGACTATATCCAGACCCTTGGCTGCGATGCTATATGGTTGAACCCATGTTTTGAATCTCCGTTTGGCGACGCCGGTTATGACGTTTCCGATTATATGAAAGTCGCAACCAGGTACGGCACAAATGAGGATCTGGAGCAGCTGTTTCACGAGGTACATAAGCGTGGGATGCATATACTTCTTGACTTGGTACCTGGCCATACCTCAACAAGCCATAACTGGTTTAAAAAGTCAATGGAACCTAAGCAGAACGAGTTTTCAGGCCGTTACATATGGAGCGACAACATATGGACAGATGTGGCTGGATTTCCAGGTATCTCGGGTTCCCTGCGCGGGATATCTCAGCGAGATGGAAGTGTGGCCACGAACTTCTTTTCGCATCAGGTGGCCTTAAACTACGGTTTTGCTGTCAGAACAGCCTCTTGGCAGAGCGCAGTTGACTCACCAGAGGCACTTGCGACACGCCAGGCGATAAAGGACATTATGGCTTTCTGGTTAGACAAAGGGTGCGACGGATTCCGTGTAGATATGGCCGGTTCATTAGTAAAGAATGATCCAGAAAGCCGTGAAACTATAAAATTGTGGCAGGATATGCGTGCATACCTTGATGAAAACTATCCTGAAGCGGTGCTTATATCTGAGTGGGGTGAACCGGACAAATCCATAAAGGGCGGTTTCCATATGGATTTCCTGCTTCACTTCGGACCGTCTCACTATATGGACCTTTTCAGATGTGACCACCCATTTTTCAGCCGGGAAGGTAAAGGCGATGCATCAAAATTTGTGGAGACATACAGTAATAACTACAGGCTTACGGACGGTAAAGGGCTGATTTGCATCCCGTCGGGAAATCACGATATGCTGCGCCTGCGCCGGTATCTCGACCAGAGCGAGATGAAGATGGCCTATGCGTTTATAATGTCAATGCCAGGAGTCCCCTTCGTGTACTACGGAGACGAGATCGGCATGCGTCACCTGGATATGGTTTCTGTGGAGGGAGGGTATGAGCGCACAGGCGCACGTACACCTATGCAGTGGGACAGTGAGAAAAATTACGGCTTCTCAACCGCTGACGCGTCCTCCATCTATACAGCGCAGGATACGGCCTGCGATGCGCCGACCGTATCGGGGCAGATGGAAGACAGCGATTCCCTCTGGAATGAAGTATCAAAACTTATTTCCGTTCGCCGGGTAACACCGCAGCTCTGGGCCTCATCCAAGATACAGTTCGTGTATTGTGAGCCTAACAGATACCCGCTGGTTTATTTGAGGTCTAACAGTTCCGGCAGGGTATTGGTTGCATTAAATCCGTCATCTAGCCAGGTTACATGCCCGTGCATGTATACACCCAAAAAGGCTATATATACCCTCGGGGAAGCGGTTGAGTTTGTGGACGGGATTTTGTCCATGCCGCCGGAGAGCGCCGCGTATATAGAGGTTTAATAAGCTTTACATTAAGGCAATCCTAAACCGTATAACTTGATATGACAAAAGGTGCTTATCACTAGATAAGCGCCTTTTGCGTTATGTGGCAAGAGACAACTTGATATGGGGGACTTGTTGGCAATAATCGGTAGAAAATCTGTACCAGCGGTTGCACCCAAATCGGATGGATGATATAATAAATTAAACTGATAGGTTTTCGGGTGGATCTAAATTGTCACTTTAAATTGATTGGGCGAGTCCTGTGACTGCTTCGCGGTTAGGCTCGCCTTTACCATAAGACCAAATATAGGTAAACGAGGTGGAAGGTGTGGACATTACCAGCCGTAAGAATGAGCGCGCAGTACATATGAAAAAGCTCGGAACTTCCAAGGAGTATAGGAGAATATCAGGTGAGTTCCTCTGTGACGGTACGAAGCTCTTAGAGGAGGCATTGGGATGCGGAGCTGACATACGGCAGATATTTGTCTGCGACGATATTGATGTTAAACTTCCGGACGGCGTGAGAGTTTTTAGCGTGACGCGTGAGGTCATAGAGGCTGTTTCACCACTTAAAACCCCACAAAATGTAGTATTCTCCGTGGGATTTAATGGAATGGAGGGAGAGGATAGTGCCATTGACGGTTCCATAATCCTCGAGAATATACAGGACCCGGGCAATGTGGGAACTATAATCAGGACAGCCAATGCTTTTGGAATAAGGAGAGTGGCGCTGGTAGGTGCGTGTGCGGACCCCTGGGGACCAAAGGCAGTCAGGGCCTCTATGGGTGCGATTTTCAGGCAGGATATAAGGGAGTATACAGTTGAAGAACTCTCCAGAGAGAGTGCGAGAACTCCTGTATACGGAGCAGCCCTGAGCGATAAGGCCCGCGATATGCGAGAGATAGATCTAGCCGGCTGTGCGGTAGCGGTTGGCAGTGAGGGGAGCGGACTCACTGGAGAGCTGTTGGGCATATGCTCGGGTGAGATCATCATTCCGATGCGCCCTGGGAGCGAGTCGCTGAACGCCGCGACTGCGGCTTCAATAATCATGTGGGAGATGGCAAAGGGAAGCCTTTGATTATACTGGGAGGCAAAACGATGTCTGAGCTTAAATACTGGGTCTGGCTCTCGACGCTCAGAGGCTTGGGGGCAAAGGACAAACGTGACCTTATTTCCGGCTTCGGTTCCCCTAGAGGCGTGTATTTTGCGCGGGAGTGGGAGTATAAAGAGGTCATAAATTCTGATATATCCCCGCTTCTCAATAAAGATACAGATGTATCGGACAGAATACTTGGTATATGCGAGCAGAAGGGCATGACCATCATGACACTTGCCGACGGTGGTTATCCAGAGAGACTGCGGAACATATATGACCCCCCGATACTCCTGTACGTAAAGGGAAAACTCCCGGTAGTTGACGAACGCCTTACAATAGGGATAGTTGGCACCAGAAACTGTACGCCGTACGGTATAATGGCAGCTGAAAATATGGCATATGATATCGCCATGGGCGGCGGAGTTGTGGTTTCCGGGCTTGCGAAAGGGATAGATTCGGCCGCGGCACTTGGTGCTTTAAGGGGCGGCGGCAAAGTCATAGGTGTTTTGGGATGTGGGATAGATGTGGTGTATCCTGCGTCAAATAGGGAGCTTTATGAGGATGTCTCGTTCAATGGGGCGCTTGTCAGCGAGTATCCGCCGGGCACTGCCCCGGAGGGGAGAAATTTCCCCGTTAGAAACAGGATAATAAGCGGCCTTTCAGCCGGTGTCCTTGTGGTCGAGGCTCCAATAAAGTCAGGCGCCCTCATCACAGCATCAGCGGCTCTGGAACAGGGTAGAGATGTCTTTGCGGTTCCGGGAAATATTGATGCTCCATCCAGCAGGGGCACTAATGAGCTTTTGAGGGAAGGGGCTATGATAACCACCTCCGGCAGGGATATTCTTGAGTATTATGTATCCAACTTTAATAGTATAGTTATGGACAGAGAGGGAGGTCCACTGGATAAAGAGCTTGCTGAAAAACTTGTCGAAAATCAGCTTAAAGAAGGTACTATTAGGGGAAAAGACAGCAAAAAAGTAATTGACAACCAGGACAGTCGGGGGTATATTGACTTAATGATGAGTCGGGACAGCTTCTCCCAGGATGAGATAGCTGTCATAGAGGCCATAGACGGCGGGCCGACGTTCGTTGACGATATTATATTTAAAAGCGGTATACCGTCTGATCAGGCAGTATCTATACTAACAATGTTGGAGATAAAGGGATACGCTGCAGAGGAATCTGGCAGACGCTATACGACGCCGGTTAAATTAGTAGATAAATAAAATGTATATATGTATCAATAAACATCAAAAGGAATGGATTCGTTAAATGGCGAGAGCAAAGACCGATCTAGTTATAGTTGAGTCGCCGGCAAAGGCGAAAACTATAGGGAAATACTTGGGCCCTGGTTACAAGGTGACAGCGTCCATGGGCCACCTGCGTGACTTGCCAAAAAGCACGCTGGGGATAGACATTGAGGGCGGCTTTATACCCGATTACCAGCCTGTGAAGGGCCGTGAAGATACAATAAAGGAGCTTGAAAAAGCCGCTGGGAGCAGCGGGAAAGTGTATCTGGCAACCGACCCTGACCGGGAGGGCGAGGCGATATCCTGGCATCTTAAGGAACTGCTGCACATACCTGACGATCAGGTATACCGTGTAACATTTAATGAGATAACAAAGAAGGTCGTATCGGAAAGCATAAAGAAGCCGCGCGAGATAGACCAGAATCTTGTGGACGCACAGCAGGCGCGCAGGCTTCTGGACAGAATAGTAGGCTACAAGCTTTCACCGCTTCTCTGGAAGAAAATCAAGCGCGGACTTTCCGCGGGACGTGTTCAGTCAGTCGCAACACGGATGGTGGTGGACCGGGAGGAGGCCATCAGGGCGTTTGTTCCGGAGGAATACTGGCTCATGGACGCCAAGCTCCGCCACGGCGCAGGTGGAGAGTTCCTTGCCAGATATTACGGTTCCAATGGCAAAAAGCGCGAGCTTGAGAATGAGGAGCAGGTCCTGAAGATAGAGGAGGATGTAAAGGGGTCTCCGTTTGTAGTCACGGCCGTGAAGAGGAAAGATAAGACCCGTTCTCCTGCGCCTCCATTTATTACTTCTACTCTCCAGCAGGAGGCATCCAGAAAACTCGGTATGGCCCCGCGAAGGACGATGTCCGTCGCTCAGCAGCTCTATGAAGGCGTCGATGTTGAGGGCGAGGGCACAGTGGGCCTCATAACATACATGAGGACGGACTCTCTAAGGATCTCAGAGGAGGCGCTTGCCGCAGCCGGAAGCCTGATACCATCGAGATATGGGAAGGAGTATTACGCAGGACCGCGGCGTTACAAGAGCCGCAATTCGGCGCAAGACGCACATGAGGCGATCAGGCCGTCAAATATCTCCCTCTCACCTGAGATGGTGAAGGGAAGCCTTACGAATGATCAGTACAGGCTCTACCGGCTCATATGGAACAGGTTTATAGCCAGCCAGATGACCAACGCTGTATATGACAGCGTTACAATAGACGTGACTTCTGCCGGACACATATTCCGTTCAAATTACTCGGCAATAAAGTTCTCTGGCTTTACGGCAGTCTATGAGGAGGGCCGTGATGAGGAGCCCGATGAGAAACAGTCGTCTCTGCCAGTGCTCAGTGAGGGAGAGACGGTAGCGCTTTTGGAACTCATAAAGGAACAGAAATTTACTCAGCCGCCGGCAAGATATACGGAGGCAACCCTGATTAAAGAAATGGAGGATACAGGTGTGGGCCGCCCAAGCACATACGCGCCCACAGTATCCACTATACTTGACAGGGAGTATGTCGTTAAAGAGGGGAAGTATCTGCGTCCAACCCCACTTGGGGAAGTCGTGACAAAGCTGATGGAGGACCGTTTCCCGGATATTGTCGACCTTGGCTTTACAGCCAGGATGGAAGAGACTTTAGACAGCGTGGAGAAAGGTGAAAAACCCTGGAAGCAGGTCTTGAGTGACTTTTACGGCCCGTTTAACACTTCACTGGAGAATGCCGAAAAGGCTCTTGAGGGGGAGCGCATAAAAATACCTGCCGAGGAGACAGATGAGATATGTGAAGTCTGCGGCAGAAAGATGGTTGTAAAATCAGGGCGCTTTGGAAGGTTCCTTGCTTGTCCAGGTTATCCTGAGTGCACGTTTACAAAGCCGCTGGTTATTGAGATGCCAGGAAAATGTCCAAAATGCGGTTCCAGAATATTAAAACGCACATCGAAGAATGGGTATGTGTATTACGCCTGCGAGAGGGGCGCCGCCTGTGGATTTATGACATGGGATGTGCCTGTGGCGGATGTATGCCCAGAGTGTGGCCACACAATGTTCAAGAAGTCTGGACGCGGCTTTAAAAAGCCGTTCTGTATAAATGAAAAATGTCCAAACTTCCTGCCTGAGGATAAACGCGGAGGTTATAAGAAAAAAGCGAAAACAGATTCTCCGGAGACTGAGGTTCCAGCTGAGGAAGCTGTGAAGAAAACAACAAAGAAGGCGGCATCAAAGGCCAAATCGAAGACAAGTGGGAAGAGGTCGACTGGAAGTTCCACAGGCAGGAAGGCCTCTGTCAGGGACAGCACATGAGAGATGTTACAGTTATTGGTGCGGGACTTGCCGGATGTGAGGCCGCCTGGCAGCTCGCACAGCGAGGCATACACGTTTCACTTTGGGAGATGAAGCCAAAGAAGCGTTCCCCGGCACATGTATCTGACGATTATGCGGAGCTTGTCTGTTCAAATTCCCTGCGCGGTGATGATCTCACAAACGCTGTGGGACTTCTCAAGGAGGAGATGCGCAGGCTTGGCAGCATAATAATGGCGTGTGCTGAAAAAAACCGCCTTCCGGCAGGCGGAGCGCTGGCAGTGGATAGAGAGGGCTTTTCCGCAGATGTGACGCATGCCATTAAAACACATCCCAATATAGATACTGTTGAGGAAGAGGCTGTGACCCTTCCAGAAGGAAGGGTCATTGTGGCCACAGGCCCGCTGACAGAAGGGCCGATGGCTGAAGTCATAAATAGACTGTGTGATGGCGAGGGACTGCACTTTTTTGACGCTGTGGCGCCGATAGTGACTCTTGAGAGTGTCGATATGAACCTCGCCTGGTTTGCCTCCAGATATGATAAGGGGACTGCGGATTATGTAAACTGTGCCATGGATAGAGACGAGTACATGTCCTTTGTGCAGGAGCTGGCCACAGCCCAGGAGGCGCAGCTCCACGGATTTGATGACGGGGGCGTATTTGAGGGTTGCATGCCTGTAGAGGTTATGGCAAGAAGAGGGATTGACACCCTGCGTTATGGACCTCTAAAGCCCGTTGGACTTAAAGACCCAAGAACAGGTCGGGAGCCATACGCCGTAGTTCAGCTGCGGCAGGACAATTCCGAAGGCACGCTATACAACATTGTGGGATTTCAGACACACCTGAAGTTTCCAGAGCAGAAACGCGTGTTCTCAATGATACCGGCGCTGCGAAATGCCCAATTTGTTAGATACGGCGTGATGCACAGGAACACATATCTTGACTCTCCAAAACTCCTGGATAGATATTATAGACTCAAAGATCTTCCACGCGTCAGCTTTGCAGGACAGATGACGGGGGTCGAGGGATATGTGGAGTCGGCTGCCTCTGGTATGCTGGCGGGTATTGAGACTGCCAGAGAACTGCTGGAGCAGCCCCCTGTTGATTTTCCACAGGAGACGGCGATAGGTGCCCTCGCGCTTTATATTAGCGGTGGAAGTGTGGGGGATTTTCAGCCGATGAATATAAATTTCGGTATAATTTCCCCGCTTGACCACAGGGTCAAAGGAAAGAGAAATAAAAATGCCGCCATATCCCAGCGATCGCTGGATATAATAGACGAGATAGCTGTGAAAATCGGCGGCAGTGAAGTTCCCTCGGCTCAGGAGGGCGAGAACCTTTAAGGGGGCGTGAAAATGAAGATAATAGTTGACGCCATGGGCGGAGATAATGCTCCGCAGGAAATAGTGAAAGGTGCGGCTATGGCCGCGCAGGAGCTGGGCGCTGAGGTCATACTTGTTGGCCGTGGGGAGGATATCCTCAGGAGCTTTCAGGAACTTGGATTTAAAGACCTGCCCTCTGGCATAGAGGTTGCAAACGCCTCGCAGGTTGTGGACATGGAGGATGATCCATCGACAGTCACAAAGACTAAAACAGACTCGTCTATGACTGTCGGGCTAAAGCTGCTGCATGATGGCGGTGGGGACGCTATGGTCTCGGCGGGGTCCACGGGCGCGCTTCTCTCTGGGGCCACATTGATAGTGAAGAGGATCCGGGGCATACGGCGAGCGGCGCTTGCGCCTGTATTGCCGACGGCCGGGAACAGCGGTACGCTGCTTGTGGATTGCGGGGCCAACGCGGAGTGCACACCGGAGTATCTTCTGCAGTTTGCCTTTATGGGTTACTACTATGCGAAGACTCACTTTAACGTGGACAATCCAAGAGTAGGACTCCTGAATATAGGTACTGAGGAGACTAAAGGCAGCGAACTGTATAAGGAGGCGCATAAGCTTCTGCGCCAGGCCTGCGATGAAGGACGGATCAATTTTATAGGAAATGTTGAATCCCGCAGCGTCATGGATGGGGTGTGCGAGGTGATAGTGTGTGACGGCTTTGCCGGAAATATTCTTCTCAAGGGCCTTGAGGGAATGGGGAGTTTCCTTATGGGCGAGGTGAGAAAGATATTCACAAAGAGCACAAAAACAAAGCTTGCTGCGGCTGCGCTTAAAGATGATTTTTCTGACCTAAAACGGAGGATGGACGCATCTGAGGTCGGTGGAGTGGCTATGCTTGGAATATCAAAACCAGTTATAAAAGCGCATGGTTCTTCAGACGCAAGAGCTGTAAAAAACGCGATACGTCAGGCCATGTCTGTTGTGGAGAGAGACGTATGCGGCGATATTGCCGCGAATGTACAGTTTATGAAAGTTGCCAATCCGGCTGAGCAGCAGTGACTTGGAGTATCTATGTTAGAGTTGGAAAATTGTATTGGACATGCATTTGAGAATAAAGACCTTTTGATAACGGCGTTGACCCACAGTTCCTACGCCAATGAGAATAAGGCGAAGTTTGTTCAGTGCAACGAACGCCTGGAGTTCCTTGGCGATGCCGTACTTGGAGTAATAGTCGCGGAGTATCTCTACAGTAAGTTTCCAGATCTTCCGGAGGGGCGAATGACAAGACTCCGTTCAGAACTGGTGTGCGAGAGAAATCTAAGCCATGTTGCTGTAGAGCTCAACCTGGGTGAGAACCTTCTCCTGGGGAGAGGGGAGGAGCGCAGCGGCGGAGGCAGGCGCCCTTCAATACTTGCCGATGCTGTTGAAGCGGTGATAGCGGCGGTGTATCTTGACGGCGGCAAACAGGAAGCGGAGAAATTTGTATACAAATTCATACTTAGCGGATTCGAGGCTGGAGATAAGTATGAACGGGACTATAAGACCGAATTACAGGAGTTTATACAGCGTAAAGCCGGCCAGGTTTTGACTTATAAGCTCACCAGCGAGTCCGGCCCAGACCATGAGAAGGTATTTACAGTAGACGCGCTGCTCAACGGACAGATCATATCCAGCGGACGCGGCCATAGCAAAAAGGACGCGGAACAGGCGGCGGCCAGGAGTGCGCTGGAGGAACTGAGGTGAGGCCCAAAAGAGCAATTATACCAGTATTTGTGCCGCATTTGGGCTGTCCGAACATGTGTGTTTTCTGTAATCAGCGCAGGATATCAGGCGCTCAGATTCCGGCCGACGGTGATACAGTGCGCAGGGAGGTCACGGAGGGGCTTGCCAGATTAGGCGGTGACGAGAGGACCTCAATAGCTTTCTATGGCGGTAGTTTTACCGCTATTCCGGCAGCGCAGCAGGAGGAACTTTTAGGAGCGGCACAGCCTTTCCTCGCCTCTGGAGCTATTGAATCCATCCGCCTGTCCACGAGGCCAGACGCTATAGATGGCGATGTTATTGAACGCTTGAGGCGATATGGAGTCAGGACTGTAGAGCTCGGCGTACAGTCTATGTGCGAGGATGTACTGGCAGCGTCAAAGCGGGGCCACACTCCGGACGACGCGAGGCAGGCGGCAAAGCTGCTTCGTGAAGCTGGATTTGAGCTTATCCTCCAGATGATGACTGGCCTGCCATGCGACACGCCAGCAAAGTCTATATATACCGCCCGGGAATTCATAGCAATGGGACCTGCGGGCGTTAGAATATATCCAACTGTAATAATTAAGGATACGGAACTCTTTGACATGTGGATTGCGGGAAGTTATAAGGAACACACGGTGGAAGAGGCCGTTGGGATCTGTGCTGACCTTATGGAGCTTTTTGATGCGGCACATATACCAGTGATCCGCCTGGGACTCAACCCAACAGATGAACTTTCGTCCGGCTCTGCTGTAGCAGGTGCTTATCACCCCGCTTTGGGGGAGCTTGTACTAAACCGCCGTTATTTTGTGCGGGAGAGTTCACTTATAGGCGAGTCTGACAGAGGCAAGGCAGTCACGTTTTGCGTGGCGCCAGGACGGACATCGGCGGCAATAGGACAGCGGCGCAGAAACGTTACGGAATTGTGCGGGCTTTTTGGACTGACAAATGTAAAGATATTGGAGAAGAGTTCGCTTTCTGGAATGGACATCGTCAGAATATAGACGCGTGGATCGAGTGCTGGGGCCGGGCAGGGATTATCTGTCCGGCTTTTTGATATTTATTTTACATATTGTACACAATCAAATGTTGCAAAAATCGGCAAAAGCCTTTATACTTATTTAGTTTAGAGCTGATAAAATATTGTTTGCCCGGGCGGTATGGACCGGGAGAATGTATGGGAGTTGTAGCGGTTGTATCTTAAAGCACTGGAACTTCAGGGGTTCAAGTCGTTTCCTGAAAAGACGACTCTCACCTTTGATAAGCCTGTGACGGCCATTGTGGGACCGAACGGCAGCGGAAAATCTAATATTGCCGACGCTCTGCAATGGGTAATGGGTGAGCAGTCAACAAAGGCACTGCGCGGCGGCAAGATGGAAGACGTAATCTTCAGCGGCACGGAACGCCGGGGACAAGTTGGATTTGCTGATGTCTCCCTGACTCTTGACAACTCCGATGGACGTTTTTCAGTGGAGACTGGTGAAGTCCAGGTGACACGCCGCTACTACCGTTCCGGTGAGAGTGAGTACTATATAAATAAAAAACAGGTGCGTCTCAAGGATATAAATGAGCTTTTTATGGATACCGGGCTGGGACGCGATGGTTACAGCATAATCGGGCAGGGCAGGATAGACGCAATACTTTCAGCCAAGAGTACTGACAGGCGTGAGATATTTGAGGAAGCTGCCGGTATTTCACGGTTTAGGTACCGAAAAGAGGAGTCAGAACGTAAACTCCAACGTGCGGAGGATGATCTTTTAAGAGTCAACGATAAGATCTCCGAACTGGAAATGCATGTGGAACCTCTGCGCCGTCAGTCTGAAACGGCGAAGAAGTATCTGGTTCTCCGTGATGAGCTTCGAGGGCTTGAGATATCCCTGTGGATGTACGACCTTGAAAACATATCAAAACTGACAGAGAAACTCAACGGGGACGCTGCTACGGCAAGGGAAGATTTGAACCGGGCCAGGGATGAGATCGAAAAAACTTACAGCGCCTCCCAGGAACTCTCTGAAATGATGCGTCAGAAGGATCTCGAGTCTGAACGGCTCAGGGAGCTGGTCTCCCAGACTGACCTGGCAGTCTCCCAGGAGGAAGCTGATGCGGCTGTGCAGGAGACGCAGCTTAAACACAGCCAGGAGGATATAGAGAGAATTAAGGGAGAGATAGAGCGGCAGAAGGGACAGGACTCCGGGCTGCTCTCCCAGATAAACGAGCGGCGAAGCAGAATGGATGAAATACGCCGAGGGATATCGGACCTGGAGGACAAGGCTGAGGGACTCCGCCGCAGGACTCAGGAGCTGTTTACAAGCGAGGACAATGTAGAGGGCAGATTGTCAGAGCTGGCTAAGAGCATAAGCGCTGCAGGGGACAGCATATCAGATAGACGCGCCCACCTCTCATCAGTGGAGGCGTCTATAGGCGAACTCATATCCAGAACCTCGACGCTTGATGGTGATATCGAATCACAGCGCCGTTCATATGAGGATGCACTGGAAGAGGAGAAGAAGAATAAAGAGGAGTGTGCTGTTTCCCGTGACAGGTGTGAGGGCCTCGGAAATGTGGTAAAGGGACACACTATGCGTTCGGATTCCGCCAGACAGAAGCTGGAAAGGCTGACAGATGAATATAGACGTTTAGAGATGGATCTGAACGCCATGCGATCAAGGTATCAGATGCTCTCGGATATGGAACGGGAGTATGAGGGCTATTCAAAAGCGGTAAAAACTGTCATGAGAGAGGCCTCGCGAGGGACAATCAGAGGAGTCAGAGGCCCGGCAGGGGAACTGCTCAAGGTTCCGGAAAAATTCTCAGTGGCCATAGAGACTGCAATGGGTGCCGCGATGCAGAACATCATTGTGGAGACCGACAGTGATGGTAAAAATGTTATAAATACGCTCAAAAGACTTGACGCCGGACGGGTGACGTGCAGGCCTATGTCGGTTATAAAGGGCCGACGGCTCAATGAGCCGAGGCTCGACAGGGAGGAAGGATTTGAAGGTTTAGCTTTCGAGCTTGTCTCCTTTGATGATGAATACAGGAACATATACATGGACCTTCTGGGCTACACTGCTGTGGTGGACACACTTGACAGTGCGGTTAGGATTGCGAGGGCCTACGGACATAGGTTCCGCATCGTTACTCTTGACGGGCAGGTGATAAATGCCGGCGGCAGTATGACCGGCGGAAGCAGCGCCAGAAATACTGGCATCTTGAGCCGCGCGAATGAACTTAAACGTCTTGACGAACAGGTTGCCGGATATGAGAAGAAACTGCGTGACGCCAGATCAGGCCTTGATGAGGCAAAACGCGCTTCCCAGGCGGCTGAGTACGAGCTCAGGACAGCCGCGGATGAACTGGCGGCTGCCCGTGATTTTATGGTTAAACTGGAGGCGGAAAGTCAGCATTATACTATATTGACGCAGGCACTTAAAGAGAGGTTAAACCAGCTGAACCGTGAAAGAGACGAAATCGACGGGCGGATAGATTCTTTTAAAGCCGATAAGATCAAAACTGAGAAGGCTATAGAGGACCTGGAACAGAGCTTGAGAACGTTAAACCAGGAGATGGAGCGCGAAACCCAGGGCAAGACAAAGCTCACTGAGGACAGGAGAAATTTGGAGGCAGAGGAATCCGAGCTGCGGGCAAGCAGGGCATCGCTGGAGTCGGAGCTTGTAACCCAGGAGCAGGCGGCCGGTGAACTGGAGGAACTTAGAAAGCAGCTGTCAGGCGATAGGGAGGCTCAGGGGAAGCTTATTGCGGAGCTTTCTGACCGATGTGTGGAGCTCAAGGACGGGATAGAAAAAAAGAGAAGCTCCGCCGAAAAACTGCGAGGTATTTCAGCGGAGTATCGAGTCAGGATCTCTGAGATAACAAAGGAAAAGTTGTCCCTTGAGGGAGAAAAAAACCAGGCTGACCGGCAGGCTCAGGATATGAACAGAAGGCTCGTGTCTCTTGAGAGAGAGGCCGGAAGGCTAGATCAGCGCATCCAGGCCGCGCAGATGGAAGAGAAACAGATAATTGATAAGCTCTGGGATAACTATGAGCTCTCCCGCTCAATGGCTATGGAGCAGAGACAGGAGATACCCGATATCCAGGAGGCAAAGCGTCGTACTGGTGAGCTGAGGAAGTCCATGAGTGCGCTTGGAACGCCAAATCTAGGGGCGATAGAGGAATTTGAGCGTGTGAATTCCCGATATGAGTACCTCACAGGCCAGAGAGACGATATTGAGAGCTCCCGTATAGAGCTGTTGGGGATAATCAAGGATATCACACAGGAGATGGAAGAGATATTCCGCAGTGAGTTCCAGAAGATAAACGATAGTTTCAAAGAGACGTTCCTTGAACTTTTCGGGGGAGGAAAAGCCTCGCTTGAACTGGAGGATCCGGACGATGTGCTTGGCTGTGGAATAGAGATCAAGGTACAGCCCCCAGGCAAAACATTGAAGACTATTACGTTGCTGTCGGGCGGAGAGAAGGCGTTTGTTGCGATTGCGCTCTATTTTGCCATCATTAAAGTGCGCCCGACGCCGTTTGTCGTAATGGATGAGATTGAGGCCGCCCTTGATGAGGCCAATGTGGTGCGTGTCTCCAAGTATGTGAGGCGCCTTTCCAGTGGCACGCAGTTCCTTATTATAACTCACCGCAGAGGCACTATGGAGGAGGCCGACGTGTTATACGGGGTCACCATGCAGGAGCGTGGAGTCTCCAGAGTGCTTAAGATCGACCTCGATGAGGCTGAAAAAACTTTGAAAAACCGGAGTGAATGACATGGGCTTTTTCGATAAAATAAAAAGTGGTCTCACCAAGACCAAAGAGAACATGACCAACAGGCTCAACAGTGTTATCGCCTCTTTTACCGGCGAGAACGAGGAGTTCTTCGATGAGATGGAGGAGCTTTTGATAACTTCCGACGTGGGCGGAGAGGCGTCGATGGAAGCTGTGGACCAGTTGCGCGAGGTGGTAAAAAAACGCGGCCTTCGCGGCGCTGACGAAGTGCGCGGTGCGCTAAAAGAGATACTTGTCTCAATGCTCGAGCAGAATGACGGTCTCCATCTCACAACAAAGCCATCGGTCATACTCGTGGTAGGCGTGAACGGCGTAGGGAAGACAACTACCATTGGCAAACTGGCTATGTCGCTGGGTCGCGAGGGGAAGAAGGTCCTGCTGGCTGCGGGAGATACTTTCAGGGCGGCTGCCGCGGAGCAGTTGTCCATATGGGCAGGCAGAGCCGGCGCAGAGTTTGTACGCCACGAGGAGGGCTCTGACCCGGCGGCGGTTGTTTTTGACAGTATAGCCGCAGCAAAAGCCAGGGGATGCGACGTCATTATAGTCGATACAGCTGGACGTCTTCACAATAAGTCCAATCTGATGAATGAGCTGAACAAGATAAGCCGTGTGATAGACAGGGAACTCCCAGAGGCATCCCGTGAGACACTTCTTGTACTTGACGCCACAACAGGCCAGAACGGCCTCATGCAGGCGGAAGAGTTCAAAAAATTCGCGGGTCTTACTGGAATCGTGCTCACGAAACTGGATGGTACGGCAAAAGGGGGCATAGTTTTTGCAATCTCAAACCGTCTCGGTGTACCGGTTAAGTACGTGGGGGTTGGAGAGCAGGCTGACGACCTTATACCATTTGACCCTGACGAATTCGCGGAGGCGTTGTTGTCATGAGGATAGTTCTTGCTTCTAACAATAGGGATAAACTTAGAGAGGTACGGGAAATACTCGCTGACTCAGATATAGAGGTCATATCACAAAGTGAGGCTGGATGCCGCTTTGAGGCGGAGGAAAATGGGACAACATTCCGTGAAAATGCCAGAATAAAGGCTAGAGCGGCTCTTGAGGCTACTGGACTTCCTGCTGTGGCTGATGACTCCGGCCTTGAGGTGAATGCGATGGGAGGCGGACCTGGCATATATTCGGCCAGATACGGCGGTGCCGAAACCGGCTATGATATCAAGTGCCGTATGATACTCGATAAAGTTTCCAAATCTGACGATAGAGGGGCTAGGTTCGTCTGTGCCGTAGTATGCGTGTTTCCAAACGGCGACGAGTTATGTGCTGACGGTGTGATAAATGGGAGCATAGGACTAGTGCCAGAGGGGGACGGCGGGTTCGGATATGACCCAATATTTGTTCCAGAGGGATTAGATCATTCTATTGCCTGCCTGACAGATGAGGAAAAGAACGCCATGTCGCACAGAGGGGCAGCTTTCAGAGAATTTGCGGAAAAACTTAAGAATTATATGGCGAAACATGATATAAAGGAGTAAAATAGATGACAAGTAAAGAGCGGGCGCAGTTAAAGGCTATGGCATCCTCTATTGAGCCTGTGATAATAGTTGGAAAAGGCGGAATAACTGAGAACCTGGTAAACGAGACGGCAAACGCCCTGAGGACCAGGGAACTTATAAAGGGCAAGGTGCTTGAGAGTGCCCTCCTCACCGCGAGAGAGGCTTGCCAGGAACTGGCCGGTGCGCTGGAGGCTGAACCTGTACAGGCCATAGGCTCCAAGTTCGTCCTTTATAAGGAGAATACCAAATTGCCAGAGGAGAAAAGAATAATTCTGAAAAAGTAGTGATTGATTTGAAAATTGGAATTTTTGGAGGGACATTTGATCCTCCCCACAAGGGACATTCAACAGCGGCTCAAGCTGCTGTTGACTCATTGTGCCTTGATAAACTGCTGGTGATACCGGATGCACAACCTCCGCACAAGAGGCTGCCTGTGGACGCGCCCGAGGCGACAGTGCGCTTAGAGATGACTAAGCTTGCGATGGCGGATGTGGACAAGGTGCTTGTGTCTGATATTGAGCTTGCGCGGGGCGGCAGAAGTTATACTGTGGATACAGTACGCCAGATAAAGGAAAAGTATCCGGATGCGAAGCTATACCTGCTCATGGGAACGGATATGTTTTTCTGCTTTGAGTCCTGGAAGGACTTTAAGGAAATATTTAAAATGGCCAGCCTTGCTGTTTTCGCAAGACGCGGCGGCGAGGAAGAGCAGCTTCATAGATTTGCCCATGAGTTGAACCGCAAGTATGGAGCTAAAGTAAAAGTTATACCAAATGACGCCATTGAAATCTCATCTACAGATTTGCGCAGCCTTCTCAGGCTCAGGCGCGGCAGAGAGTATCTTGACGACGCGGTGTATGGACAGATCATAAAAGGACGGCTCTACGGGGCGAGACCTGAGTTCCAGTGGTTGAGGGAGCGGGCGTATGCGATGCTGGCCCCATCGCGCATTGCCCATGTAAAGGGATGTGAAGATGAGGCAGACTGCCTGGCAAGACGCTGGGGGGCGGACCCACAGAAGGCAAGTGAGGCCGCGATCCTGCACGATGTGACAAAAAAAGAGAATCTGGCGGCTCAGTTGCGGTTATGTGAAAAGTATGGTATCATTCCGGATAGTGTTGAGGCACACGAGGGAAAGCTGCTTCACTCTAAGACAGGCGCGGCTATAGCCAGGTTTGAGTTTGGCTGCGATGACGAAGTTTGCGGTGCCATCTGCTGGCACACGACCGGACGGCCAGATATGACCCTGCTTGAGAAGGTCATATATATGGCCGACTATATCGAGCCTACGCGTGATTTCCCAGGTGTGGAGGAATTGCGCAGACTGGCGTATAACGATTTGGACATGGCGATGGAGATGGGGTTTGAGATGAGCGTACAGGATATGAGTGAAAGAGGTATAACACCGCATGAAAACACGCTCAAGGCACTTGAATATATAAAAGAGAAAATTAAGGGACGGGATAAATGAAGCTTTTTGGCAGCAACAGCAGGTCGCGTCACTCACGCGGCGGTTCAGGATCTGGATATGGGAGTACCAGTGCGCAGCGCGCTGGCAAGAATAAGAGGCATAGAAAAGGCAGCAAGAAGACCCGTGTGTTAATAATATTCCTGGCAGTAATACTTGCCCTGGCTATAGCTGCGGTCGCGTACTGGTTTATTGCCGTAAAACCGCCTGATGTAGTACAGGAGATGAATAACAACGGCCAGCAGGAGGACGCTGAAGAGACTACTGATGTCAATCAGCCCGCGGGACGTACCGGTCAGAAGTACACTTTCCTCGCCGTCGGCATGGACGACGGAAACGGAAATACCGATACGATAATGGTGGCAACATTCGATACTGAGGACTACTCACTCAACGTTGTGAGCATACCGCGTGATACCCTTGTCAATGTTTCCTGGAATACAAAGAAAGTTAACTCTATCTATGCAAACAGCGGTATAGATGGCCTAATAGACGGTATCGCCGACCTGGTTGGCTATGAAGTTGATTTTTATGGCATAATAGACCTTGACGCTTTTGTTAAATTGATTGATGCAATCGGGGGCGTTGACTACTACGTACCGCAGGATATGAAATACTCTGACGCTGCGCAGGATCTGTATATTGATTTCACTGAGGGAATGACGCATCTCAATGGCGAGGACGCCGTGAAGATCATGCGTTTCCGCTCTGGTTACGCAAACGCGGACATTGGGCGCATAGGCACACAGCAGGATTTCCTTATGACGGTGGCTGAACAGCTTTTGGCAAATGTTGATGCGGTTCCTATAACCACGTTGGCAGACGTGTTCATAAGTGATGTGGAGACAGATCTGACGTATGGTGAGATAATCTGGTTTGCCAGGGAGCTTTTGAAGATGGATGTGGAAAACATCACTTTCCATACCTTGCCAGCAAACTATGGGGACTCTGTAAACCGGCTCTCATACGTTACCATATATGTGGACGAGTGGTTGGAGATGATAAACGAGTACCTAAACCCATTTGACCAGGATATCACTCTCAGCAACCTCAATATTCTGACGAGAGATCCAAACACAGGTCGAATATATTCAACAAGCGGAGTATATGCAGGCAATTCCTCCTGGGGCAACAGCGGCAGCTCAAGCTCAAGCAGTGGAGGAAGCAGTTCATCGTCGTCCTCGTCTTCAGGGACAGGTGGAGGAACGACCAGCAATAGCGGAAGCGATGCTGATACGGGCACCAGTGGTTCAGATACTGGAAGCGGTAACAATACTGGTACCAGTACAGGAACAGGCGGCAGTACTGGTTCCGGCGGAGATACAGGCGGCGGGAGCGCTGGTACAGGCGGAAGTCCAGGTACTGGCGGTGATACCGGCTCAGGTGGAAGTGATGGTACTGGATCAGGAACTGGCAGCGGAAGCGATGCTGATACAGGCAATAGCGGTGAGACAGGTACAGACACTGGTGGTGGTACCGATAGTGATACCGGTGCTGGAGATGGTACCGATACTGGTGGCGGCACTGGCACCGAAAGTGATAACGGCAGTGGAAGCGGCGATGGAACGACCTCACCAGAAGGGATTACTCCCGGTGGGGAGGAATCTATAGTTACACCCGCAGGTTAGAGTTTTAAGGAGGATTTTTATGCTGACACCCCTGGAGATAGCTGAAGAGGCCGTCAAGGCGCTGGACAGTAAGAAAGCCCAGGACATCCTTGTCCTGGAAACTCATGATGTGACCGTACTGGCGGATTATTTTATAATTTGTACCGCCAGCTCATCGACACAGATAAAAACCCTCTCTGACGAGGTCGATAAGGTTCTTTCGGAAAAGGGGGAGCCTGCTCTTCGCACAGAGGGATACAGAGCCGGAGGATGGGTGCTGGTTGACTTTGGATGCGTTGTTATACACATCTTCTTAGATGACGCCAGGAAGTTCTATAATCTGGAGCACTTGTGGGCAGACGCCCCAAGAATGGATATAAGCCATCTGCTAAGTTGAGTTTATTGATGAAGCAGTACAAGCCATAGGGAGATAGTAAGATGAAATACGATTTTGCCAGCATTGAAAAGAAGTGGCAGGAGATCTGGGAGAAGGAGAAGCCGTTCAAGGCTGTCAACGGGGACAAGAGACCTAAGTTTTATAGCTTGGTTGAGTTTCCGTACCCTTCAGGACAGGGACTCCATGTGGGTCACGCGCGCCCCTATACTGCAATGGACGTGGTGTCCAGGAAGAAAAGAATGGATGGATACAATGTCCTTTTTCCAATAGGATTTGACGCGTTCGGACTTCCCACTGAGAATTACGCGATAAAGAACCATATCCATCCAGCCAAGGTCACTCACGACAATATTCAGAACTTTACAAAGCAGTTAAAGATGCTTGGTTTCAGCTTTGATTGGGACAGGGTGATAAATACAACAGATCCCGAGTACTATAAGTGGACTCAGTGGATATTTATACAGATGTTCAAGGCGGGCTTGGCTTACAAGACCACCATGCCAGTAAACTGGTGTACATCATGTAAGTGCGTTCTGGCCAATGAAGAGGTTGTAAACGGCGTCTGTGAGCGCTGCGGCAGTGAGGTCGTGCGCCGAGAGAAGAGCCAGTGGATGCTGAGAATAACCGCCTACGCCCAGAGGCTCTTGGATGACTTGGACGATCTTGACTATATCGAGCGGGTGAAGATACAGCAGCGCAACTGGATAGGCCGTTCCACCGGTGCTGAAGTGGACTTTGGCACCACAGAAGGGGATAAGCTCAAAGTCTACACCACAAGGCCTGATACGATTTTTGGCGCCACATATATGGTAATAGCGCCTGAGCACCACATCCTACAAAAGTGGCTTCCAAAGTGCTCCAATATTGATGAGATAGAGGAGTACCAGCGCATGGCGGCGAGGAAGTCCGATTTTGAGCGGACAGAGGTGGCCAAGGATAAGACCGGCGTTGAGATAAAGGGTGTCAGAGCCATAAACCCCGTGACAGGTGATGAGATACCCATATTCATTTCGGACTACGTGCTTGCCACATACGGTACTGGCGCCATTATGGCCGTTCCGGGACATGACGATCGTGACTGGGATTTTGCCAGAAAATTTGGCTTGCCTATAATTGAGGTTGTCAAAGGCGGCAATGTGGAAGAAGCCGCGTACACTGACTGCGAGAGCGGAATTATGGTAAACTCGGGCTTCCTGAATGGTATGCCTGTTGAGGAAGCCAAGAAAAAGATAATCGAGTGGATGGAATCCAAGGGGATAGGCACTGAGAAGGTGAACTTCAAGCTCAGAGACTGGGTATTTTCCCGCCAGAGATACTGGGGTGAGCCAATCCCGATGGTATACTGTGAGAAGTGCGGATGGGTGCCGCTGCCGGAGGAGCAGCTGCCGCTCACTTTGCCAGATGTGGAAAACTATGAGCCGACGGACGACGGTGAATCGCCAATAAGCAAGATGACCGATTGGGTGAACACCACATGCCCTCACTGCGGCGGTCCGGCCAAGAGGGAAACCGATACAATGCCTCAGTGGGCCGGCTCCAGTTGGTACTTCCTGAGATATATGGATCCACACAATGATAATGCGTTGGCTAGCAGAGAAGCTCTTGATTACTGGTCACCTGTCGATTGGTATAACGGCGGAATGGAGCACACCACACTGCACCTTTTATACTCAAGGTTCTGGCACAAGTTCCTCTTTGATATCGGCGTAGTGCCCACAAAGGAGCCATACCAGAAGCGTACAAGCCACGGCATGATACTTGGCGAGGGCAACGAAAAGATGTCAAAGTCCAGGGGCAACGTGGTTAACCCGAATGATATTGTAAAAGAATATGGCGCTGATACGCTGCGCCTCTATATCATGTTCATTGGCGACTTTGAAAAGGCGGCGCCCTGGTCATCCAAGGCCGTAAAAGGGTGTAAGCGTTTCCTGGACAGGATATGGAACCTGGCTGAATCACCTCTTACAGGTGATGCCCATTCTCCGGCCAATGAGGCGGTGGTGAACCGTTCCATAAAGAAGGTCGGCGAGGATATAGAGAGCATGAAGTTCAATACGGCCATAGCCAGCCTTATGGAGCTCGTGAACGCCTTTTATGAGCATACGCCATCCAGAGGCGATATAAAAACGCTGCTCACGCTGCTCTCGCCGTTTGCCCCTCACATTGCCGAAGAGCTCTGGGAGAAACAGGGCTTTGGCGGGATGGCCTGCATGCAGTCCTGGCCGAAGTACGATGAATCAAAGATGGTGGAGAGCGAGAAAGAGATTGCCGTCCAGATCAACGGTAAGCTCAGATGCACAGTTGTCGTACCAGTGGACGCGGACGATGAAACTGTGATCGCTGCGGCCAAGGCCCATGAAAAGGTAGCCCGCGCTATGGAGGGCATGGAGATAGTCAGAAGCATCGTCGTAAAGAACAAGCTGGTGAATCTTATTCTTAAACCTGTAAAATAAATGTGTTGACATTCGCGTTATTGCAAATTATAATGTGAGTTGTCGGTCGAAAGAGCGATAGTCATATCTGATTTTGTTCAGATTGATTAGAATAGCAGAAAGCGTAGAACGCGCTTGTCGGAGGGAGGGGAAACAGATGTCAGAAGTCCATGTCAAGGAAAATGAATCGCTGGACAGCGCGCTGAAAAGGTTCAAGCGCAACTGTGCCAAGGCGGGCGTTCTCTCCGACCTTAGGAAAAAGGAATATTATCAAAGTCCTAGCGTCAAGCGCCGGAAAAAGTCTGAAGCGGCACGTAAAAACAAGAATAAGAGGTATTACTGATTACCAATATTCGATCCGGCCTAACTAAATTAGGTCCGGATCGATTTTTTTTGAAGGTTAGCAGAGAGCGGCTCTGAAAATATATTTTTTGAGGTGAAGGCCATGCCCAGTAAGTACCAGATTGTAAAAAAGGATGAGCTGACGCCGGATATTTCGCGCATATCCGTCTATGCTCCGCTGATAGCCAAAAAGGCTAAAGCTGGACAGTTCATCATCCTCCGCGCCACACAGGATGGGGAGAGGATCCCGCTGACAATTTCCAGCTGCGATGGTGATGATGTGACAGTCATATACCAGAAAGTCGGCGATTCCACTATGACCCTGGATGAGATACCGGAGGGAGACTGTCTTGCGGATTTTGTCGGTCCGTTGGGAGTTCCAACGGATATTGACGGTTGCAGCAAGGTAGCCGTTATCGGTGGCGGACTCGGCTGCGCCATTGCCCTGCCTGTGGCCAAGGCGCTGCACGATAAGGGCGTGCATGTCGACCTGATAGGTGGCTTTAGGACAAAGAGCATAGTTATTTTGGAAGAAGAGATGAGAGACGCCAGTGACGAGCTGTACATTTGCACTGACGACGGTTCATATGGCTTCAGCGGCTTCGTGACCGGCAAGCTCCAGGAGCTTATCGACGGCGGAGAGAAGTACGACCGTGTCTATGCTATAGGTCCGCTTCCAATGATGAAATTTGTATGCAAGCTTACAAAGACTGCCGACATACCTACGATTGTCAGCATGAACCCAATTATGATAGACGGCACGGGCATGTGCGGTTGCTGCCGTGTCACAGTTGACGGACAGGTTAAGTTCGCGTGTGTGGATGGACCGGATTTTGACGGACATAAAGTGGACTTTGACGAGACCATAGCCAGGGCATCTACATACAGAGAATTTGAGACCAGACGCCGTGAGGAGCACAAGTGCAGATTGGAGGGTATGTCTAATGGCTAATATGTCTCTTGAAAAGACTAAGATGAATGAGCAAGCGCCGGAAGTCCGTAACAAGAACTACTCTGAGGTCGCGCTTGGATATACCCACGAACAGGCGCTCAACGAGGCCTCAAGATGCCTGAACTGCAAAAACCCGGCATGCGTAAAGGGTTGCCCGGTAAATGTTCCTATACCACAGTTTATCAAAAAGATCCAGGAAGGCGATATGCAGGGGGCTTATGAGGAGCTTTCAAGTGCCAACGCCCTTCCGGCGATATGCGGGCGTGTGTGCCCGCAGGAGAACCAGTGCGAGGGTAAGTGTGTCCGTGGCATAAAGGGCGAACCTGTGGGAATTGGACGGCTTGAGCGGTTTGTTGCCGACTGGGCTCTTGAGAACGATGTCTCCACGGCCAAAGTCGCTCCCCCTAATGGCAAAAAAGTTGCTGTGATCGGTTCTGGCCCAGCAGGCCTCACATGTGCGGGAGAGCTGGCTAAGAAAGGGTACAGTGTTACAATATTTGAAGCTTTCCATGTGGCTGGTGGAGTCTTAAGCTATGGAATACCAGAATTCAGGCTTCCGAAGGCGATTGTCCAGAAGGAAGTTGACAACCTGAGAAAGCTTGGAGTCGACATTGAACTCAATATGGTAATAGGCAAGATACTATCAATAGATGAGCTCATGGACGAGATGGGCTACCAGGCTGTGTTTATCGGTACTGGTGCAGGCCTTCCCAACTTTATGAAGATCCCTGGAGAGAGCCTTGTGGGAGTTTTCTCAGCAAATGAGTACCTGACCCGTATAAACCTTATGAAGGCGTATAGGGAAAATAACCCCACTCCAGTATTTGAGAGTAAGAAGGTTGCGGTTCTCGGCGGCGGTAATGTGGCTATGGACGCTGCCCGCTGCGCTAAACGCCAGGGAGCTGATGTGCATATCGTATACCGCCGCGGTGAGGCTGAGCTTCCGGCTAGGGCTGAGGAGGTCCACCACGCGAAAGAAGAGGGCATAATCTTTGACCTTCTCTGCAATCCAGTAGCGATAGAGGGCGATGACAAGGGAAGGGTCAAGTCCATGAAAGTTATAAGGATGGAGCTGGGAGAGCCCGACGCTTCAGGACGCCGCAGGCCAGTTCCGATTGAGGGGAGCGAATTCGAGATGGACGTGGATACGGTCATCGTGGCGATAGGAACCTCCCCGAACCCGCTTATCCGCAGCACCACACCGGGCCTTGACACAAATAACCGTGGATGCATAACGACAGGTGAGGATGGCACAACTTCCAGAGAGGGAGTTTTTGCCGGGGGAGACGCTTCAACTGGTGCGGCAACAGTTATACTGGCCATGGGAGCCGGCAAGACTGCCGCCAAGTCAATTGACGAGTATCTGCAGAAGAAATAGACTGTATTTAGTACATTTAAAAGAAAGAAATGGCACCGGTTTTAAGCCGGTGCCATTTCTAATAATAGTGAATATGCAGCGCAATCATTGCCGGATGCCTTACAACATGCCTATGGTGACCTACTATAGAGTCCCTCTATTTTTATGCTGCCATATCGAACATATCCTCTATAGATACGCCGTATCCTTTTTCAGGATCATCTATAAGCACATGGGTAACAGCGCCGATAAGTTTGCCATCCTGTATTATCGGGCTGCCGGACATACCTTGAACGATCCCTCCGGAAATGGATATCAGGTCTGGATCAGTTATTTTGATCATCATACTCCGGCCGTCGTCACTATCCTTATAGAGCCTGGTGACTTCTATATCGTATTCCTCTACCTCGCCAGACACGCAAGAGAGTATTGTTGCCGCGCCGACCTTGATGTTGTCCTCATCCGCAACTGGTATTGGCGAACCAAGGTCGTCTGCATCGCCGCTAAAATATACGCCGAAAATTCCTACTTTGCAGTTTGTGTCAATATTCCCGCATACATCATCAAAATTGAACGCGCCCCCAAGCTGGCCAGGTGCGCCTGACTTGCCCGGAGTGACACCGGTCACTTTTGCCGGCATTATCTCGCCGTCCAGTAAGGGTATCACATTTCCGGTGGACGGATCGCTTATTGAGTGGCCAAGAGCGCCATACCGCTGAGTCGCTGGATCATAGAAAGTGACTGTACCTATGCCCGTCATACCGTCCCGGAGCCATAGCCCCATATAGATATCACCATCATTATCATAGGGACTTACTGTGACCTGTCTTTCCTTACCGTCTCTGGATATAAGGAGCGTCACATCTCCGTGGGAACCACTGAGAATTTCCTCTACGTCAGATGCGCCGTTCACTTCCTTACCATTTACCTTGACTATCACATCGCCGGGCATTATCCCGGCGTCTTTTCCCGGAGAAACTTTGCCGTTCTCAGTCTCCATCTCCGATATATCCGAGACAATCACGCCCTTCGTCTTGATGCTTATGCCTACAGCGTCACCCACAGGTACCAATTCTTCTGGAAGTTCGGCGGCTAGAGCTCCAACTGAAGTGGCCGTGGCTGCCACGACCATAACAAGAGAGATTGCCGCTGCTTTAAATTTTTTCCATATCAAGATCCCTGATCTCCCCTTTCACAAATTTCGCGCCCAAACGGCGCCTTTATAATATGTGCCGTGGCTGATGAAAAAGACGTGGTACCAGATAACAATAAATCTCGGTTTTGGATTACGATATTTTTACAGTGAAGAGATCAGCGCACTACCGGAAATAATATTAGGAGAAAAGAGAAAAATCAATTGATTTTTCCAACGCAGTGATTTCAATTTTATTATCCATTTTTTATTTTCAGCATCATATCATATTTTAGATCCGTCTGATCTGAAAATATATTCCGGAGGCCATTATGACTGATATGATGCTGTTAAGATATGGTGACAAGGGACCAATGGTGGAACTGCTCCAACTCGCCCTCTACAGGGGTGGCTATTATCATGAACTGCCGGACGGCATGTTTGGCGCGAGAACGCTTGAAGCACTTAAAATTTTCCAAAATGCCTGGGGACTTCTGCCTGATGGTACCGTTGGGGAACGCACCTGGGGGGCGCTCCACCCTTGGTTAACAGGGTACAGAAGGCATAAGATTAAAAGTGGGGATACTATTTACCGACTCTCCAGAACGTATGCCACCACATTGAGGGCCATCGAGACGGCAAATCCGCAGATCGACCCATTTGGGTTGCAGATAGGAGGGGAACTCATCATACCGTTGGGGTTCCCGGTTGTTTCCTATCAAGTCAGTATGACCCCAATGTATCTGGAACTATGTGTGGAAGGGCTGACGGCAAGATATCCATTTATAGAGAAAACTGAGATAGGAAAGAGTGTTATCGGTTATCCGATTTATGCGTTAAAAATAGGAGATGGAGAAAATAGTGTCTTTTATAATGGGACGCACCACGCGAATGAATGGATAACGTCTACTCTTTTAATGTGCTATTTGGAGGAATATGCGTCAGCGACGGCCGGTGGCGGAACAATTTTTGGACAGAGTGCAGAGAGCCTCTATGAGTTGACTAAGCTTCACCTAGTGCCAATGGTGAACCCCGACGGAGTGGCGCTCGTGACAGGAATGCTGACGGACGGAGTACACTTCGACAAAGCCATGGAGATAGCCGGATCATATCCACAGATCCCATTCCCTGATGGCTGGAAGGCAAATATAGAGGGTGTAGATCCCAACCTGCAGTATCCCGCAGGATGGGCTCAGGCGCAAGAAATCAAATACGCACAGGGTTATGTTTCCCCGGCACCGCGGGATTATGTAGGGGCGGCGCCACTGGAGATACCCGAGAGCAGGGCCGTATACAATTACACTATGGAGAACGATTTTTCCCTCACGATCTCATATCACACACAGGGAAAGGTGATCTATTGGAGGTATTTAAATTTTTTACCCGATAATTCGTGGGAGATAGCGGAGAAATTCTCGGCAGTCAGCGGTTATCCTGCCGAGACTACACCAGCGGCATCTGGATACGCAGGTTACAAGGACTGGTTTATATCTTTTTACAACAGGCCCGGATACACTGTTGAGGCAGGTGAGGGCACCTCGCCGCTCCCTCTATCACAGTTCCCGGAAATATATGCTGACAACAAGGGGATACTCACTTTGGGACTTAGTGTCACGGCTTAGCATTCGCTCTATATGGCTTTTGTGGCAGCTCTTTATAGGAAAAAGACGGAGGCACAGCCTCCGTCTTTTTCCTATAAAAGATATCGAAAGATATTTTACTTTGTTCCGAATATTCTGTCACCAGCGTCGCCCAAACCTGGTACGATATACGCGTGGTCATTGAGAGAGTCGTCTACTGCAGCGACATAAATATCCACATCGGGGTGGTCCTTTTCAATAACACTGATGCCTTCAGGAGCGGCAATGATATTGATAAGAGAGACGGACTTACAACCGTACTCCTTCACAAAAGTGATGGCAGCAGAGGCGGAACCACCGGTAGCAAGCATTGGATCGAGAATGAATACAGAACTTTGGGCTATGTCATCCGGCATTTTACAATAATATTTAATTGGTTCATGGGTGTCGGGATCCCTAAAGAGTCCGATATGGCCAACTCTGGCGGATGGGAGGAGCTTAATCATTGGGTCTACCATACCAAGGCCGGCTCTTAATATGGGAACAAGGGTTATCTTATTATCACCCAATGCCTGAACTTTAGCCTTGGCTATGGGAGTCTCAACTTCGACTTCTACTGTGGGGAGATCCCTGGTTGCCTCATAACACATAAGAGTGGATATCTCTCCAACTATTTCACGAAATTCTTTGACACCTGTGTTTTTGTCTCTGAGTATCGAGAGCTTGTGATGGATAAGCGGATGGTCCAATACATGAAGACCTGCCATTGTTGTTCCTCCTGTCAGTTTTTCTTTGATCTCTCAAGCCGCTCACGTTCAGCCTGGGAAAGCCTTAAATAATTTGGTACTAAATCGAATGAGAATTCGGGCTTAGTTTGCTCTGCCGCCCGGGCGACACCCCAGGCACTTTGAAGCAGAAGTGCTTCTGGAGGGAGAAATGCCTGAATACCGTTCTCTAAAAACTCATTATAGCACATCCTCGCCCCATCTCCAACAAAAAAATATGGGATATCGTCATTTTTCGCCTCATCAATAAGAATTGAGAGCGGGACGGCCCTGTCATCACACACGCGTTGAAGGTTCCCGGAACTGTCTGATATGAATTTAGCGTTATATATCTCACCGCGTCTCGCATCCATTGCGGGACAGATGATTACGCCGTGCCTGTCAGAAAGATGCCATGCCATAGCTTCAAGGGTGGATACACCACAGATGGGCTTGTCACCACCCCACGCAAGTCCTTTGGCGGCTGCGAGGCCGATCCTTATACCTGTAAAGGAACCAGGTCCTTTAGCAGCAGCTATTACGTCGATATCGGAGAGCGACAGCTCCAAATTGGAGAGAAGATCCTCAGCCATGCACAACAGTGTCCTGGAGTGTGTCAGGGCACTGGCCTGAAAATACTGTGATATGAGGGAACCATTGTCAGTCAGCGCGACTGAAGCCGCTTTCGCTGACGACTCGATAGCGAGAATACGCAAGCTACTCTGCCTCCTTTTGGTTGTCTATGGTGATACGCCGGACGCTTTCATCAATCTTGTCAAGTTTAACTTTGATAGTTCCAGATGGAAACGCGCCGCTTACATTTTCGCTCCATTCCACAGCACAGATGCCTCCACGTTCGAGATAATCTTCCCAGCCTATCTCGAAGAGTTCTTCGG
>CALXAF010000139.1 GCA_944386185.1 uncultured Oscillospiraceae bacterium
ACGGTGACTGTGCCGTTATCCGTGTCCGGTACGCTTATTACGTAGCTGGGATCGGTGACCGGCGGGATATAAGGATAACCAACTGTGCCGTCGCTATTCTGTATAAGTCCCGGGGCCAGATAGTCGGATACATCCTGCCCAGGGAAAAAGCCGCTGACAATCCCCGCATTTTGTGGAATCGCATCAGGGCTGAGACCGTTACCGCTCTCATCTGTCGCAATTACTTCGGCGGGTTCTTTCCGGTTCCAGTAGTTGTTTTCCAAATCGACCATTATGTTACTTCCTACGGTTCCGGCTTTGATCAGCTCACCATCACTGTCACCAGAATTCACCATGGCATTATTGTTGATAGCAATATGCGTACCTTCATCAATATTTCCAAAACGGATGGCCCGGTCGTTTGCATTTCGAATGATATTCTCCTCCACAGAGATGGTTCCCTGAACCGGATTTAAGGTTGAACTTTGAATTGCAATGGCGTTATGGTAGGTATTGTCAATCACACAGTTTTTCACCGTGAGCGTATCCGTGCCCTGGATATAAATTGCCTGAAAATAATCATCAAACGTACAGTTCTGCACAATGATATTGGTGAAGTATTGCGAGTCTGCTCTCATTCTGATCCCATTAAATCCATTTGTCGCCATGTCCGTCTCGTTGCCTATGAAAGTACAATTCTGGAATGTAATGTTGGAATTGACTGCTTCTGTTTTCTGCACGTAGTTGTCAATGAACACACCACCGGAGATGGTCAAGCCCTGGAACGTGATATTCGTGAGGGAACTTGCCCCATAATAGCTATTGCCGGTATTCTCTATGACAGTATCTATAACATAATCATATTTTTCTCCACCAGACTCGCTGCTATAAATATGCCCGGAGGTTGCGGTAAACCCAGGCAGAACAACCCCTTCTTCTGCTGTAAAAGTAACGTTGGAAACTGAGCGCTCATAGGTTCTAATATTGCTTTTAAGATCAGCGAAATTTGACGGATCAGAATTTTTATTCCAAACTGTTCCGTCCCAAGTCATATTGTAATAAACCGTCCCGCTCCCCTCAAACTTCGTGGGCCGGGCCAACACAAGGACATCTTCATAGTTCCCAGAGCTGAAATGGATGGTCTTCCCGTCGATGTTCCCGTAAGCGCCGTCTAAGGTATACTGGGCGTTGGCCGGGGTCACCGTCCAGACGTCGCCGTCCGTGTCTGGGCCAACTGGCAAAGTCTCAGTATTAACTGTGTCATTGGCATATGGTTCCGTCCGGGCGTCGGTTGGTGTTACGTCCGCCAATGCCGCCGTGGGCAGCAGGCACGCTACCATAATCACCGCCACTAGTGCCGCCAAAAAACGTTTCCTCATTTTTATTCGCTCCTCTCTATTTTTTTGGGCCGCCGCCTGCATTATACCCGATTTATTGGGAATATTCAACCCCGCCTCCAGGAAATATAATGATGCCATAGGGAGGTGGAGGCCATTATTGTATACGATCCGCTCTGGGAGACAATGAAGCGCAAGGGCATCACTACCTACACACTTATCAAGAAATACTCCTTCAGCCGGGGGACGCTGGACTCCCTGAAACACAACCGGAACATCTCCACCGCCACCTTAAATGACCTGTGCAATATACTCTCCTGTGAAGTAGAAGATATTATAAAGCACATACCCGATAGAACATAAAACGACGCTCACCGGAAGCTCTCGCCGCCGGCAGCGTCGTTTTTACTATGTAATTATCACAGGGCACACCTTGCCCCAGAGGCTCAGCTTACCTCTGTCTGTCTGTACCGAGGTTAGCCGCATTGCCATACACTGTCAACCCCTATTCTGACATCTGATATAAAAATTATACATGTTTTTATATGGCAAATCAAGGGCTTTGGCAAAATTATCCGTCAATTAATTACATCTATATCCCGTCCGCTTAAAAGTGTAGTGTACGGAGTCTCGCCGCGCTATACCTTGAGCTCAGTCCTGCGGATTATCAGGTAGGATCCGGCGGCGAACACGCCGGATATAAGTATAAACGCCAGCACCGGGTTTATAAGAGAGATTCTGCCGTCTGGCATGAATCCGGCGCTTTGCTCAAGGAACGACACCACGTCCTCTCTCGCGCTCTCTGAAAAGCCGTACCTGAAGACCACAGGCACCAGCAGCACCAGTACCAGCAGGAGCGCCAACCCCACCACCAGCGAGAGCCTCTTACCCAGCCTGTTCACCGCCAGTACCCCCAGGTACATCACGCTGCATATGGTGATATAAAGCAGGAACAGCAGCACAAAGTTCATTATCACAGGCTGGCCATACCCGTAGGCCGCGCCGAAAAGCGAGTCGTATCCATTGGCAAGCAGCCGGTGCAGAAGCTGGCCAGCAATCGTGTCCACCAGCGCCAATAAGGCTGATATGAAGGCGAAGAGGGAGAATGTTGCTATGAAGATGTACTTTCTCGTAAAGCCGTTCTGTATCAGCATCTTGAAGTCTTCCTTGAATCCCAGCACGCCGAGTATTCCCACATAAACCATGGAATTTACCTCAAGACAGTTGGTGCCTATCAGCTCCACGCCGCCGGTACTGATTCCAACCACGGTTGATATCAGTATGACCACCGCAAACACAACGGCGTAGAATATCCAGACGTATTTAAATGATGTTACGCACTCATAGAGTATCACAGATTTTAGTTTTTTCATCATATCACTTGCCGCCTCTCTCGGTAAGCTTTATAAACAGCTTTTGCAGGTTGACCGCCGATATCTGAAGGCGGCTGTCCTTTGGTATCTCTGGCCTTGTCCCCATAATGTAAGCCTGTTTCAACGCTCCCAGTTCGTCTGTGTCTATCACCTTCCGGCCGAGGCAGAACTCGTCAACCTCAGAAGCGAGGCCGGATACACAGTAGCTTCCGCCGGTGAGCTCCTCCACCGTCTCCTGGAGTATAACCCGTCCATTGTCTATAAGTACGACCTCCTCAATGAGTCCCGACACCTCCTCTATAAGGTGTGTAGCGATTATTATGGTTCTGGGATATTCCGTGTACTCACGCAGCAAAAGCTCATAGAAGAGCTCACGGTGGTTTGCGTCAAGGCCCAGTACCGGCTCGTCAAACACCACGTATGGCACGCGCAGGGCTAAAGCCACCGTGAGCTTAAAAATGGACTGATACCCCTTTGATAAGGCCTTGAATTTTTTGTTCACGTCCAGCTTGAATTTATCCGCAATCTCCATGGCTGTATCCATATGGAACCCGCCGTAGAACCTACCGGTCCACTTGAATATGTCCTTTATCCTAAGGCCTGTGTCATACAGGTCCGCCTCGCTCATGCAGTAGAGCTTATCGTGTACCGCCATATTCTCTACAGCCGTATCCCCGTCTATAGTCACACTGCCCTGGTCTGCAAATATGCGGTTTGCCAGTATGTTTATCAGCGTAGTCTTTCCCGCACCGTTTCTGCCGAGAAAGCCGTATATCTTATCCTGTCCAAAGTTTACAGAGACATCCTCCAAGGCCTTCACGCCGCCGTAGCTTTTTGACACATTTTTGATTTCAATTCCTTCCATCCTGGTACCCCCTCTCAATAAGCTCCATGATGTCCTCTTTTGACATCTGGAGTTTTGATGCCTCCGCTATGAGAGGCGATATATACTTTGCAAAAAAATCACTCTGGCGTTTACTGCGGATAATATCCACAGCACCAGCTCTCACGTACATGCCAAGCCCCCTCCTCTTATAGATGATCCCTTGGTCAACAAGCATGTTCATCCCCTTCAGCACCGTGTGTGGATTTATATTCAGCAGCGCGGATATCTCATTTGTGGACGGGATCTTCTCCTCCTCCGGAAATATGCCTGTGAATATGGAGTCCTCCAGCTGCTGGGCTATCTGTACAAATATTGGTATATCCGAATTAGGATCTATATTCAACCATCTCACCTTCTTCGCTAGTTAGTTAGTTGAGTAGCAAACTGCCTTGCAACTATAAGATACCCTATGTTGTGCCTGTTGTCAAGTGTTTTCTCAATTTAATTTTTCTAATTCTTTTGTGCACAATGTGCTTTGATAGCAAAATCAGGACGTGCCGTTTAGTCAAAACTGCCTCTTTACATAAAAAGCCAGCCGTGATATTATTCTGTCATAAGATATTCTATGACGATTTTGAGGGATCACAATGGACAATATGACCCGCAAAATTGAAAACCGTTATTTTAGCTTTAGCTTCAGCTTTACCTACTTTTATGGAGGTAAGGCTTTTTGTGGTTTGGCTGAATAACGGGTGCAGGACGTAAATATTAGTGCTTGCAGAGCCTCGCAGCTGAACCGCTGCGGGGCTTTTTGTGTATCTGAGACGGGAGGATAAAAGATGGTAGTAATATTAAAGGAGAACCCAAACAAGACACAGCTTGACAGCCTGGTAAAGTGGCTTGAAAACAAGGGGATAGAGATACACCCCACAGTTGGCGTCCACCAGACGATCCTGGGCCTGGTGGGTGACACCTCGGCCATTGACATTGACCTTCTAAATGCCCTTGACATAGTGGAGGATGTTAAGCGTATTCAGGAGCCGTACAAGAACGCCAACAGGAAGTTCCACCCCACGGACAGCGTGGTGAAGGTGGGAAACACCCAGATCGGCGGCGGGACGCTCACGCTTATTGCCGGCCCGTGCTCTGTGGAGTCAGAGGAGCAGATATGTTCCGTTGCCAGGAGCGTCAAGGCCAGCGGTGCAACCATCCTGCGGGGTGGAGCATTCAAACCGCGCACCTCCCCCTACTCCTTCCAGGGGTTGAGGGACGAGGGGATACGCCTCCTAAAGGTTGCCAAGGAGGAAACGGGACTGCCAATCGTAACTGAGATCATGGACGCCTCGCAGCTGGATCTATTTGAGGACGTGGACATGATACAGGTTGGCGCCAGGAATATGCAGAACTTTGAACTTTTAAAGCTCCTGGGACATGTGGATAAGCCCATACTTTTAAAGCGCGGCCTCTCGGCCACCTACGAGGAGCTTTTGATGAGCGCCGAGTACATCATGGCCGGCGGCAATATGAACGTTGTCCTGTGTGAGCGGGGCATACGTACCTTTGAGACATACACCAGGAACACTATGGATGTGTCGGCAGTTCCGGTTTTGAAAAAGCTCTCACATCTGCCGGTGGTAGTTGATCCAAGCCACTCCGGCGGGCGCAGCGCCTTAGTGCCGGCACTCTCCTGTGCCGCAGTCGCCGCAGGCGCCGACGGGCTTATAATCGAGGTACATAACGATCCATCCCGCGCGCTGTGCGACGGCCCCCAGTCCCTGCGCCCCGAGGTTTTTGATTCGCTGGCAAAAAAACTCAGGGTCATTTCCGATGTGTGCAGGAGTTCTGTCAATGAGGAGGAAGCGGTATGAAGATAGGGATAGCAGGGCTTGGGCTTATCGGCGGTTCTATGGCAAAGAGCATAAAGTCCAGGACCTCTCACACTGTGTACGGTATAGACATAGATGAGGAGACCATGACAATGGCCGCAATGTCCGGCTCCATAGACGGCCCCCTCACAGACGGGAACATCTCTGAGTGTGACCTGCTGATGGCAGCGCTCCCCCCATCGGCCCTTATACGCTGGGCTCAGGAGACGGCGCCGAAAATATCTAAAAGCACCGTGCTTGTTGACCTGTGCGGCGTGAAGCGGGCCATTTGTTCTGTTATCGCTCCCCTGGCTGAGCAGTATGGCTTCACCTACATTGGAGGCCATCCCATGGCCGGCAAAGAGACAAGCGGGTTTTTAAACGCCGATTCACAGCTCTTCGTCGGGGCCTCGATGATCCTCACCCCAGATCAGAGCAGCGATATACTCACTCTCGACAAACTCAAGACCTTCTATCTTTCCATAGGCTTTGGCACAGTGACATTCTCCACGCCTGAGGAGCACGACAGGATAATAGCATACACCTCACAGCTGGCACACATATCCTCCAGCGCGTATGTAAAGTCCCCCACCGCCCAGACACACATGGGGTTTTCAGCCGGAAGCTTCAAGGATATGACCCGTGTGGCGCGCCTTGATGAAAACATGTGGACTGAGCTTATGAGCGCCAACAGGGACAATCTGACGCTGGAGCTCGAGACATTTATAGGCCATCTTCAGGAGTATCTTGACGCGTTGAAGGCCGATGACGGGCAGCGGCTCTGTGAGCTTCTTCGTTCCGGACGGCTCCTGAAAGCAAGCGTGGGAGGTAATTGATATGGAGAGTAAAACTGTGGATATAAAGGCCGGCGGCGGCTACACTGTGCACATCGGCTCCGGTATTCTGGACGCCTGCGGGGAGGCTGTGGCCTCCGTAATCAAGCCCTGCCGTGCCGCCGTTGTGACAGATTCAAACGTGGAAGGGCTGTATCTGGAGCGCACAATGGAGAGCCTGCGCGGTGCGGGCTTTGACCCCATAAGCTTCGTTTTCCCGGCTGGCGAGGGCTCGAAGAACATGCGCGTCCTCTCCGAGATATTGGAGTCCTTCGCCGATAATGAGCTGACCCGATCCGATGTGGCCATTGCCCTGGGCGGCGGCGTCACCGGAGACATTACCGGCTTTGCCGCTGGCGTATATATGCGCGGGATAAAGTACGTACAGATCCCCACGACCCTTCTTGCAGCGGTTGACTCCTCCGTCGGCGGGAAAACGGCCGTGGACCTCGCCGCCGGCAAGAATCTGGCGGGTGTGTTCCTGCAGCCGTCCGCCGTAATATGCGATACCGGTACGCTCTCTACCCTGGCCCCCGAGGTATTTGCCGACGGCGCTGCCGAGAGCATAAAGTACGGCGTCCTCACAGACGAGGATATATTCAAGATATTTGAGTGCGGCGATGTGAGATCCTCCATCACAGACGTGATATACCGGTGCGTCACAATAAAGGGCAGGCTTGTGGAGGAGGACGAGCACGATAACGGCGCCAGGCGGCTTTTAAATCTCGGCCACACCATCGGCCACGCCATAGAGAACCTCAGTGAGTACACCTTCCCACATGGACACGCTGTTGCCGTGGGAATGGTGATGATTGCGAGGGCCGGCGAACTTATGGGCATCACCGAAGCCGGCACAAGCGAACGTCTCGCCAGAGTTCTTTCTAAAAACGGGCTGCCAACCTCCACCGGTTACTCGGCAGAGGAACTATACACCGCTGCCCTTTCAGACAAAAAGCGCAGCGGCGACAGCATAACTCTCGTAATGCCTGAGAAGATAGGCTCATGCCGCCTTATGACAGTCTCACTCCCGGAATTCTCAGACATCGTGGAGCTGGCCGTAAACGGCTGAATCAGCAGATTTATGCGGAGGTACATATGGACATACGCATAGACCCATCACCCCTTTCCGGTGAGATACCGGCAGTTTCATCGAAATCCGACGCCCACCGGCTGCTTATATGCGCGGCTCTCTGCGCTGACGCGGACACCCTTGTGCATATACCTCAGATCTCCCAGGATATTGAGGCCACAGCCGGCGTACTCAGGACTGCTGGTATATCTATTGAGCGCACCGCGGACGGCTATCTGGTGCATCCCACCACCTCACCCGCCATATCGCCAGTTTGCGACTGCGGTGAGAGCGGATCCACACTGCGCTTTTTGCTGCCTGTCATCTCCGCACTCTGCGGCGGTGGCAGTTTTGAGGGGCAAGGCAGGCTGCCTGACCGGCCTATTGGTGAGCTTGTGGAGGCAATGCGTGAACACGGCGTTTCCTTCTCTGCTGACAGGCTCCCCTTTTCCATCACGGGCCGCCTCACTTCCGGAGACTACATGATATCCGGGAATGTGAGTTCCCAGTATATATCCGGACTGCTCATGGCGCTGCCTGTAGTTGGAGGCGGGCGCGTAATCCTGACCACCCATCTGGAGTCATCCCGCTACGTGGACATGACAGT
>CALXAF010000140.1 GCA_944386185.1 uncultured Oscillospiraceae bacterium
AGGGGAGTATCAGCAGGACATTGATGATATGCGGGAGCAGAGCGAACTTGAGTGCCAGGGACGGCTCGGCGGAGTTCAAAAGATTTCGTTGGCCCAGCGGCTCTCAACCATGACAGGAGAGGATATAAAATATATTTCATATCCATCATATATCCCGGATCTTATCGAATCAGACAGCTTGGCGAGGGCGCTGAGAGATTCGGTTCAATCGCAGGTTGACTTTGGTGGGGATATATCGCCACAATGGATTGTGACTGCATATTTGGATAGCATTGGGGAAGACACTTACTCATCAAGCTACAAGTGTCTTGAGCTGTCAGCTGGTACTCAGGAGAACATTGTTGAAATCAGTTTTACAAACGCCGGAGAAATGGAAACCGTTTTTGTTCAGAGCCAGGAGCTGTATGATTTGGTCAGACATTCAAACGACATTGCTGAGTACATTGATCAGGACATGCTGAGTATTTTTCAGCCCCAGCTTAATAGGCGTATGGAGGACACGTTGTTTCAGCTTCAGGCATCTGAACAGTGGACTGGTGCAGAGAGCGCTGAACTTCTATATCTTGTTAAAAAGGCAGAGTATAATGACATATTTGACGGTACTGTTTATGTGGCAGAGTATCAGTACGTAATTGACATAGACAATATGTCCAGGTTTGAATTTGTGGCAGGCATGTCTCTCGATAGTAAGGAGCGATTGGTGGGATATGACTCAAATACTTACGCCGTAGCAGCCGTGGCGGACGGTCAAGTCATATTTACAGGATTCCTGCCATACGACACATATTATGGCCCAGAGGACACTGCACAGGAAAACGGACGGAAGGCGGTTGAAGAGCTGGTGATATCAAATCTTGAAGGATAATAACTTTTAAATAGTGTAATAAGCAAAAGACATGTGAAATTTCAATCTCACATGTCTTTTGCTTTGTTAGCGGGAGCTTCTGAAGAAATATTATATGGCCTGAACTGGAAATCAAAGCAGGTGTAATATTCGCCGTCAATATGACGATAAAGATAACCGTCTATCTGTGCTTTTGCCTTACTTGATGATTTTGAAACCCTTTTTGCGCCATTCTCAGTGCAGACGAGAGGGTCTATGTACCTGGTTTTTGACTTCACCTTGACGCAGTACCTATCTTCTACCTTGGTATCGCTCCTATAGACAGTGTCCTCCTGCTGAAAGCGTCTGAAGCAGGATGATAAGTAGCCGTCGCTGCAGTTTAGTATTCTGTTTATGACCTCAGCTTCGGATAAGCTGTACAGGTCGTCAACGGTCAGATACCCGGCCGCGCACATGGAGGCGCACATATCGGCAATAAACTGCATCACAGTCCTGTCCTTGTCGCTGACCCACTGGGGCCAGAGTTTTGACACTGTGTCGATATACTCCTCGCATATGTCTTTATGGGCGAAGGCAAGCTCAACTGCTCCATCCTCGTTGCGCGACAGGGTTATATCGCCGTACACGCGCTTTATGCTGTTAAGCTCCCAAACCCGAAAAAATGTCAGGCCGCTTGAGAAGTTGTACTCAAACCTGTCAGCAGAGAGCCTAGGGGATGGATTGTCGGCTATCGGGTAGAGCTTATAGTCACAGACTTCACTAAGCTCTATCCCGTCCCTCTCCAAAAGGCACATTATCTCCCTGGAATTTTTGATAATACCACAGGTGCGCTCCTCTGTGGACTCCTGATTTTCGTGATCGCCATTCATAAAGTCTATACAGTGCTTGAAAACCGGGGTGGCAATGTCATGGAACAGCCCGGAGAGGGTCTGGCGCATATCGTGGGTAAAATTCCATATTATAAGGGCGACACCCACGCTGTGGTCCAGGTTTGAATACCAGTAACGGCTGTGAAAACACCCGGAGTAATCTGTCCCGCAGTTTAAGCTTATGCCGCCTATTCTGGACATAGCTGGGGTATCAATATACTCTAACAGCCATGATGGGAACTCAGGGCACAATATTCGGAAGTATTCCCTTATTTCAGAGTTTAAGCTGTCTAAATATTTCTCCATATTGCAATACTACAAAGAGTTACAGTACCCTTACGGGCTCTACTCCCGTACAGCGGCCTGTCTCGGAGTCTATCGAGAAAATGGCGCCCTCAAGCTTACACGGCCCATCGGCCGGTTCATAGGCGCGTCTGTTGGACTCACCGAGAAAACGTGAAATAGACATCTCCGGACGTACGCCGAGAATGGACTCCTCAGGACCGGTCATGCCTAGATCTGTGATAAAGCCTGTGCCGCGCGGCAATACCCTGGCGTCACTTGTCTGGACGTGGGTGTGTGTACCCCACACGGCGGATACACGCCCGTCAAGATAGTAGGCCAGGGCGGCTTTTTCGCTTGTGGCCTCGGCGTGCATATCCACAAGGACTATTTTTATATCCCTATTCTGGCGCAGTATCCTGTCGGCCTCAAAGAACGGATTGTCAGGGCCAAAATCCATGCCGCAGCGACCGATAAGGTCAATGACCATAATATCACCAAAACGTGACTCATAGATCCCAACACCCACGCCGGCACTGAGAGGGGAGAAGTTTGATGGACGCAGTATATAGCGGTTATCCTCCATATATGGGATTATTGACCTCTTGCTGAAAGTGTGATTCCCCAAGGTGATCACATCCGCCCCTGCGGTGAATATATCGTCGGCCTGTCTTGGCGTTATTCCGACAACAGAGGCGTTTTCACCATTAACGACAGTAAAATCAATTGATTTTAGTCTCTTAAAAGCTCGTAGTTTATCGCTTAGGAAATCGAGCCCGTTTTCGCCAAATACATCGCCTACAGCAAAAATGTTCACGATCATAAAGCAGACTCCTTCCGCAAAATGTCACCCCGGCGAGAGCCGGGGTGAAGGATTACACAAATATTTTCACGGCTTTGTGGCAATTTACCACTTCAACAGAGGTGTGAACACCTCCATTTTCGCCATCGCATGTCCATTGGACAGGGGAGTCAAACTCAAAAGATATCCGGTGAGTGTGCAGGAGCGTAACCCGGTCGGTGTTAAAATTCTGCTTGAGTATATCCGACACGCATACGCTCAATTCAGCGGCATTTTTCGGCTGCCTTACAAGCAGAACCTCAAAAAGCCCGTCGTCAAGAGCGACGTCGTTTGCCGGGAGCTTCACTATTCCCGCAACAGACGTGGAGTTCACTACGAAACCAAGCATAAAATCATCTTCGATATAGCCGTCATCAAGACGGATACGCGCGTGATTCGTAGTTATCTTTGAGAGACGGCCAATAGCCTCCACCACATAGGCGAGATACCCCCACGTGTTCTTGGCGTTTTGTGGAGTAACAAAAGGTATGTCGGTAAAAACTCCAAAAGCGGCCACATAGCCAAAGTGGAGCTGACCTAGACGGCCTATATCTATGCACTTGGCTTCGGTAGAGTCAGACCAGTCGCCAAGCCTCTCTATGGCACCGCGTGGATCCTTCGGTATACCGAGAGTGGAGGCCATATCGTTTGTGGTGCCAAGGGGGATATAACCTATGGCAGGACGTTCCTCGCACGGCAGCTCCATAAGGCCGTTGATGACCTCGTTTAATGATCCATCACCGCCGGTCACAATGATCCGCTCGTGCTGTGAGCCGTACTTTTTTGCAAATTCTGATGCGTCCCCATGCTTTTCAGTGACAAAAACAGTGACATCGCCACCTCCACGGCACAGAGTCTCCAGTATGTCTAAAACATATCCTTTTACCCGCCCCTTGCCAGAGACAGGGTTCAAGATGAGCATAGTCTTTTTGGAAATGGGGGACACTCCCTTTCTCTGAATAAAGGCTTATTTCTTGGAAGGGATAACGCGGAGCCGGATCATGCCGTCGTTGGCGCTTATCTTGTCGCAGAGGGCCTGGTCGGGATCAGAACCAAGTTCAAGCATCGTATATGCCACAGAGAACCCGTCCAGAGAAGTGTTGACCATATTCTCAATGTTAATCCCTCTGGCCGACACAGACGCTGTGATGTGGGCGATCATGTCCGGTATATTCTTGTGGAATATGCAGAGCCTGGCACGTCCACGCGGGGGCAGAGAGGCTTTGCCAAAGTTTACGGAATTGTTTATATTCCCGTTCTCTATATAGTCCATGGCTTCGTGAGCGGCCATCATTGCGCAGTTCTCCTCACTCTCATAGGTAGTGCCTCCAAGGTGAGGAGTCATAACCACATTTTTAGTGCCTATAAGGGTATTTGTGGGGAAATCGGTCACAAAACGGGCCACCTTTCCGCTGTTAAGGGCGGCTATCATATCCTCCTCAACGACGATCTCCTGACGGGCGTAGTTGAGGATGCGGACACCATCCACCATTTTATCGATAAAATCCTTATTTATCATGCCGCGGGTCTCTTCAGTGAGGGGAGTGTGTATGGTTAAAAAGTCGCAGCCTGCCAGCTGATCCAGTGAACCGACTCTGGTTACCTTATTGGATATCATCCAAGCGGCGTCAACAGAGAGGTATGGGTCGTACCCATATACATCCATGCCAAGATGCTGGCATATATTGGCGACACGGCTTCCAACATTACCCATGCCGATGACTCCGATCTTTTTGTTGATATACTCAGGGCCGACAAACTGCTTTTTGACTTTCTCCATCACGACGGAGATATCACCGCTGGAGGTATCAAAATTCTGTATCCACTGCATAGCTCCCATAATATCTCGGCAAGCCATACCCAAAGCGAACAGGAATATCTCCTTAACGCCGTTTGCATTACCGCCGGGAGTGTTGAACACAACAACGCCCTTTTCAGCCAGCTTCTCGATGGGGATGGTGTTTACCCCTATACCGGCTCTGACGATACATTTCAAATTGTCGTTGAAGTCATAGTCCAGCAGGCTGGAAGCTCTGACGAAAATTATATCAGGATCCTCCATATCGTCCCCGAGAATATAGTTTTTATCACTGAGGATTTTTTTGCAGGCGGCGGATATATTGTTTATAGTCTTTATTTTATACATTTAGATTCCCCCCAAACAGGTCGTTTTATTTTAGTGGGCCAGTTCAAATTCTTTCATGAAGGACACAAGCTTTTCTACTCCTTCGACAGGCATGGCGTTGTAGATGGAGGCGCGCATACCGCCGACCAGGCGGTGGCCTTTGAGATTTACAAGGCCATGGGAGGACGCCTCTTTTACGAACTGGGCGTCGAGCTCATCGCTTGCCGTGCGGAAGGTCACGTTCATCTTGGATCTGGCTTCAGGTTGGGCACAACCGTGGAACAGCTGGCTGCCGTCCAGGAAGTCATACAGCATCGAGGAACGGACGTTCCTCAGCTCGTCCATGGCGGCAAGACCACCAAGCTGTTTCACCCACTTCAACACCAGGCCAAGCATATAAATATTGTATGTGGGAGGGGTGTTGTACATGGAGTCTTTATCTATAGTTGTCTTATAATCCATTATAGTCGGCGTAAAAGGAAGTTGATGACCGGCCAAGTCCCTCCTGATTATCACAGCGGCCATACCGGCAGGAGCCATATTCTTCTGGACGCCAGCATATATAAGGCCATATTTTGATACGTCGATCGGGCAGGAGAGAATATTAGAGGAGCAGTCGCTAACAAGCGGCACACTGCCTGTATCCGGGACATAATTCCACTCAGTTCCGAAGATGGTGTTGTTCGCGCAGTAATGGAAATATGAGGCATCCGGGGAAAGCTCCAGCTCTTCTTGTGAAGGGATCCTTGTGTGATTACACCCTTCAGTCGAGGCGGCAATATGGACAGTGCCATACTTTTTAGCCTCTTTAGCGGCGAGACCGGAGAAATTTCCGGTAACGGCGTAGTCGGCGATGCCAGTGAGTCCGATAAGGTTTATAGGAACAGCGGCAAACTGGAAAGTAGCGCCGCCCTGCATAAATATTACCTCGTGAGTGTCCGGAACATTCAGAAGCTCTTTTAAGAGGGATTTCGTCTCGTCAAATATATCCTGATAGACTCGAGATCGATGACTCATTTCCATTACGGACATTCCGCTGCCCTCAAAATTTGTCATTTCGCTGGCAGCTTTCTCCAAAACGGGGAGCGGCAGCACGGAGGGGCCGGCTGAGAAATTGTAAACACGTTCCTGAGCCATGATTCAAGCCATCCTTTCTGAAAACAAAATAACCCGTTTAAGCGGGGTAAATATAATTATACATTTAAACAAATTGCAATTACAATGTAATATCCCCCAAAAGTAACCCGTCTTTACAGCCGGTAATTTGTACATTTAGGATAGAATTGTGGAGTTTATCGCCGGCTGCGCCTACGAGTGCATAGTTATCCGAATGTCCCTCCCAAAGACCGTCTACCTGCTGCTCAAATAGGACGCTTAAACGTGTTCCCACGAGGGAGCGCAGGAATGTGTCATGGCACTCCTTTGCCACAGCTGAGGCACGCCGTGCCCGCGCATGCTTTTCAATATTGGGGATCTGGCCGCTGAAAGCCGCGGCTGCTGTACCTTTGCGCTTTGAGTACGGGAATATGTGCATGGATGAGAAAGAGCATTTCTTAATAAATCCCAAGGTCTCCTGGAATTCCTGCTCAGTTTCCCCGGGAAAACCCACAATAAGGTCTGTTGTTATGCCGCAGTTTGGGAAATATGACCGCAGCAGCTCCACCACGGAGTAAAAAAGCTCAGTGTCATATTTCCTGTTCATCCTTTTGAGCGTGGCGTCACAGCCGCTCTGGAGGGACAGATGGAAGTGCCTGCATACATTCTCAAGAGGGGCTATCCTGTCACAAAACTCCCTATTTATAACTCTGGGCTCAAGTGATCCCAACCGGATGCGGCACTCAGGTGCCGCGTTTGCAACAGCGGAGATGACACCCTCAAGGGTGGACCCATCCTTCAAGTCACGTCCGTATGAGGCAATCTCTATACCAGTCAAAACTATCTCCTTGTACCCGCTCTCGGCAAGGGACTTCGCCTGCTTTTTTGCCTCAGGTATAGGCAGGGAGCGGATCGGCCCACGAGTATATGGGATAACGCAGTAGGAACAGAAGTTGACACATCCGTCCTCAATCTTCATAAGAGCCCGCGTCCTGTACGATGAGCTGCCGGCAGGCAAAAGCTCAAAATCACGGCGGCTGAGGGCGGAATCAATACTTCCATCATCCGGCGGATGCCCGCCGGAGAGAGCGCTGTGAATGACGTTGGCAAACTCCACGTGTCCGCTGCTGCCAAAAACTATATTTGCCCCAAGCTCTGACGGCACCTCAGGCTCAAGCTGGCTCCAGCACCCGCAGACGCCAATCACGGCACCGGGGTTCTCAGCAGAAAGCCGCCTTAGCGCCTGGCGGGACTTCCGCACTGATTCCGCGGTGACGGCGCAGGTGTTGAGCACGATAGCGTCACAGCCGTGTGGCTCATTGGCTATTGTGTAGCCCATATTTTCAAATATCGTCTCAAGCGCCTGGGATTCAAACTGGTTTACTTTGCATCCCAACGTGTGGATATATATCTTCATCTGATGCCCCTTGTGGCCTTTTTGATTCTGGTGTATAATTTCGTTTATATGCCAGTTTAACAAGTATAAATCAAAAGATATAAATATTCAACAATACACCAAAAAAGTATTGCAGGATGTTAAGGTGAAGCAGTATGACAGTATACTTTGATAATGCCGCCACAACAGCCGTCTGCCCTGAGGCGGTGAGTGCCGCGGTAAACGCCATGACAGAGAACTTTGGGAACCCGTCCTCCACATATTTTGCAGGCAGGAATGCCGCCTCCATAGTCAACGATGCGCGGGAGAGCGTGGCCAGGGCGATGGGTGCAAAGGCAAGTGAGATAGTTTTTACATCTGGAGGCACAGAGGGGGACAACTGGGCCCTGCGCCAGGGGGCGCATATCGGCAGGCATTGGGGACGCCACATTATAACCAGCGCAGCGGAGCACGACGCGGTAAGGCAGACGGCACGCCGCTTGCAGGAAGAGGGGTGGGAAGTAACTTACCTCTCGCCGGATAAGAGCGGACGCATAACTCTAGATCAGGTGGAGAACGCGCTTAGAGATGATACGGTATTAGTATCGCTGATGCTTGTAAACAATGAGACAGGTGCCATTTCTCCAATAAAGGAGATAGCTAGCCTTGTCCACGAGAGGGTGCCAAGAGCGATCATGCACACCGACGCTGTACAGGCCTTTTTAAAGACGCCTTTCAAAGTGAAGGACCTGGGTGTCGATCTTCTCACAGTAAGCGGCCACAAAATACACGCGCCAAAGGGCGTTGGCGCCCTCTATATAAAGAGTGGCCTGCGCCTTCCATCTCTCCTGACAGGCGGCGGACAGGAGGGGGGGCTCCGGCCGGGCACGGAGCCTGTTCCGGCGATAGCCGCCTTTGGAGCTGCTGCAAAAGATGGCTTTGGACATATGGATGAGAACGTCAGGCACATGAGGGAGCTGCGTACCATGACGCTTGATATGCTGCGGGAACGTGTGCCGGAGGTAGTTGAGATAGGCGAGGGGGATGCCCCGCAGATACTCAGCGTGGCATTTCCAGGCTACGGAAGCGAGGTTCTAATGAATGTACTGGATGCCGCCGGTGTGTGCGTGTCAAAAAGCTCAGCCTGCCGAAAGGGCGCCAGAAGCCATGTCTTAGAGGCGATGGGACTGCCATCTCCAGTGATAGACAGCGCCATACGTGTGAGCTTCTCGCGATATAATACTCCTGAGGAAGTGGAGTATTTCGTTGAGACGGTTGCCAGTGCTCTAACAAGACTTAGGAAAAGAAAATAATTATAGTATAAACGGGCAGATTTAATATCCGCCCGTTTATACTATAATGCTGTGTTGTCAAGATACAAAGAAAATACAAAAAGTATCAAAATATTATTGTGAAATTCGACGAAGATGCGCTGGCTGTCAGCGGGGAATGTCCTCTAAATGTTTTTAAGTGGACACGTTGACAGAAAAAATACGGTATTATAAAATTGAATTGTGGAGGTGGATAGTGTGAAAAGACGGTTATTAAATATGGCAGTAACGCTGCTCCTGACTGTTGTCCTTGCGGCCTGTTCCGATGGGGAAAAGGGAAACGGTGTTGTCGCTGAATTTGGCGATTTTCAGGTGACGGCAGAAATGGTGGAAAACAACAGGGAGCTGGATATTAGGAACGCGGAGGTACAGCCCGGTTATAAAATAAGAAGCGAAGAGGAGATCATTGAAGATATGCTGAAAGGCCAGATGCTGTATTTGGAGGCACTGGAAAAGGGATATGCGGCTACACAGGAACAGATTGACTCGCTGGTGGAGGGCGTGTACACCTCATATGAATTACCCGATGGAAAGAAGCTTATAGATGGGTACCTTGCCGAGAGTGGGCTTTCATATGATGAATATGTTTCGAAAGTCAGGGAACTGGCGCCATATATGCTCGCTAAACTTAATTTTTCTGACGCGATTATGCGGGAATACTGTGAGGAACACGGGATTGAATATACTGGGGCAAATATGCCTCGGGAAGTGACAGAGTCCGTTGGCAAGTATAAAGATGAGCTCTATGAGCTGCATAAAAGCGAAGTGAAGTTTTATTAAAATGGAGGCCCTAAAAGAGCCTCCATTTTGTTTTATGGTTTTATCCTGCGTATGCGCTCAAACGGGACAGATGTCCAGTGGTAAGTGAGATCGACAAAGGCGCCGTCCACGGCGATCTCTATACCTGTGAGATGTTTCTCAGGATAATTTTCCTTTGCGCGCTGTATATACGCCTCTATCTCCCGGTGATCTATATGCCCGCCGGAGACTACGATATTGATATTTGTCATCTGATGCCTCCGGAACTCAAATGTATGGTTTATCAATATTTATAACACAGTTATAATATGGGTGCCTTTGGCGTACAGCACTGATAAACTTCTCTCTTACCTGTTCATCTGTCATGGAGAATTCAAATGGGACTACCGCGTCAAAGATCACGTTTGTGTGAGTTGGACCCTCCACTATTCGAAGGTCATGTATCGTGATCTTAGGATCAATGGCCTGGGCTATGTTGGTAAGCTCACTGCGCAGAGCGTTGCATTTGCTGTCATCGAAGGTGAGCGGGTCCATGTGTATGACCGATACACAGTGAAATTTGCGGTTGAGTTCCGCCTCTATCCTGTCTATGGCGTCGTGAACAAAATTGATGTCACTGTCGCCGGAGACCTCGCCGTGTAGGGATATCATCATCCTGCCGGGGCCATAGTCGTGTACTACCAGGTCGTGGATGCCAATGATCTCAGGGTGGGCAAGAACAGTGTCCTCTATATCCTTGACAAGCTCGGGAGAAGGGGGCTGGCCAAGCAGCGGGGAGATAGTGTCACGGGCAGCTTTGATGCCAGTATAAAATATAAATATGGCGACCGCGGCGCCGCACCAGCCATCAATATTCACATGGAATACCATCATGCATATCGTGGACAGAAGGACTACAAATGTGGAGATACAGTCACTGAGACTGTCAGCCGCGGTAGCTTCCATGGCTGCCGAGTTTATCTTATGGCCAACGGATTTATTGTAGAAATACATATATAGTTTTATAAGGATTGAACCGACAAGGACGATTATGGACAGGGCGCTTACCTGGACCTCTTCAGGAGTAATGATCTTCTTAATTGAAGACTGAGCCAGCTCAAAGCCCATTAGAAGTATAAGCAGAGAGACACAGAAACCAGATATATATTCGATGCGGCCGTGGCCAAAAGGGTGCTCATTATCTGGTGCCGCGCCTGAGAACTTGAATCCCACAAGAGTTATCAGTGAAGAACCGGCGTCAGACAAGTTATTAAAAGCATCGGCGGATATTGCGATTGAACCTGTTATAGTACCTACGGCCATCTTGAATCCAAAAAGTATGGTATTCAGGAGTATGCCGGCTATACCGCACAGCATGCCGTAAGCCCGGCGGACAACGGGATCATTTACCTCACCGCTGTTCTTTATGAATATTTTTGCCAATAAGGAGATCAAGCTGTCCACAGCCTTTCAATATAGTTTTCCAGTTAAATTGAGGTACATAGACCAACATAATAAACCTAAACAAAGTACAGGTCAAGGAGAATGTTCTCAGTTATACTACGCTAAATGTATTTTCTGATATAATACCTGTGTTTATGGACAAGTACGGGCTCATCTGATATATTTAATAATATATCACTTTATACAAAGGAGGCGTTCAATATAGTTATAGAAGCAAAGGAGCATGTGCCTGAACATATTGATGATAAAGTGCGTTTGGTAAACGCGGGCACACCGCACAACGAAGCGCCGAAGGGGGCGTTTGCGAAGACTGTGCTTATGCCGGGCGACCCGCTCAGATCAAAGTTTATAGCGGAGAATTACCTGCAGGACGCAAAACTTGTAAATAATATACGAGGCGTCCAGGGATATACGGGGACATATAAAGGTATCTTGGTCTCAGTCATGGCCTCAGGTATGGGGATGCCGTCTATGGGGATATATTCCCACGAACTGTTTCATTATTATGATGTGGATAATATAATCCGCGTGGGGACTGCCGGAGCTATCTCACCTAAATTAAAGCTGAGAGACCTGGTGTTTGGTATGGGGTCGTGCACGAATTCAAATTATGCGCAGCAGTATGGGCTCAGTGGAATATTGGCTCCAGTCGCCGACTTTACGCTCCTTGAAACAGCCGTTGCAGTTGCGCGGAAGATGGGTATCGAGCCTGTTATTGGGACCCTTTTCAGTTCAGACACTTTCTATAATCATGCCGGCGATACTATGGACTGGGGTAAAATGGGCGTGCTCGCCACAGAGATGGAGAGCGCGGCACTATACTGCAATGCAGCGGAGGCCGGCAAACGCGCTCTCGCTATATGCACAATCTCAGACAGCCTGGTGACAGGGGAGGAGCTGCCGCCTATTGACCGCCAGAACACCTTCACACAGATGATCGAGGTAGCTCTGGAGACTGCGCTTTCGATGTGGGAGATAGACAGAGAAACAGGTATCTAAATCAATTTAAAATAAAATATAGTGCTCTACAACTTTTGGGGATGGCATACGATCAGCCTTCCCCTTTTAATTTATAAATACGAACTGTGCATCAAGTCGTATGCTTTATACATATTTTCATTGATTTAACTCACAAAAGAGGTTATAATATATTAAATTTGCTTTTGGATGGCGGTAAAAATGACAGAGCGTCTATATTATAAAGACAGCCATATAAGGGAATTTAAAGCTGTAGTGCAGTCGTCTGAGAAGTGTGGACCTGACTTCCAAGTGATTCTCGACAAGACGGCTTTTTTCCCAGGCGGCGGCGGGCAGGAACCTGATATAGGGACTATCGGTGGCCTTTCGGTGAAGCGCGTGTTTGAGGAGGAGGACAGCGTAGTTCACGTTATCTCCCAGCCGCTTGAAACAGGAGAATGTGTTGACTGTCAAATCGACTGGGAAGTGAGATTCCGCAGGATGCAGGCCCACTCTGGGGAACACGTAGTTTCTGGGATAGCTCACAATCTGTTTGCTGCTGAGAACGTGGGCTTCCACATGGGTGAGGATGGGGTCATAGTAGACCTGAACGTATATTTGTCCCCAGAGGACTTGCGCCGTGTGGAGCTGGAGGCAAATAGGATTGTGATGGAGAATAGGGCCGTGAGATCCTATTTCCCTGATGCGTCTGAACTTGAAAAGACAGAGTATAGGAGTAAGAAGGAACTGGATGGCGCAGTGCGGCTTGTAGAGATAGACGGGTGCGATATATGCGCCTGCTGCGCGCCGCATGTGACACGCACAGGTGAGATTGGAATTATAAGGATCCTTGACAGCATCAGAAGGAAAAATGGCGTGCGTTTAAGGATGCTCTCCGGCTTGGATGCTCTTGAGGATACATTGTTGAGATACGATATTACTAAGGAGGTATCAGCACTTTTGTCCGCTAAAACCGAGGAAATCCCGGCAGCTGTCAAGAGGATTCAGAATGAGAGGGAGAGCCTGTCCTATGAGCTGGGCGGATTGAGAAGAAGTGCCATCTCTGACAGAGTAGTGCATCTTGCCAGAACAGAGGGGAACATGGTGTTCTTTGAACCTGGTTATCAGATCGACGAGCAGCGGCTTTTGGTAAACGGTGCCTTAAAATACTGCGGCGGCATATGCGCGGTTATCTCCGGAGACGAGGAGAATGGCTACAGGTATGTTATTGCCAGCGAAAGTATCGATCTTAGAAGCGCTGCAAAGGAGATTAACCAGGCGCTGTCAGGCCGCGGTGGCGGAAAGCCGGAGATGATAACAGGCACGTTTAGGGCGACGCGCTCTGCAATTGAGAGTTACTTAAATGATTATAAAGGGGTGCGGAAATGAAAATATCAGAAATTTATGGAGGAAGGTTCCCTGTCTCTTTCGAGATATTCCCACCAAAAGGAGAGATGGATATTTCATCTCTACGTGAAATGCTGGATGGTATTGCCGGCACTGACCCAGCGTATGTGAGCGTCACATGTTCGGCGGGTGGTACTGGCAACAGCAGGAATACGGCTTCTCTGGCCGGTGTAATACAGGATGAATATGGCATCCCGTCTGTGGCACATATTACATGCATAAATTCGAATATTTCTGCAGTGGATGAGTATGTGTCTGAGATAAAGGGGAAGGGAATAGGGAATGTCCTTGCGCTGCGAGGTGACAAAGTGCCGGGAATGACGACAACTGACTTCCATTATGCGTCTGAGCTCATAAGTTATCTAAAGAAAAAGACTGATTTCTGTGTCGGGGCCGGCTGTTACCCGGAGGGGCATGTGGAATGTGATAACATCGATGAGGATATTGACCATCTGAAAGCCAAGCAGGACGCAGGCGCGGATTTCCTGATAAGCCAGCTTTTCTTTGACAATGAGGCTTTTTTCCGATTTGTTGAAAAAGCGAGGGCAAAGGGAGTCAATATACCGATCGATGCGGGGATTATGCCGATCATGGGAAAATCACAGATAACAAGGATGATATTCCTCTGCGGGGCGTCCATGCCGGCGGCTGTGGTGAGGATGCTCAATAAATACGAGAATGACACAAATAGCCTGATTGAAGCTGGCATGGAATATGCCGCCAGGCAGGCTGTAGAGATCGCCGGAAGCGGAATGGCGAATGGGATACATATATACTCAATGAATAAGCCGGACGTTGCCAAGTTTGAAATGAAGGCCATACGGGATGCGGGATATTAATAATATTGCTGTTGATAAGGATGAGATGTTAAGATACCTGGGATATGGAGGACAGGAGATTACACAACAGATGGACAGTGAGATCAATCTCCAGGCCACCCGCTGTCAAGAGCTTGCTCATCCAAAGTACGTCTATAATTTATATAGAATTGAGGTTCTTGAGGATGCCGTTGAACTCCGTGATGCTAAAATAAGATTTAGAGGCGGGGATATACGCGGCCACCTGAGTGGAGCATCGGAATGTGCTGTTATGGCGGTGACGCTTGGGATGGATGTGGAGAGGGAGCTGTTGAGGCTTGAATTCCGGAGTATGACCCAGGCCCTTTTTTTTAATGCGGCGTGTACTGCCCTTATTGAATCTGCTGCCGACGCATGTGAAGAAGATATTAGGACAAAAGCAAAAGAAAGAGGGTTTCACATAAATTTCCGGTATAGTCCGGGCTATGGGGATTTCCCTCTTGAACAGCAGCCGGAGCTACTGGCGCTGACTGATGCGGGGAGAAAGCTTGGAATAACTCTGACAGATGGTGGGCTTATGGTTCCCAGAAAGAGTGTCACAGCGGTGATTGGCCTCTTCCATCAGGATTTTAATGAGCCTAAACCGATGCCGGCGTGTGAGAACTGCCCAAGATACGTGGGCTGTGAATTGAGAAAGACAGGTGGACATTGTGGCAGGTAATGGATTTTTGCTTTTCGACGGTGCCATGGGCACCCAGCTCCAGGCAAGAGGTTTAAAACCCGGAGGTTTGCCGGAGCTTCTTAATTTGACAGATCCCGACATAGTTTGCGAAGTGCACAGGGAATATGTAAAAGCCGGAGCCGATATTATTACTGCCAATACTTTCGGAGCCAACCGCAGCAAGCTTGGCCCTGACGGAAAGGTGAGCCAGGTGATAAGTGCGGGAGTGCGGATTGCGAGAGCCGCAGGTGCTCCCAAAGTCGCCCTTGACATCGGGCCAATAGGCGCTATGCTGGCCCCAATGGGGACTATGAGCTTTTCAGAGGCATACGATATTTTTAAGGAAATGGTTGAGGCTGGCAGAGACGCTGGGGCTGACCTGGCAATAATTGAGACTATGTCGGACCTGCTTGAGGCGAAGGCGGCGCTGCTTGCGGCAAGGGAAAATTCGAGCATGCCGGTTTTCGTCACCATGACATTCGCCCAGGACGGGAGAACTTTTCTGGGTACGGATCCAATGACAGCCGCTGTAACGCTCTCATCCATGGGCGCTGACGCCGTAGGTATAAACTGTTCACTTGGACCGGATGAGATCGAGCCTATGGTATATGAGATGCTCAAATGGTCAAGGGTGCCGGTCATAGTACAGCCAAATGCCGGGCTTCCAGACGCCTCAAGTGGCGAGACGAGGTACAATGTGACGCCAGAACAGTTTGCGGCATCGATTGGGAGAATGCTTGACAAGGGCGTCACAATAGCCGGTGGCTGCTGCGGTACTACGCCGGAGCACATAGCCCTTGTGCGCCGGGAGATGGAGAATAGGAATACCGTTACGCCAGAGAGAAAAATTTGTTCGGTGATTACCAGCGGCCAGCGAGCCCTGGTACTGGATGGGGGAATTGGCGTCATTGGGGAGCGGATAAATCCTACAGGCAAGAAAAAAATTAAAGATGCCCTGCGAAACAACAATTTTGACTATATTCTGAACGAGGCTATATCCCAGGGGGAGGCAGGGGCTGACCTGCTCGATGTCAACGCGGGGCTTCCCGAAATAGACGAGGCAGGAGTTCTGGAGAAGCTCGTTCAGGATATCCAGGCTGTATCTCCGCTGCCCCTGCAGATAGACAGCTCGGACCCAGAAGCCATTGAGAGAGCCGTAAGGGTATACTGTGGGAAACCGATAGTAAATTCAGTTAATGGTAAAGAGGAGAGCCTGAATGCCATACTGCCTATTGTATGGAAATATGGCGCGGCTGTCGTGGGACTCACCCTAGATGAAAACGGTATACCTGAGACGGCCCGTGAGAGGCTGGAGATAGCGAGGCGCATTGTAGCGAGGGCTGAGGAATTTGGCATACCACGTGAGGATATTTTCATCGATTGCCTAGTGCTGACAGTATCCACAAATCAGAAACTGGCTATGGAGACGCTCAAGGCGGTATCGCTTGTGCGAAGGGAGCTTGGTGTAAATACAGTGCTCGGCGTGAGCAATGTGAGCTTTGGCTTGCCGGCAAGGGAGATCATAAATTCCACATTTTTAGCTGCAGCCTTTGGAGCCGGACTCACGCTGCCAATATTAAATCCAATGTCAAAAAGCTACATGGACGTGGTGGCGTCCTTTAAGGTGCTTTCTGGCGAGGATATTGGTTCCGAGAGGTTTATAGCCTCATACTCAGGCGTTGAACAAAATAACTCGGTGCAGTCAATAACAGCTTCCCCAGATGATATCCCGGCAATAGTGCTCTCGGGCAGGAAAATGCTCATCGAGGATGCGGTTCGGAGAGCGCTGGCCGATGAGTCTCCTATGGATGTGATAAATAACCGCTTGATTCCAGCAATTAACGAGGCCGGAGATAAATTTGAGCGGGGGGAATTTTTCCTGCCACAGCTAATGTCATCGGCCGAGACTGTGAAGCTGGGATTTGATGTTATTAAAGACGCGGTTCCACCTGACGTTGTTCTGTCAAAGGGCAAAATACTTCTTGCCACAGTAAAAGGGGATATACACGATATTGGGAAAAATATTGTTAAGATGCTCCTATCAAATTATGGCTATGAAATAGTTGATCTGGGACGGGACGTGCCTCCTGATGTGATAGTACAGGAGACGCTCAGGCAGAATATAAAGCTTGTTGGCCTCAGTGCACTGATGACGACGACCGTCAAGAGCATAGGCGAAACAGTTTCAGCTCTAAAAGCTGCCGGGGCAGAGTGCAAGGTGATGGCCGGAGGCGCCGTCCTCAACGAGGAATACGCGAAGATGGTCGGAGCGGATTATTATGCCAAAGATGCTGCGGAGTCGGCAAGAATAGCTGGAGAAGTATTTGGACAGTGAATAAGAGCCTGGAAGCTGTGACTTCCAGGCTCTTATATATTGCTTGTTAACTTTCAAGTTTTGCCATATAGATCTCCATTACCCCGTCGAAATATGCCACATTGACGCCTACCTCGCCATTCGCATATGCTGTACCGATAGAAACATCACCCTCTCCAGAGAGATCCTCTGAGGCCTCCTCAACCAGCACGAAGCCGCTTTCCTCAAGCTTATCAAAGTAGCTGTCAGCATCATCCTGTGACATGTCCTCCAAAGTCACGGCGCAGTAGCGTCCGTCTGGTGCAATTATCACCTGGGTTATCTCACCCGCGTCGGGCACGGGAACACCAGAGGTGTTTTCGTTCTCAGGCCAGCTGTTTGTATATTCGATCTCTGGCGTGGCTGTTTCATTTTCTGGGGTGCCCGTAGTATCACTGTCAGAGCATGCTGTGCAGATGAGTATAGAAAAAAGAGCAATAATAAACGCTGTTTTTTTCATTTTATCTCCTTTTTATATATTTTGCTATGAGAAATATTGATAGTGATATAAATATTAGGCCCACAACAAGCAGAAGCGGTTCAAAGTTAGATGTAAGATATATCTGTGTGGGACCGTCCGCCCCACCAATTACACCAAACGCAGTAGTTGGGATGCCGGAGATGGTGGAGGTGACCATATAGATGGCAGTAAGTATGATACCGAAAGCCATCGAACACAGCCCTAATATAAGTGAGAGAGTGCTCCTATTGCCGTATGGCACGCCGATCTCATCAGAGATACATCTGGCGAATTCCTCAGGGGGTCCAAGTCTAGCGATGATCTCCTGACAGCTCTCCCCATGCTCAGCGCCGGATGAGAATATTTCACTCAAGTCCCTTCTGATCTCGCGCTTGCGCGAGCAAGGGACTTTAATCATACGGAGGACCTTTTTTATATACTTTTCCTTCAATATTAAACACCCCTATCTTGCTTGCCTATAAGGCTATCGATGCAGAGCTTATACTCATCCCAGAATTGCAGCAGCTCATCTAGAAGTTGTGCCCCTGCACTAGTTACAGAGTAGTACTTTCTTGAACCTCCGTTTGACGGTGAGGGTACAGTTCGGCAGGAAATCAGCCCTGCGTCCTCAAGCCTGTATAAAATAGGATATATCGTACCTTCTTTAGCGTACCCCAATACATCAGCACCTTTTTTGTTGAGCCTGGTGAGTATCTCATAGCCATATGTCTCACCTTGTGAAATTAGAGATAGAAGAACCATCTCAAGAGCGCCCTTTTTAAATTGGCGTAAATACTTGTTGTCCAGAAAGATCACCACCCATGCTGATGATTGATTAGTCATGCTATTTAGCTATACTAAGTAATACGATAAGTATATACAGAAAGGTCCTGTTTGTCAATACAACAGGACCTTTAACTTTAAATTGACTGGTTTTTAAAAAATAAGTATTTGAGGAAATGAAAATCTGCTATCTCTACGGCTGCTTATAATGTGATCTTGCGGTATTTGATAACTTTTTGCTATAGTGTCTGTGTTCTCATGACGCAGAAGCCTCCGGTGGAGGACAACCACTGGTATGCTGAGTGACTGCCCCTCGGACAACATCTGATGATGTGACATTTGGTTGATTCTCAAAAGGGATTCAGATGATACGTTAAATTTCTCGGAAATTGACCCCAGGCTCTCCCCGGGCAGTACTTTGTAGCTGTGCACTTTAATCGTCCTTACATTGAATTGGTTGCGGGCCTCTGAGCCATTATATGCTTATATGTGGGACGGGAACAAAAATATTTTATGGAAA
>CALXAF010000141.1 GCA_944386185.1 uncultured Oscillospiraceae bacterium
AAAGGGGGGACATGCTGTTATAATAATCAAGCGGTCAAGAGATGGCCAAAAATACGGGGGTATAGCTCAGCTGGGAGAGCGCTTGAATGGCATTCAAGAGGTCAGCGGTTCGATCCCGCTTATCTCCACCAAAAAGGCTTGTTTTCATAAGAAAACAAGCCTTTTTACTTTTTCTACGATGGATCTTGCATGCCAATGCCATCTAATCCTCTCCCCCTTATCGGGCGGTGTTTTTTCAGTGGATGTGTCTTCCCTATATTCCGCAGCAAAGGCGCCAGTTTCTTTATAAACCGGCGCCTGCTTTTTTCTATAATATATTTCCATCTGTAATTTGCCATTCTCAGATCAGCCGTGGGACACTATCCAGTCCAGTACCGTCTCCTCCTCAAACACCACGTTTCCACCGCCGTGATAGTTCCCGGTAACGCCGCGCTGGGCGAACCACTCATTATCCGGCACCTGGAGGCGCAGTACAGAGTCTATGCCGTCCTCGTCCCACCCCACGGCAAGATATGCCTGCCGCAGGCGGCTGTAGGCGTCCCTGGCGCGCGCCGAGCCGTAATACTCGTCGTTTTCCGCCATGAAGATATACACGGCTACGCCGTTTTCAGCGACCGGCGCGTACTCCCCATCCCACTGGGAGGCGCCGTGGAGATAGGCCGCGTAGAGATCCGGCCTCATGGAGACAGCCTGTGACATGGTCTCCCCGCCGGCTGAGTAGCCCGCGGCGTACACCCGCGAGGGATCAACCGAGAAATTTTCCATGAAATACTCTGTGAGTTCCACCGCCTGCATTGCCGACGTCTCATGCCAGTCCGTAAGCTGGGCGGACACCACTATCATGTCCTCCGGAAGCTCCGTCCAGCACAGGAACCCCCGCCAGCTCAGGTTGGTGCCGGAGGAGTCCTCACCAAACCACATCATGTCATAGCCCGGCATTGTCACCACCAGTGGGTACTCCGTATCCGGGCTGTAGCCCTCCGGCAGATAGTAGCTGTAGTGGATCGTCCCCGTCTCCCCCTCCAGCACTTGCTCTCCTATGATGCCTGTCCGTACCTGCTCCACATCGTAAGGCTCCTGAACGCCTGCCGCATCTCCATCTGACGGCAGCTGCGGACCGTCCTGATTCGGTACGCTTTGCGTACAGGCCGATACTAACACGCAAACTGCGCACACGCAGGCCGCAATGGGTACTATGGAAGCTCCAGGCCGTTTGAAATGTCTCATATCTCAGCCTCCATCATATCTTATCCGCTGGCCTTTCTGTCACGCCTCCCTGCTGGGACGCACCACCAGATCAGACACATTCACATTGTCCGGCTGGGAAACGGCGTACAGCACAGCGTTTGCGATCACATCGGGCGTCAGTCCCACATCCTCGTAGAATTTTTCCACCATGGACTTGGTCTCCGACGGGGCGATGGAATTCAGCAGCTCCGTCTTGACGGCGCCAGGGTAGATCACAGTGGTGTGTATATTGCTGCCCTCAGCCACCGCCTCCATACGGAATGAGTCCAGCATTGCCTTGACAAAGTGCTTTGTGCCGCAGTACACCGCGTTGCCAGGCACTGACCTGAGCCCTGCCGCAGATGATGTCACAATTATGTGGCCGCCCTTCTGTGCTATGAACTCCGGCAGCACCGCGGCTATTGTGTTGAGGACGCCTTTCACGTTGATATCCACCATGTCCATCCAGTCCGGCACCTTCAACTCCGACATATTCCCGCCGGGCATTATACCCGCGTTTGCGAAAACAGCGTCCACCCTGCCGAACCTATCCTTTGCCAGCCTCACCAGCGCCCGCATGTCATCGAGGCTCGTCACATCCGACCGCAGCCAGGCGGCGTTTCCGCCGATCTCCCCGGCCAGCTTTTCAAGCCTGTCCTCCCGTCTGGCGCTCAGGACCACCTTTGCCCCGTTCTCCGCCAGAAGCTTTGCCGCTGCCTCCCCCAGCCCGGAAGATGCACCTGTTATGATAATGACTTTGTTATCTATGTTTCCCACTGTGATTTCTCCTTCAAAATATCTAAAATACAATATCCACCAGCAGTCCCACCGCCAGTGAAAAGGAAATAACAAAAAGCAGATAAATAAGGAAGTGCCTGATGCCCAGCACCGTCTTGAGCGCGCCAAGGTTTGTGATCTTCGTGGACGGCCCTGTCAACACGAAGGCCGCGGCGCTGCCCAGGCTCATCCCATCGAGAAGCCACGCCTGCAAAAGCGGTATAGTTCCTCCGCCGCAGGCGTACAGGGGCACACCGATAGTTGCGGCCAGCAGCACGCCAAAGCCCTCATTGTCCCCGAAAAGCTCACCCACCCACTGGGAGGGCACATACCTCTGAAACAGCGCGGACAGTACCACCCCAAGCAGGAACATAGGCCCTGTGGCTTTCAGGTTCCTGCCGAGGTTTTTTAAAAAACGGAGCAGAATGTTCGGGTCTCTGTCCCTGTCCTCAGGGCCCTCAAAGCCGGAAAAGTCGAAAAACTGCCGGCCCTTATAAAATAATCCCACCAGCCACCCAGCGGCCATACCGCATATGCAGCAGGAGACGATGCGTATTGCAAGTACCCTGGCCCCCAGTGCAGCGCTGTACAAGATAAGCTGCGGGTTTAGCAGGATCGACGACATCATAAACGCAGCAAGCCAGTCGTGCCGCATGCCGCCCCTGGAAAAGGAGGCGGCTATGGGTATTGTCCCGTACATGCACAGCGGGGAGGCCATGCCCAGAAGGCTTGCCGGGATAACGCCGAGCGCCCCCAGACGCGTATTGGAGAGGGAGCCGAACAGCCGGTGCAGCTTCTCCTTTGCAAATACCGATATTGCCGAGCCGATGACCATTCCCAGGACCCAGTATCCGAATATCTGCCGGAACTGTACGTCAAAGTAGTACCAGAGATACACAAGCTCCCGGTGGATAACTTCCCACACCTCACTCATCGATATTAACCAGGCGGTAGGTACGGCTGCCGAGGCCAATGTCCTCCCCGTGCTCTAAAACGCGGAAGGCATTGCGGGACTCCATCCGCCGTATCAGCGACGCCGTGTCGTCCTGTGAGGCGTAAACAATGTCCACACATGCCTGGTCAAGGGCCACAGGGTCAGCAGATGCCAGGATGCCTATATCGTGCATGTCCGGCTCCGCCGGGTTCCCGTCACAGTCACAGTCCACTGACAGGCGGTTCATCACGCTCACAAAGAGCATATTCCCGTCCAGCGCGTCCGTCACCTCTATGTATTCATCGGTCTTGTACCAATAAAAAAACTCTTTCAAGTTGATGGTCGTCATTTGTAATTCCTCCGTTCAGATGGTGAGTTGCAGCGTTCTGAACGGAGGAGCGGCGGGGAACGGCATCCGGGGGAAAAATCACATTTTTTCTTGTGAAAAGTGCTGATTTTGAGGAAATCAGCACTTTTCCTGCCAAAGAAACCGGAATGATGCCGAAACGCTCGACAGCATTCTCCGATGTTTGCTAAATTTTGATAGCAAACGCCGGAGAACGATGTCGAATAAAAATGGGGCGTGGATAGCAACTTAGCTATCCACGCCCCAAAAACAGGCGGTGGGATGTATTCTCTTCGATCCCCCCAAGTGGAGGTCAGATCAAAAGGGATAGATGTATCTCAATCACGGCCTCCTTTGTGATGCCGCTTTTGCCTCGGTA
>CALXAF010000142.1 GCA_944386185.1 uncultured Oscillospiraceae bacterium
AAGTCGAAAAGCCGCGAGGCGGTGATGGATGTGGAGGCTGAGCCTCCGGAGTGGTTTATAAATGGTATCGACGCCGCGCTGCTGGCGCCTACGGCCATGAACCAGCAGAAGTTCAAATTTTGCCTGAATGGCAACAGGACGGTAACGGCAAAAGCTGGAACGGGCTTTTACAGCAGGACGGATCTGGGGATCGTGAAACTGCACTTTGAACTGGGGGCCGGGGTGGAGAACTTCAATTGGGGACAGTAATGAAAAATAAATATAGAAAAAGCGGGGCGCGTATCTGACGCGCCCCGTTCCATAAAAACGTCTGGGAAAAGCATCGCTTTTCCCAGACGAATGTGTAATAAGAGCTATCACGTTTTAATCTGACGCGATATCAGAAGATGGACACGGCCACGAAGAGGGTGGACATGAGGGATGACACCAGAGAGACAACGGTGATCTGGGTGTTGATGGACGGGCCTGCGGTGTCCTTGAACGGATCGCCGACGGTGTCGCCGACAACGGCAGCTTTGTGGGCCTCAGAACCCTTTCCGCCCTCATTGCCTGCCTCAACGTACTTCTTGGAGTTATCCCAGAGGCCTCCGGAGTTTGACATGAAGAGGGCCAGCAGGAGTCCGCTGACAATGTTGCCAAGCAGGAAGCCGCCGATTGCCTTGGGGCCGCCGATAAATCCGACTACGAGAGTGGAGATTATCGCCATAAGTCCGGCGGGGATGAGCTCCTTGAGAGCGCCGCTGGTGGCGATGTCGATGCACTTGTCGTACTCAGGCTTTACGCCGGGCTTGCCCTCACGAAGGCCGAGTATAGTATTGAACTGCCTGTGGATCTCAGCGACCATGCGCTGGGCGTTCTTGTCCACGCCAAGGATGAGCATGGCGGAGAATACCGCGGGTATGGCGGCGCCGATGAGCACGCCGAAGAATACCAGGGGATCCATAATATCGAAGCCTGTCAGCAACTCCTTGCCGGCGGCGGCCAGGGCCACGTTGGCCTCTGACATAAAGGCACCCAGCAGGGAGATAACTGTAAGTCCGGCGGCGGAGATAGAGAAGCCCTTGGTGACAGCCTTGACGGTGTTGCCGGCGCTGTCAAGCTCGTCGGCTATGCGGATCGTCTCCTCACCAAGGCCGCCCATCTCGGCAAGGCCGCGGGAGTTGTCCACGATCGGGCCATAGGCGTCGTTGGAGATGATCATTCCGACGATTGAGAGCATTCCAACGGCGGCCATTGCTATACCGTAGATGGCATAACCGTCGCCCATGGGGGCACACAGATAGTAGGCGATAAGGGCAGAAACCGCGATGCCGACCATGGCGGGCAGGGCGGAGATAAAGCCGTAAGATACGCCGGAGAGCACAGTGAAGGCAGGACCCGATTTGGAAGCGTGGGCAACCTTCTGAACTATAGGTTTCGTATCATCGGTGAAATAGTCGGTTGTGAGGCCGATTATAACGCCAACCAGAAGGCCGACGGCTGCAGCACCCCAGACTCTCCATGAGAAGCCCTCAAAGAGCAGGGTGGCTCCGGCTGTCAGTATGAGGAACACGGCTGTGGTCACGTATGTAGAGGAGTTGAGAGCCTTCGTCGGATTGCCGTCCTTGCCTACGCGGGCGGTGGCAATGCCTATGATGGAGGCCAGCAGGCCAAGAGCCGCATAACAGAATACCATCTGGGTGTTGGCTCCGCCGCCCAGGGACTCGGCTATGACGAGAGCTGAAGCCATAGCGGCCACGTTGGAGTCGAAGAGGTCGGCACCCATGCCGGCCACGTCGCCCACGTTGTCGCCTACGTTGTCAGCGATAACGGCAGGGTTGCGGGGGTCGTCCTCGGGGATACCAAGCTCAACCTTACCGGTGAGGTCAGCAGAAACGTCAGCGGTCTTTGTGAAGATACCGCCTCCTGCCTTGGCAAAGAGGGCCAGTGAACTGGCGCCAAAGGAGAAGCCGAGAATTATAGAGGAGTCGTCGAATATAAGCAGTACAGCGGCAACTCCGAAGAGGGAGAAGCCGACAACGGCCAGGCCCATTATTGCGCCGCCGCGGAAGCCGACCAGGAAGGCTGGCTTGATGCCGTGCTGAGCTCCCTCGGCCGCGCGGCCGTTAGCGTGGGTAGCCACCACTATACCCATCTTGCCGGCTATGGCCGAGAGGACCGTTCCGGCGATGTAAGCGATGGCCATGGAGATGTTATCGGCAATACTGCCGCCGCTCCATATGGGTGAGGGCAGGAGCAGGAAGATAAGGATCGCAACGACACACGCGAAGATGGCCAGCACCTTATACTCCCGGCGCATAAACGTATTGGCACCGGCCTTGATAAGTGCGGACACATCGGCGATAGTCTTGTTCTCCATCGGCTGCTTCTTTACCCAGAAGTAGAGGTAGATCGCGAAGGCAAAAGCCAGCGCGACGCAGAGAAAAGATAGCGCGTAGAATTTGTCCATGGTTTCTTGTCCTTTCATAAATTTTTGCAAGATTTTTGTTAAACAAAAAGTTATGCCATAATATGAAAATCACGCATGGAAAACAGCGTATCTGAAAATAATCGAAATTCTCACCCATTATAAGAAGTTATATAAACTATACATATAGTATCAGCACAAAGTCAGGTTGTCAACAGCGAGTTGCACAAGGATATGGATTTTTTATCAGAGGACGGGAAGATTGGGACAGCGTGTTGATATGAAGGATAAATGGAAGAATACGTATATAAATTATTTAATTTTGCAAGTTTTGGCTTATGCTTCTTGCACAAAAAACCTGGCCAATTCCCTGGCTAAAATAGCTTAAACTTATGAAAATCAAAAAAGATAATTGACACCTCTTGACAGGATGCGGCCATTCGTTTATACTTGCGCCATCAGATGCGAGCGAAGGCGTTCGACCATTGGTTGGACGCCTTCGCTCTTTTTTATTCTGTATCCTGAAAGTTAGAAAGGGGAAAACTTGCATGTCATACTCAAAGGAAGATATCATACGAAAAGTGCGGGACGAGGATGTGGAGTTTATACGCCTCCAGTTCACGGACATTTTTGGACAGTTGAAAAACGTCGCAATTACCGCTTCGCAGATCGAGAAGGCCGTCAATAACCAGATCATGTTTGACGGATCCTCCATTGAGGGCTTTGTAAGGATAGATGAGTCAGACCAGTACCTGTATCCTGATCTGGACTCCTTCACGATCTTCCCCTGGAGGCCGAGCCACGGGAAAGTTGCGAGGCTGATCTGCGATGTATATAATCCGGACGGCACACCTTTCAAGGGTGACCCCAGGAATGTACTGAAGCGGGTACTGAAAAAGGCGAAGGATATGGGCTATGACGCCTTCAACGTGGGTCCTGAGGCGGAGTTTTTCCTCTTCCAGACAGACGAGGAGGGCATGCCCACCACAAAGACAAACGATGAGGCCGGATATTTTGATCTGGGGCCTCTGGACCATGGTGAGAGTACACGCCGTGAGATATGCATGGCGCTGGAGACTATGGGCTTTGAAATCGAGGCCAGCCACCATGAGGTGGCGGTCGGCCAGCATGAGATAGATTTCAAGTACGACGACGCCCTGCGCACAGCGGACAACATAATGACGTTCAAGCTGGCTGTCAAGACCCTGGCTCAGAAGAACGGCCTCCACGCCACATTCATGCCGAAGCCGATATTCGGTATCAACGGGTCGGGCATGCACACCAATATGTCCCTGTTCAGAGAGGGGAAAAACGTATTTTACGATCCGGATGGACCCAAGGGGCTGTCAAAGGAGGCCTACAGCTTCATCGCTGGACTGCTGGCACACGTCAAAGGCTTTGCGGCTGTCACAAACCCGCTGGTTAACTCATATAAGAGGCTTGTACCCGGCTATGAGGCTCCCTGCTATCTGGCCTGGTCGGCGTCGAACCGTTCAGCACTGATCCGCATACCGGCCTCCAGGGGCCAGTCCACCAGGGTGGAGCTCCGCTCGCCCGACCCGTCCTGCAACCCGTACCTGGCACTGGCGGTCTGCCTGGCTGCCGGACTTGACGGGATAGAGAAGGGCATGACGCCTCCTGAGGAGATAACGGAGAACATATTTGCCATGGATCAGGCGCAGCGCGAGGCGGCCGGTATAGAGAGCCTGCCGGGATCGCTGGAGGAGGCAATCGCGGCACTGAAAGGCGACCAGCTTGTACTGGATACGCTGGGTGAACATGTGGCGTCGAACTTCATCGCAGGGAAGACTTGCGAATGGGACGAATACAGGACAAGGGTATCCTCCTGGGAGCGGGAGAAATACATTATAAACTACTGATCTGGGGATCGGAGCGGACATGGACAGAGTCATCGCTGCCTTTGAGAGCGGGAAAACCTGCCTGAGAGTAAAAGAGCTCTTGGAGAGTACGGGCGAGATAAGCTGCCTGGGGTGTGTGTCCGCCGGACAGGTAAAGAGGGCCGTGGCGCGCCAGCACATTGGAACTATAGTATGCGGTCCAAAACTGCCTGAGTGCTCGGCGGAGGAGCTTTTCGTGGATCTGCCGGACTACTGTGTCATGCTGGTAATGGCTCAGCAGGATGTTTTGGAGCTTATAGACGAGCCGGATATATTCAAGTTCCGGCTGCCTGCCCCTAAGAGTGAGATAATGGCCTCTGTGCGGCTGCTTATACAGATGGGCGAGCGCCTTGACAGGATGAGGAGGCCGAGGCGCAGCCAAAGGGAGCAGGAGGCTATTGAAAGGGCCAAGGCTTATCTTATGGAGAGCCGCGGCTTCACAGAGGAGCAGGCCCACAGATACCTGCAGCGGCTCAGTATGAGCACAGGCGTGCCATTGTCAAAAACTGCGCAGGGTATATTGGAAAAAGCCTTTGGCGGCAATATGTGAACATGAGACAAGGCGGTCTTGTGGCGGCAGTCCGGGAGCGTGGCTGCCGCCACTCGTTATCCCAGGGAGAAAGGAAAGGAGAAGGATGATGAGCCGAGAGGGATTTGCCCGACAGGGCCTGTATGACCCGGCTTTTGAGCGGGACAGCTGCGGGATCGGCGCTGTGGTTGATATAGCCGGAAAGGCCAGCCACGGCACGGTGGACAGCGCCCTTAAAATTGTGGAGAAGCTTGAGCACCGGGCTGGAAAGGACGCCCAGGGAAAGACTGGAGACGGCGTCGGGATACTGACCCAGATACCACATGAATTCTTTTCAAAATGTGCCGGCCAGTCGGGAATTGAGCTGCCCGGCAGGAGGGACTACGGAGTCGGCATGTTTTTCTTTCCCCAGGATAAGCTGAGCCGGAGCCTGGCTAAGCGGATGCTGGAGGTCATAGTTGAGAAGGAGGGCATGGAGTTTTTAGGCTGGCGCAGCGTGCCTGTCTGCCCGGAGATACTGGGAGAGCGGGCCTTTGCCAAGATGCCCTGCATAGAGCAGGGCTTTGTGGCACGGCCAAAGGACATAGCGCCGGGACTCCCCTTTGACAGAAAGCTGTATGTGGCCCGCCGGGTCTTTGAACAGTCCAGCGGCGAGAACACATATGTGGTGTCCTTCTCCAGCAGGACAATAGTATATAAAGGTATGTTCCTTGTGGGGCAGCTTCGGAAGTTCTACCAGGATCTGCAGGATCCGGACTATAAATCGGCCATAGCCATGGTCCACTCCAGGTTTTCCACAAACACCAACCCCTCCTGGGAGAGGGCGCACCCCTACAGGCTCATAGCCCACAATGGTGAGATAAACACCATACGCGGAAACGTGGACAGGATGCTGGCCCGGGAGGAGACCATGTGGTCGCCGGTGCTTGGGGATGACATGCCAAAGGTGCTGCCCGTGGTGGAGGAGTCTGGCTCGGACTCTGCCATGCTGGACAACACTCTGGAGTTCCTGATGATGTCAGGGATGGACCTGCCCCTTGCGGTGATGGCCGCCATACCGGAACCCTGGATGGGTGACAAGGCCATATCCAGGACAAAGCGGGACCTCTACCAGTATTACGCCACGCTGATGGAGCCCTGGGACGGGCCGGCGTCCATTTTCTTCTCGGACGGCGACATAGTTGGCGCTGTGCTGGACAGGAACGGCCTGCGGCCCTCCCGGTACTATGTGACAGCCGACGGGAAGCTCATTTTGTCATCAGAGGTGGGCGTATTGGATATCCCACCTGAAAACATCGTTGAGAAGTCCCGGTTGATGCCGGGCAGGATGCTCCTTGTGGACACCCGCCAGGGGCGCATCATAGGCGACTCGGAACTGAAGGAGAATTATGCCTGCCGTCAGCCCTACGGGGAGTGGCTTGACAGGAACCTGGTGGAGCTGCGCGACCTGCCAATACCAAACCACCGGGTGGAGTCCAGAAGCAGGGCTGAGCTGCAGCGGCTCCAGAAGGCCTTCGGATACACATATGAGGACGTGCGGAACACCATACTGCCGATGGCAAGGACCGGCGAGGAACCCACGGCGGCAATGGGAACAGATATACCCCTCGCTGTGCTGGACAGCCGTGACCAGCCGCTCTTCAACTACTTTAAGGAGCTGTTCGCCCAGGTGACAAACCCGCCCATAGACGCTATCAGGGAGGAGATAGTCACCGACACCGCCGTATACGTGGGCGACGACGGGAACCTGCTGCAGGAGAAGCCTGAGAACTGCCGGGTACTGAAGATACACAACCCAATCCTCACCTCCATGGACATGATGAAGATAAAGGCAATGGAACGGCCAGGCTTCAAAGTGGAGACCGTATCCATGCTCTACTATAAGAACACCCCCCTGGACAGGGCTGTCTCACAGCTTATGCTGGCAGTGGACAGGGCATACAGGGCGGGCGCCAACATCGTGGTGCTGTCAGACAGGGGTATGGACGAGAACCATGTGGCAATCCCGTCGCTGCTGGCGGTGTCCGCCATAGAACAGCACCTGGTACGCACCAAAAAACGCACGGCGGTGTCAATAATACTCGAGTCGGCGGAACCCAGGGATGTGCACCATTTCGCCACGCTCCTGGGATACGGCGCCAGGGCGATAAACCCATATTTGGCTGAGGAGACAATCGTGAGCCTCATAGAGGACGGCCTTCTGGACAAGGACTTCCACACCGCTGTGGACGCCTACAACAGCGCCATCCTCCACGGCATCGTGAAGATAGCCTCCAAGATGGGTATATCCACCCTCCAGTCCTACCAGTCGGCTCAGATATTCGAGGCCGTGGGTATAAGCAGCCAGGTGATAGACATGTACTTCACCAACACTGTCTCCAGGGTGGGGGGCATCGGCCTGCGCGAGATAGCGGCCATGGTGGACAGGAACCACTCCAGGGCATTCGACCCGCTGGGCCTCAACACCAACACGTCACTGGACAGCATGGGCGCCCACAAGGCACGGGCCGGAGGGGAGGACCACATGTACGACCCGCGGACCATACACCTGCTGCAGGAGTCAACAAGGCGCGGCGACTACGGGATGTTCAAGGAGTATACAGCTATTGTTGACGACGAGACGCGCCCCCACACCCTGCGGGGGCTGCTGGAGATGCGCTACGCGCCGAAGCCAATACCGATAGATGAGGTGGAGAGCGTGGACTCCATAGTGCGCCGGTTCAAGACCGGGGCCATGAGCTACGGCTCCATCTCCCAGGAGGCACACGAGTGCCTGGCGCGGGCCATGAACATGCT
>CALXAF010000143.1 GCA_944386185.1 uncultured Oscillospiraceae bacterium
ATCTTGTCAAGTTTAACTTTGATAGTTCCAGATGGAAACGCGCCGCTTACATTTTCGCTCCATTCCACAGCACAGATGCCTCCACGTTCGAGATAATCTTCCCAGCCTATCTCGAAGAGTTCTTCGGCTGAACTCAGGCGGTACATATCAAAATGAAATAGCGGTGTTTTACCGAGATATTCATTAACAATAGTGAAAGTGGGACTCGATACACGCTCATTGATTCCAAGTCCACGGGCCATACCGCGGACAAAAGCTGTCTTCCCTGCGCCAAGATCACCATATAAAGCAACTACGCTGCCGGCCCCGAGGCCTTTTACAAAGTTTTCACCTGCCCTGGAAGTCTCATCTTCATCGTGTGTATATATGACCATCATCCACCCCTCCTCAACGTAGAACACCACAGATTATTTTGTTTCTAGCTGTGGCAGCAGGAAGTCGTATCTTGGCCATTATACCACCAGCAGGCGTAATGAGAAAGATATTTTTTATTTTTATGGTGTCAAGATCATACTTCATTGTTTACTGCAGGAGATTTTAGTGGTAAAATATTCGTATATGTATGTATTGGATATATATGGTATATTTTTGCTGTTTTAAGCCTAGAAGCATGATCCGCCTCAGGTGGGTTGACCATAGATAAAGATCACAACGGAGCGAAATGTGAAAAAATTCTTTGCTTTTGTAAAAGATTATTTGAAAAAATCGGATACGCTGTTATTATTACTTTGCATAGGCGCGTCCATATATGGCATTGTGCTTATTTCAAGCGCGGTCAGGTATTCAGGCTCAATGAGCTCGGTATATGTACAGATATTGGCTCTTATTATAGGTATATTCCTATATTTTCTTTTCTCTGTAATAGATGTCGATATTATAGCCAGCCGATGGAAGATACTTACACTACTTGGTGTGCTGTTTATACTATCGCTCAGATGGATAGGGTCTGAAGAGTCGGGGAATAGGGCCTGGATACGTTTTGGAGGCATAGGCGTACAGCCTGCTGAAGTGGTAAAGATAATCTTTATTATTTCCATGGCCCACGTCATTGTCACTTTTAAAGAGAAACATCGGCTGGATCACCCGCTTTCAGTTCTGATAATGGGTGGTATATTCCTGGTAAACTTCGGCGTAATAGTCTGGGCATCCTCGGACTTGGGTTCAGCACTTGTCTACCTGTTTGTGTTTGTGGTGATGCTTTTTGCGGCTGGTCTCAAGATATATTGGTTTTTGGGGGCGGGGGCCGCTCTTGCCGTAGTATCGCCCTATATATTCTATAATCTTCTGACGGAGACACAGCGCAACAGGATACTAGCCCCGTATGTCCCTTCGATTGATCCCACTGGACTGGGAGTAAACTGGCAGCCCAATCAGAGCAAGCTGGCTATCGCTTCAGGTCAGATATTCGGCTCTGGATTGTATCAGGGTACGCAGACGCAGTCGAACAGCATACCTTACCAGCATACAGACTTTATTTTTGCCGTAGCCGGCGAGGAGCTGGGTATGATTGGCTGTCTCGCGATTATAGCCATACTCACCGCGATAATTGTTCGGTGTGTGCGCATAGGGCTAAATTCCCAGAGCCGTCTGGGAGCTCTCGTATGTATAGGCATTGCCGCAATGCTGGCATTTCAGACTTTGGAAAACATAGGTATGTGCATCGGCGTTGCACCAGTTATCGGCCTTACCCTGCCATTTTTCAGTTATGGTGGATCCTCGTTAGTCACTACATTTGCCGCAATGGGGATTGTGTCCGGCATTAAGATGAAACCTAAGCCGTCTATGTTCCTCAGATGGTAAAGCTCGAATGGAAATTTGCAAAAAAATAAAAAATTTTTGCTGAAATGTCTTGAAATTTCTAGAAGATATTGGTAAAATATAGAAGCCAAGAAGAGATAGACGCTGGCACCTGTATATTAGTTTATTTAGAGTCATTTTGACCCGTAAGGGGTCTTTGGCGATACGACCGCCGCTGATATGGTTGTTGGATAAAGAAAACTAATTTCGGAGGATGACCATGGACAAAAGAATCAGGATATTGATCGCTGACATCAATGACGACTACAGGAGCGTGATGGAGGAGTCGCTGAACGCTGAGGAAGACCTGGATGTAATAGGTTCTACAGGCGATGGGCTGAAGGCTCTTGATATAGTTCGTCAATCCCATCCAGATGTTATCTTGACAGACATAGTTTTGTCTGGCCTCGATGGCCTGGGGCTGCTTGACAAGATAAGCCGCTTCCCTGAGGAGGAGAGGCCAGCCTCGATAGTAATAACTGGATTTACAAGTGATCACGTACAGGCTTCGTCGGCAGCGCTGGGGGTAGCGTATTTTATCCAGAAACCATATGACATTGACTCCCTTATTTCCCACATAAGGCAGATTGCGAGACATGATACAATAAAGCCGGAGCTGATTATTCAACAGCCTTCGTCTGCGGAGCAGGAACAGAGCCTTGAAGCTGTTGTCACTGAGATAATACATGAAATCGGCATACCGGCACATATTAAGGGATATCAGTATCTCAGAGAGGCGATAGTCTGTGCCGTTTATGATATGGATGTTATAAACGCAGTGACGAAGGTGCTGTATCCAGAGGTGGCAAAGAAGTTTAAGACTACTCCATCAAGAGTGGAACGGGCGATTCGTCATGCCATTGAAGTTGCCTGGGATAGAGGCGATGTGGAAGTGCTTCAGAAATTCTTTGGATACACGGTTTCAGGTGCGAAAGGCAAGCCAACAAACTCTGAGTTTATTGCGATGATAGCGGATAGGCTCAATCTCCAGCGTAAGGGCAAGATAAAGTGAACTTGGCCCGCAGCTTTAGATATTAGCCTTTTGGCGACAGAAGAAAAATGTTAATACTTTTTTGATCCCTCCCGTGGATGGCACGGGAGGGATTTTATATATTTTCAACTTCAGTCATATATTCTGTGTTCTGAAAATAGGATATCACTAGATACAAAAGACCGGAGGAATACAGATGAATGATGAAGATTACCGTGTGTCCAGATATGATGGGGCTGTTTTGCTGCTGCCATTCGGAATGAGGGAGAGAGCAAGACGCCTGACGCGTGTGGACAGGCAGACAGCAGAAGAGTTCCGGCTTAGAATCGGGTGGCCTCCAACGGTAATGCTGCCGGAAGGGGAAATATCCCTGGGCGGAGGACCGGTGACCCGGGATGACTTATCCACTGTGTTGGAAATTGCTACTGAGGCCTCAGCACATTCGTCTTCACAACAGATAAAGAGAGGGTTCCTGACAGCGAAGGGAGGATATAGGATAGGACTTGGCGGAAGCGTTTTCTTGCTTGACGGAGAAGTAGGAGGATACGGAAGTTTTACCTCTGCGGCGGTCCGAATTTCCAGAGAAGTAATTGGAGCCGCGGATCCCCTAATGCATGGGCTGACAGACGGCGGATTTACATCCACACTCATAATTGCTCCTCCAGGAGGGGGAAAGACGACCCTTTTAAGGGATATCATAAGGCAGCTGTCGGATGGCGGACGGGACAGGCCCGAAATGAGGGTTGCCCTGGCTGATGAGAGAGGAGAGATAGCCGCGGTGACAGAAGGCAAACCGAGCATGAACGTAGGAAAAAGAACTGATATCCTAGATTCATGTCCCAAGGCGCGGGCGGTTATGATGCTGCTCAGAAGTATGTCACCTCAGGTTATAGCTTTAGATGAGATTACGGCGCCAGAGGATATATCATCTATTCAGATGGCGAGGAACTGCGGCGTATACATATTAGCCACCGCTCATGCCTCGTCTCTCTCCGATCTGCTTTCTAGACCTTTATATAGAGATCTGATACAAGAAAGAATCTTTGATAGGTTTGTAATTATAGAGAAGGCAGATGGAAAGAGAACATATAGATTGGAGAGAGGTGACATAAAGTGATCAGGGTGATCGGCGCGGTATTGATCATAGCTTCTACTTCGGCAATCGGTGTGCGTGGAGTGCTGCGTTTAAGAGGCAGGGTAAAGTCGCTTGAATCTCTTATAGCGTCTCTTGATATTATGGAGAGTGAGATATGCACAAGACTTACACCAATGCGTGAAGTACTGGAGATGTTATCTAGTGGGGCGCCTCTCCCTGGGCGAAGGCTTTTTGAGAACGCCGCCAATGGGATGGAGAGATTGGGAAAAACCTCATTTTATTCAATTTGGAGTGAATCTGTTCAAAGGACAAAGGAGCTGGCGCTACGCCCACAGGAACGTGAGGTGCTGTCTGAACTGGGGCTCTGTTTAGGAAGATATGATGTACGGGAACAAGCTGAGACCATTGCCAGAATACGCAGAAGGTTAGAGATATTTCTTAAAAAGTCGGAGGAAGAGAGAGACAGGGATTCAAAGATCCACGCTTTTTTTGGTGTGGCGGCAGGGCTATTTGCCGTGATAATACTGCTATAGGTGGGCGCACAAAGGAGAATAGAACGTGAATGTAGACCTGATATTCCGTATAGCAGCTGTTGGTATACTGGTGGCAGTTCTCAACCTGCTTTTGGGACGCTCCGGGCGAGAGGAACAGGCTCTTATGACAACGATAGCCGGCTTGGTAGTGGTCCTGGTTGTGCTGCTTCGCGAGATATCGTCGCTATTTGACCTTATCAAATCGCTCTTTGGATTATAAGTATGGAGCTTCTAATTAAGTCGGCCGCCGTATGTGTATCAGCGGCAGTAATTGCGACTGTCATCAAAAAGGACAACCCAGCCGTTGCCCTGCTCTTGACTATAGCGGCGGGATGCGTAGCAATATATGCATTCTTGAGTCCAGTAGGAGAGATTGTAGGCTTTTTGAACGAGATAGCAGATACAGCAGGAATAAACCCACCGGTGCTTACAGCCATTGTGAGAGGATTGGGAATAGCTATAATCGCCAGGTTTGCCGGAGACATCTGCAAAGACAGCGGCATGTCTGCCGCGTCATCGGCGGTAGAACTTGCCGGTTCGACGGCAATCCTTTATGTGGCGCTCCCTGTTATAAGGACGGTTTTTCAAATGATAAAGGGATTGATTTCATGAAGAAGAGGCTGATATGTTTCTCAGCTATTTTGTTTTTTGGGGCTGTGACAATCACTTCAGCATCCGCTGCCGATGCCGAACAGATGGTGCCAGGCATTGAGGAATTGGAAGAGAACCTGCCGGATGGTGCCGATGAGATACTGGGTGAAGTCAGTATTGACGGGGATATGGATACGGGACGCATTCTTGGGAATATACTAGACAGCGCCCTGGGCGCTTTGGGTGGAATATTTAAGGAAGCGGCCGGAGGGGCGGTTGCTGTACTTGCCGCAGCATCGCTCTGTTCAATTGGGACGTCCTTAGCCCCGCCCGGAACAAGGGTTGGAGATGCTATATCTTTGGCCGGAGTGGCAGTTATTTCAGCCGCCGCTGTATCGGGAACAGGGTCGCTCATATCAATGGCCTCAGAGACCATGACTGAGACAAATGCTTTTTCAAAGGCGCTGCTGCCGGTATTGACATCCGCTTCTGCCATAACCGGTTCCGCCGCTTCAGCGGCTGCAAAATATGCGGCATCGGCGCTTTTCCTTGACCTTCTCGTCACAATTGGGGAGAAAGTGATCCTGCCTCTGATCTATATGTATCTGGCAGCCGCTATAGCCTCCGCGGCATTTGGCGGCAGTTTATCCAGCGTGGTTCGGCTTATAGCAGGCGTTGTAAAATTCTTGCTTACGGCGATAGCTATAATTTTTACGCTATTCCTCACTATTTCTGGGCTTGTGGCGTCAACCGCAGACGCTGCGGCGGTCAAAATAACAAAGACGGCTATTTCCACGCTGCTTCCGGTCGTGGGAGGGATGGTTTCAGACGCAGCGGAAGCTGTGGCGTCCAGTGTCGCGGTAATAAAAAGTGCTGCTGGTGTGTTTGGCGTGCTGGCGGTCTGTGCGATGTGTGCGATACCTTTTTTGAAACTGGCTGTAAACTGCATTATATTCCGATTGGCGTCGGCTCTTGCTGAGCCGGTATCCGACGGAAGATTGACAGGACTCATTGGATCGGTTTCCAGCGCATGCGGAATGGCGCTCGGCCTAGCTGGTACCAGCGCTATAATGCTGTTGATATCGGTACTTTCTGTAACACGGGCGGTGACGGGAACATGATAGGGTCGCTTAGAAGCTGGATAATTTGTGTAGCCGGAACAGCCCTTATATCATCTGTTGCGATGGCTTTGGCTCCGGAGGGTATGGGTAAAAAGGCGGTAAAGGTAGTTTGCGGATTCGCAGCAGTTTTTGCGCTGCTCAGCATAGTCGTGGATTTTGACTATAGGGGATATTCTGCCATCTTGGCCGCTTACAGGTCACAATCTGATGACACAGTTGCGCAGGCTCTTGAGGAGAGTTCTCATCAGACTAGGTTTATCATAGAGGAAGAATGTGAGGCATATATATTGGACAAAGCGGCTGAGCTCGAGATTGATGTGATGGAGGTATCAGTCACAGCAAAATGGAGTGACAGCGGGATATGGTACCCAGCGGAGGTGGAGCTAAATGGAGATCGGGATAGTGCAGAGGAGGATGAGCTTACAACATTTATAGAATCAGAACTGGGAATACCAGCAGAAGATCAGACATGGAGTGCGGAAGATGATCGTACATGACTTATCTGGCATAAGCAGTAAGCTGGCAGGAGCTTTGAAAAAAAACAAATATGTACTTTTGGTGCTCCTGGCGGGGATTATATTGTTGATTTTACCGTCAACAGGCGGCAGCGGCGAAAGCGAATCTGATGCTGCCGAGGATGTCCTGAGGATGGATTTCTCTCTTAGCGAGATTGAGCGGCGGCTCCAAGATATATTGGCGGACATCTCCGGAGCTGGGGATGTCAGGGTAATGCTTTCGGTCCAGAACAGTGGGGAGCGAATACTGGCATCTGACAGCCAGACCTCCCAGTCCACCAGTGGAGGTGATGAGGATGGAGAGAAGGACCGGGAGGAAAACCAGACGTCGGTTGTAATATCAAAGGGCAGCGGCATTGACGATGTGGTGACACTCCAGTATGTCTACCCAGAATTTACTGGAGCAGTTATAGTGGCTGAGGGAGCCGATAGTGCGTCGGTACGCCTTGACCTGACTGAGGCGGTTCAGGCGGTCACCGGATTGGACTCCAGCCAGATTAAAGTAGTTAAAATGAAATGAAAGTTATGTTATTGAAAGCCAGCTGGGTGTCAGCGGCATTAAAGTGAGGAGGCAAATATGAAAACATTTAAAAGGAACGCTGTGATAATTACAATATTACTCTTTGTATGCGCAGCGGTGTACTTAAACTGGTCTTATAATGAGAAGGTTGATGACGCTCAGACAGCCGGCGAAAATATTGACAGTCAGGCAGGGGAGACGCTTGACGAGAACAAAGTAGAAGAGAGCGGTGAGAAAGATGTGGAGAGCCAAAATGAGTCGGATCAGCAGACGGACGATAATTCCGATGACAGTGCGGGCCTCTTTTACACAGGTGACGGCTCTCAGCAGACAGTGACGAGTGGACAGGATATGGATGAATACTTTGCACAGGTACGTCTGGAACGGCAACAGGCCAGGGATGAAGCCTCGGCCACTTTAGAGACAGTCGCATCGGCGGAGGGTGCCTCACAGGAGACGATAGACGAGGCTCTTGCAAAAATGACGCAGATAGCCGACTGGACATCAAAAGAGGCAGAACTTGAAAACCTTATAAAAGCCCGTGGATTTTCTGACTGTGTAGTATATCTCTCAGAGGATGGAGCGTCAGTGACAGTTACTGCGAGTGGAAGCGGGCTTAATGAGTCCGATGTGGCAAAAATAACGGATGTAATAGTCAGCGAAACAGATTTTACAGCCGATCAGTTGAAAGTAATAGAAATAAAATAAGTTGTGCTTTCTTTTTCACCTCTCTTGTGTTATTATGTTTCAAGACGGCAGAGAAGCATCTGCCTCCATATAACATGAGTTTGGAGTGTTTGATATGGGAGAAAATAAAGAGTATGTTACACGTCCCGCGGAAAAGGGGAGCATAAATATATCTGAAGACGTTATCTCCGTCATAGCTGCAAACGCGGCATTGGAGACAGAGGGAGTGGCGTCTCTGGCGGCATCATTTGGCAAAGACATAGCGGAGCTTTTGGGAAAGAAGAACCTTTCAAAGGGTGTTAAGATAACCGTGGAGGAAGATAGCATCAAGGTTGATGTATATCTTATAGTAAAGATTGGTTCTTCAGTAAATAAGGTTGGCGCCAGTGTACAGCAGGCTGTCGCCAATGCAATAGAGTCTATGACTGGGTTTAAAGTTGCTGAGGTGAATGTTCACGTTAATGGCGTAGCTCTTGACAGAGATAAGTGACCCAGGACTTACACTGAAGGAAATATGGGCGGTCTTAATGGCCGCCCGCTCCGATACAATATCCCAGGAGGGCGCGGAGGTTCCGCGCGTTTGCGCTATGAATAGAACTGAAGCCAGAGAGGCGGCGGTTAAACTCTGTTTTGAGGTGTCCGCCAAAGAATGTACTGCCCAGGAGGTCCTGGACAGGTTTTTTGACAGAGAATATTACGACACACTGCTCCAGGAGGACAGATCTCTGGGGTCATACCCTGACGAGACCCAATCGGCATATATCACGGAGCTTGTTAATGGTATATGTGAACACTCTGCCGAGTTGGATGGCTACATATCCAAATATGCCAGAGGATGGAAATTTGGAAGGATATCCAGGACAGCCCTAGCTGTTATGAAGACCGCGATGTATGAGATAATGTATATGCCCGATATTCCGACAAGCGTTGCGGTTAACGAAGCTGTGGAAATATCCAAGCATTATGACGAGCCAGAAACTGTGTCATTTGTAAATGGAGTTCTTGGCTCCTTTGTCAGAGAAGAGATGAGTGACATATGAGACAAGTGGCGCTGGCATTCGATACCAGTAACTATACTACCTCCTGCGCCGTTTTTGACGGTGTCAGCGGGGAAAATTCGGGGCGTCTTTTGGACGTAAGGCCCGGCGAACTGGGCCTTAGGCAGTCAGACGCCCTCTTTTTACATGTCCGCAGGCTGCCGGAAATAGTGGACAAGCTAAGTCAACATGGGGATATTATTGCTGTGGGCGCGTCAGAGAAACCGCGAGAGACTGAGGATTCGTATATGCCGTGTTTTTTGGCGGGAGTGTGTCAGGCAAAAACTATTGCCAAGGTGCTTGGTGTACCGTATTTTGGCTTTTCCCACCAGCAGGGGCACATCGCGGCTGCGGCCTGGTCATCAGGACATATGGAGCTTTTGGAAACAGAGCACTTGGCGTGGCACCTCTCTGGCGGTACAACAGAGCTCCTCTATGTGCGTCCGGAGGGATGCGCGGTAAGATGTGAGATAATAGGCCGCACTAAGGATGTGTCTGCCGGACAGCTTATCGATAGGACAGGGCAGGCACTTGGGCTGGCTTTCCCAGCGGGAAAGGCCTTGGACAGCCTGTCTAGGGAGGCTGTGGAAAGAAAAAAGTATGTACCGAAGATTGACGGTATGGATTTTTCACTATCTGGTGTGGAGCACAAGATGAAACAGATGGTCGAGTCCGGCGAAAGGCCTGAGGAGATCGCTTATTTCTCTATCGCTTCGATTGTAGAGGCTGTGAGTCGCGCAACGCAGGCCGCTAAGGGGCGATTTGGCGCGGTGCCTGTCCTGTTTTCTGGTGGCGTTGCGTCCAACTCAATCTTAAGGGAACTCATGCCTGACGGTATATTCTGTGAGCCTAGATATTCGACAGATAACGCCATGGGTACGGCTATTCTCACAATGAGGGCGGTGGAGAGCAGTGGATCAAAAAATATATAAGGTATCTGAGATAAACGGATACATTAAAAACCTGCTTGACGCTGATATGAACCTTGCGCAGGTCTATGTGCGCGGTGAGCTTTCAAATTACAAGGTTTACCCCTCGGGACATCACTATTTCACAATGAAGGATGAGGAGGGCGCGCTGAAGTGCGTTATGTTTAGAGGAAGTGCTTCACGCGTTAACTTTAAGCCTGAGAGTGGGATGCGGGTCATAGCCTTTGGGCGAGTCACCGTGTATCCCAGGGACGGGGCGTATCAGCTATATGTTAATTCTCTAGTGCCGGACGGAATAGGCGATCTTCAGCTGGCGTTTGAGCAGTTGAAAGAAAAACTTTTCAAAGAGGGACTTTTTGCTGAGGAGCACAAGAAAGCGATACCCAGGTTTCCAATGCGGATCGGGGTTATTACCTCATCCGCTGGTGCCGCTGTGCACGATATAATCCGTGTGCTCAGAAAGCGCTGGCCATTGGGGAAGGTAATACTACTGCCTGTGCGAGTCCAGGGCGTTGAAGCGCCGCCAGAGATAGTTGGCGCCATACGCTACGCGAACAGATTCTCTGTCTCTGACGTTCTCATAGTGGGCAGAGGCGGCGGAAGCATGGAGGATCTCTGGGCGTTTAACGATGAGCGTGTGGCCAGGGCGATATATGATTCCCAGATACCAGTTATATCTGCTGTGGGACACGAGCCGGATGTTACGATCTCAGATTTCGTGGCTGATCTAAGAGCGGCCACGCCGTCAAATGCAGCCGAACTCTGCGCACCGGACAGAGCGGAATTGATGGAGTATATTGACACCTGCGGCGATAGGGTAGCCCAGGTGATGGAGCGCAAACTCAGCCTGTGCCGGCAGAGGCTCAAATCGGCGGCAGAACGGCGTGTACTCATCTCTCCAATGATATACGTGAGTGACAGGCAGACTGCCTTCAAAGCACTTTCTGTTCGCCTTGGAGCCGCCATATCAGGCAGGGTGTCCTCAGGGAGAGAGGCATACGCCTCTGCGGCGGCGAAACTTGATGCCCTGAGTCCATTAAAAGTCCTGGGGCGTGGCTATGCTATTGCGAGAAAATATGACGATGGGAAGATAATAAGGTCCGCCTCAGATGTAGCGCCTGGGGATAAGATAACTGTCAGGTTTAAGACCGATGAGGTAAATTGTACTGTGGATTGTTCATCCACAGTGAGTTGATTGCGCTTTTTGCGGGAGGATACGATGGCTGAAAAGAAGGAAAAGACGTTTGAGGAATCAATGGCACGGCTTGAGGAGATAGTCAAGCTGTTGGAACAGGGGGACAGGCCTCTGGATGAGGCTCTTACTCTTTTTGAAGAGGGTACGTCCCTGGTAAAGAGCTGTGGAAAGCTTCTGGATGAGGCTCAACAGAAGGTCGTAAAACTTCAGAAAGGCAGTGATGGAGAGCCTGTTGAGCTCCCATTTGATACGGTACCAGAACAATGAGCTGGAGAAGTGAATTTGAGGCTTTAAGAGGGCTGGTGGAGGGCAGGCTGAGGAAATGCTTTTCTGTGGACTGTCCACAAAGACGCCTTTTGGAGGCTATGAGATATTCTCTGCTGGCCGGTGGAAAACGTATACGGCCGGTGCTGACATTGAAATTTTGTGTTGCCTCAGGCGGTGAGCTCGAACGTGTGATACCGCTGGCCTGCGCCGTCGAGATGATTCATACGTACTCGCTCATACACGACGCCCGTCCGGCTATGGACAACGATGATCTGCGGCGCGGAAACCCTACGTGCCACAGGGTCTATGGAGAATGCACGGCTACGCTTGCTGGAGACGCTTTGCAGGCTGCGGCGTTTGCAACACTCATGGGGGCAGAACTGCCGGCAGAATATGTAGTTGCCGCTGGAGCGTATCTGGCGAAAGCTGCAGGTGAGATGGGAATGTGCGGCGGGCAGGAGCTTGACACCTCCGATTATACTGTGCGTGACGAAAAGGGGCTGGGGTCTATAAATGACTTGAAGACAGGAGCGCTGCTCAGAGCTGCCTGCGTATTAGGCGTGATCGGAGCACAGGGCGAGTCGGATCCAGCTCGCCTGCGTGCTGCGGAAGAATATGGACTGCATCTTGCCCGCGCGTTTCAGATAAGGGATGATGTTCTCGATGTCGTGTCAGATCCAGAGACCCTGGGAAAGCCGGTGGGGTCTGACGCTTTAAATGACAAGCCCACCTATGCCTCCGTTTTCGGCCTTGACAGGTGCAATGAACTTATATTGAATGAGACAGAGCTTGCTGTTGAGGCTGTGAGGGGAAAATTCGGGGATTGGGAATTTTTTATGGACCTTGCGAATAGCCTGGCTGAAAGAAAAAGTTGAAAAATGAATATAATTTGTATATAATGAATATCCAAGGGAAATTTTATCGTAGATATATTTTATGCGTAGCCCCGCCATGCGGGGCTATTGATTTGAGGATGTTTCTGTGGGTATATTAGAGAAAATTGATTCGCCTGAGGACATCAGGCGCTTAGATGAAAGTGAACTGCCGGAGCTGTGCAGGGAGTTGAGGCAGCTTGTGGTGTATAACACATCCAGGACTGGCGGGCATCTGGCCTCAAACCTAGGTGTTGTAGAGCTTACTGTCGCAATACACCGGGTATTTGACACCTCCAAGGACAGACTGGTCTTTGATGTTGGACATCAGAGTTACATACATAAAATATTGACAGGCCGCAGGGATGATATGCCCGGTATCCGTTCACTGGGAGGCATCTCAGGTTTCCCAAAGCCTGGAGAGAGTGTCCACGATGCCTTTGTAGCGGGCCACGCATCCTCGGCGGTTTCTGCCGCTTTGGGGATGGCCAGGGCCAGAACGCTCCAAGGCGAGGACTACCATGTTATCGCATTACTTGGAGATGGTGCATTGACTGGTGGGCTTGCATATGAGGGCCTCAGCAATGCCGGTGACAGCGATGAGCCTATGATAGTCATCCTGAATGACAATGGTATGTCTATAAATGAAAATGTGGGTGGTATGGCACGGTATCTCTCACGCCAGAGGATGAAGAGAAGCTATATCTCATTCAAAAATTTTTACCGCCGTATCACTAAAAAGATACCGGGCGGAAAGAAATTGTATGACTGGACCCACCGAATAAAGACGGTTCTAAAAAAAGCCATATTCCACTGCAGCATGTTTGAGGATATGGGTTTTGCCTATCTTGGTCCTGTGGACGGACACAATATAAAGGCACTGGTATGGGCTCTGAAAATAGCGAGAGACAGTAATGAGCCTGTACTGCTTCATGTCATAACGCAGAAGGGAAAGGGTTATAAATACGCGGAAGAAAACCCTGATTCATTTCATGGACTGACGGGATTTGACCCTGTGACAGGGAAAGTGCCTCCTGCGTCGAGCTCGTTTTCATCTGTTTTTGGTGAAGAACTTATAAAAATTGCCGAAAAAGATGGACGTGTAACGGCAATAACGGCGGCAATGCCCGCAGGCACTGGCCTTCTTGATTTTGCTAAAAGGTTCCCGGAACGGTTCAGCGATGTAGGTATAGCGGAGGGACATGCGGCGGTCATGGCAGGCGGTGAGGCACACAAGGGGCTTATACCAGTTTACGCTGTTTACTCTACTTTTTTGCAGAGAGCATACGACATGCTCATACAGGATATAGCTATGTGCAGCGAACATGTGGTGCTGGCTGTAGATAGAGCGGGGCTTGTGGGAGAAGATGGAGAGACCCACCACGGAGTGTTTGACGTGTCTTTCCTCACATCTATACCGAATATGACGGTGCTGGCGCCATCGAGCTTCCAGGAACTTCGGGATATGCTTGATATGGCCATTGAGAAATTTGATTCACCTGTTGCTATACGTTACCCCAGAGGCGGGGAGGGTGAGTATAGTGACGGAGGCGTCGATGATTCAAAATTGTTGCTGCATGGTTCTGATTTTACCATAATTACGTATGGGATATTGGTGAATACGGCACTTAAAGCCTCGAGAGAACTGCGTGAGAAAGGTATAGACGTCGGTATTTTGAAGCTGGGAAGCCTAAAGCCGCTGGATGCCGGTGCAATTGAGCGCGAAGCCGCTCGGACCGGCCGGGTTCTTGTGCTGGAGGACTGCCTTTCACAGGGGTGTATCGGTGAGAGGATAGCGGCGCTGCTCATGGCGCGAGGGGTCAAACTCAGTTCATTTATAATGAAGAATCTAGGTGATAAGTTCATGACACATGGCTCTGTGGATGAGCTTATGAAGATAGGCGGTATAGACTGTAAAAGTGTAGTTCAGGCTATAACGGATGAAATAGAGGTCAAAGGCAAGGGTATGAAATGAACAAGACGAGACTGGACATTCTGCTCGTAGAGAAGGGATTTTTCGAAAGCAGAGAAAAGGCCAAAGCTGTTATAATGAGCGGCCAGGTGTATGTAGACGGGCAGCGGGCGGACAAGCCGGGACAGGCATACAGCGATGATTGTGAGCTGGAAGTACGCGGTGATACGCTAAAGTATGTGAGCCGCGGCGGACTGAAACTGGAGAAAGCCCTTGATACATTTGGCGGAGATGTTAGGGGAAAGGTCTGCCTTGACTGCGGAGCTTCGACCGGCGGCTTTACTGACTGCCTTCTAAAACGCGGAGCTAAGAAAGTGTATGCTGTTGATGTGGGCTACGGCCAGCTTGCCTGGAGCCTTAGAAACGATGAGCGCGTAGTCGTTATGGAGAGGACAAATGTACGCTATATAAAACCGGAAATGTTCCCGGAACGGCCGATTCTCGCAACTATCGATGTGTCGTTTATATCCCTGGCGCTGGTGCTTCCCGCGGTGCGTGAGGTTCTAGGCATGGACACTGGCGAGGTGTTCTGCCTTATAAAGCCGCAGTTTGAGGCGGGGCGTGATAAGGTTGGGAAAAAGGGTGTTGTGAGAGATATGTCCACACATGAAGAGGTCTTGTGTGCGTTTTTGGAAAACGCCGCAAAGAGCGGTTTCTATGTAGCCGGACTCACATACTCCCCGGTAAAGGGGCCGGAGGGCAATATAGAGTATTTGGGACATCTTGTGAGCCGCCGTTGTGAGCTGGATGTGGATATAAAAAAACTGGTGGAAGTTTCCCACAGTGATTTGGGATGAGTTGTGTAGGGGGAGCCGTTGAAAAAGATTATTTTGTATGTAAATCCAGATCGCGATGTAGGCATGGCAGCATCCAGGGCGGTACAGGGCATGCTTGAAAAGATGGGTGTTAAAAACTGTGTGTGCACTCAGCCCGGGGAGCTTGCAAAAGAAATTGATGGTGCCTACATGGCCATTACATTTGGCGGTGACGGTACAATACTCCACTGTGCCAGAGCTGTCGCGGGGAGCGGCCTTCCGATTCTAGGTGTAAATATGGGTAACAAAGGTTTCATGGCGGAGCTGGAGAGCAATGAGCTCTATTACCTGTCACTAGCTATAGAGGGGCACTTCTCAATTGAGAACAGAATGATGCTCGATGTCACAGTAATAAGGGATGGGCAGCGTAAGTATTCAGATTTTGCCCTAAATGATGTAGTGGTCGGCGGTATCGCGAGAGTGATAGACATCTCGCTTTTTGGTGACGGTCGCAATATAATGGATTTTTCAGGTGACGGCCTCATAGTCTCCACGCCGACAGGTTCCACTGCCTACTCAATGGCGGCCGGCGGACCTATTGTTGAGCCGGACGCTGAGAACATAATAATAACGCCAATTTGCCCCCATGTCCTGTGGGCTAAGCCGTATGTCCTGGCGCCAAAGCGAGTAGTAACTGTAGACATGTCGAAACTCGGCGAAAAGAGCGCGTATCTCTCGTCTGACGGCAATGAGTCACTGCCGCTGCTGCCAGGCGATATAATCGAGGTCAAAAAGTCTGGTATTATTACAAAGCTTGTCAGGCTCACTGACCGGAGTTTTTACGAGAAGGTCAGCAAGAAGTTGGGGGAAAAATAATGAAAGAAGCACGGCAGAAAAAGATACTTGAACTTATATCCGTAATAGATATAGATACGCAGAACCAGCTTATTGACGAGCTGAGGAAGGCGGGAATTCACAGTACACAGGCCACCATCTCAAGAGATATCAAAGACTTGAGGCTCATAAAAGAGTTGACAGCCAGAGGCACATACAGGTATGCCGCCCCGGCTGGTGTTGAGGCAGATCACTCTGAAAAGCTCAAGAAGATATTCCGGGAGAGCGTCACTGATTATGTCTGCGCTCAGAATATAGTTGTGATAAAGACGCTGCCCGGACTTGCTTCAGCGGCCTGTAGCGCGATAGACAAGCTGGATCTTAAAGACATGGCTGGGACACTTGCCGGCGATGACACCGCGTTTATTGCCATGCGGGATAAGGAAGCTGCGGAGAAATTGTGCCGGGAGATAGGTGAATATTTTGTCTGAAAAGCCGCTTTGAGGGGGTGCCCTAAAATGCTTTCACTTCTTCATATAGAGAACGTAGCTGTTGTAGAAAAGGTTGATATAGACTTTGAGGACGGCCTCAATGTGCTGACAGGAGAGACTGGAGCCGGAAAATCCATAGTCATAGACTCACTGGAGGCCGCTCTAGGATGGAGAACATCAAAGGACATAGTCAGAAGTGGCGCGGACAGCGCCACTGTAACGGCCTGCTTTACCGGTGTTGATGTGAGCTCCTGGCTTACTGATAACGGACTTGAGGAGGGGGATGAGCTCATCCTCACCCGACGTATCACACGTGATGGTAAAAGTTACTGCCGGATAAACGGATCGCCGGTACCGGCAGCACAACTCCGCGAGCTTGGACTGTTGCTTATGGATATACACGGCCAGGGAGACGGACAGCGTCTCACGGATGAGAGATACCACCGTGAATATCTCGACGCCTTCTCTGACATTGGGGAGGAGCTTGACCGTTACCGTGAAGCCTACCGTAAGATGCGTGAGATCAAGGATCAGCTCGACGACCTGGAGATGGACGAGAGCGAAAAGGAACGCCGGATAGACACACTCACATACCAGATAGACGAAATTGAACGAGCCGAGATTAGGCCTGGGGAGTATCTTGAAAAGTCTGCCCGCCGTGACCTTTTAAAAAGTGCCGGAAAACTGACTGACGCTGTACGGGACGCCGCCGCGGCACTCTATGGTGGCGAAACCAGTGACGGGGCCCTCTCGCTTATAACTTCAGCGGCCGGCAGCATCAGCCATGCCCTGAGATATTCAAAAGAGTTTGAGAGTATCGCTTCAAAGCTAAACGATCTCAAATATGCCACCGAGGATGCGGCAGGAGAGCTTCTTGATTTGAGGGATAAGCTGGACTTTTCACCGGAGGAGCTTGATGAGTTGGAAGAACGCCTCGACACCTTGCGGCGGATATTCAGGAAATATGGCGGAAGCGAGGAGGCGGCTCTTGAGTATCTTGACAAGATACGCGGCGAACTCTCGGATATTGAGTCATCACAGGAACTAAGGGAAAAGCTGGAAAAGC
>CALXAF010000144.1 GCA_944386185.1 uncultured Oscillospiraceae bacterium
TAATAATATAATCTATCAAGATATTAATTATCTTAATCAATCTATCTATCAATCAGATAGCCAACCTGAACTGATGGATAGATACGAGTATGAAGAGACTATAAAAGCGAATATTGAGTATCCACGACTTGTAGAGAAATATGGAAAGGAGGATATAGACGGGATAGTTGATCTTATCACGGATACCATGTGTAGCGAACTTGCTTCTATACGCATTGGCGGGGAAAGTATCGCAGCGGGCATTGTCAAAGACCGATTTAGGCGGCTTGGCCGTGACCACATAGAGTATGTACTGGACTGTCTGAAAAATAGTACAGTTCAGATACGAAACATCCGCAGTTATTTACTAACCTCACTGTATAATGCCCCAACCACCATAGGTCCTTTCTACCAGTCCCAGGTACGGCATGACTTGTATGGGTAGTATCAAAATAATAAGTCCGGCTGAAATGCGTCCCAACTTGGGACGTATTTTTATTACCCAAAATAAAGGAGGGATTACATGCCAGATAACAAAGAGCAAAAGAAAAATGAAACTATAAAACCTTCGCCAAAAACTCCGTCTGCATCCGCCAAAACTCAGACAGAGAGCAAGGATACTGAACCAGTAAAACCTGCTGACGAGCCCAAGAAATCCACCGGCCCTGCTAAGGAAGGCAGCACAGATAAGAAAGAAAAAAACTCTTCAACTGTTGAGAAAAATCCATCCGAGCTTTCAGGCGTTGTTTCTGACGCCGAGAAGAAAACGGATAAGCAAACTACGGCACAAAAGGAGGCCACAACCGCAGATGTAAAGAAACCCACAGAGATTGCAAAGATAGAAGGAATATCCAAGTCACCCATTAAGGAAGCTGATCCCAAAGCTACCGCAGAGAAGACCGCCAAATCTACGCCTATTACTTCTTCTCCCACGCCACAAGCAAAAGAACCAGCTAAAGACCCAGTCAAGGGTGTAAAGATAACTCAGATATTTGCCGACAGGCTGGATAAGCCCGATGAAAAAGCTCTCAAGTCCCTACCTATTCCAAAAGATGGAGAAGGGTTTTCAATACGTCTCCATCCAGACTATTTCTATGACTTTCTTGACCACCCATTCTCCATAAACCGTGAGGTGGCCGACTATAAAGACCTGTACGACTCTATTAAATTAAATGGAATAAACGAGCCTGTAAAGGCCCGCCCCAGGGATGGCGGCGGGCTGGAGCTCCTGTCAGGCCACCGCAGGCACGACATAGCAAAACAGCTTAATTATCCTGTACCTGTTGTCATTGTCCAAATGGATGATGACAGCGCCCGCATTGAGGTAGTTGACGGAAACCTACATAGGCAGGACATACCAACATCGGAACTTGCACGGGCAGCAAAGATGAAAATGGAAGCGTTGGCGCGTAAGGCTGGACGCCGCTCCAAGATGGAGCAGCTCACCAACCCTGCAAAGAGGACTGACCAGATCGTGGCCGAGGATATGGGCATGAGCCGCAACCAGGTGAATAGGCTCATACGCATAGATTCCCTGGTACCCGAGCTGAAGAAGCAGGTGGATGACAAAAAGCTTCCCTTTAATACGGCGGTAGAGCTCTCCTTCCTGAAGCCTGAAGAGCAGAACAATGTACTGGACTTTATGAAAAAGGAGGAAGTGGTACCATCTCTCATGCAGGCAACGGAGCTCAAGGAGGCCAGCCGCGCGGCTCAGGCCGCGGAGAAAATAGCGCTGAAGCCCGGCAATAAAACTCTTTCTGCTGTTCCCACACCGTCAGATAAGAAATTTTCTCCTATAGATGAGAAAAAGATAGCATCCATAGTGAAGCCGAGAGCTGAACCGGAGCAGAAGTACACTTTTACAAGCTCTGAACTAAAAGAGTATTTCCCCAAGGAATATATCCCTACAGTAAGTGAGGTAAAGCGCAAGGTATTCGATGCCCTGGATTTTCAGAAGAAAGCCATGGAACGAAGCAAAGCTAGACAGTTGGAAAAAGCCGAAGCCAAGGCAAAATAAGCATAGGAGGTTTTTAAACTGAATGTATTGGTAGTAGAACCAGGATTCGTCCCATACGAGAAGGAGATAGATGGGCTAAAGGAAATGCAGGAGACTGTCGGTGGATATATTGATGTCATTTATCCATACGATGAACCTGTGGCCATAGTTTGCAATGACGAGGCCATTATCCACAATATGCCCTTCAACAGAAGTGTAGAGGGCGGTTACGGTGGAGTGTTCGGGACTTTCTTCATCTGCGGTATCACTGAGGATAACCTCTGTTCCCTTCCTCCGGAGCAAGTAGACAGGTTCAAGCGCAGATTCCACCACGCTGAAATATTACTTGGGGCTGTGGAAAATGAGCCGGTAACGCTCAAAGTATCGCCTAAGGCAAAAGAGACACCCAAACAAAAGGGTCGGGAAGATTTTAAGGAGAGAGAATAGATGAGTGCTTCTTCCTCCACATTCCCCACCCGAGAGGAACGGGTGAAAGAGTTGACGGACAAACTTGAGCAAGGCTTACACGACCTCTTCCAGAGTGACAGATATCTGAAATATCTGGATGCCATGTCTAAATTCCATAACTACAGTTTCAATAATGTTCTGCTCATAATGATGCAAAACCGCCATGCCACTCATGTTGCCAGTTTTACATCCTGGAGAAAGGATTTCAAGCGCTCCGTGAAACATGGCGAGAAGGGCATCAAAATACTGGCTCCATATGTGGAGAGCAGACCAAAAAGGAAGGAAAAAATAGACCCCAAAACAAATTTACCCATACTTGACGAGAATGGGGATCCTGTGACGGAGATAGTATTTGAGAAATGCCATGACTTCAAGGTGGCTTACGTATTCGATATAAGCCAGACCGAAGGACAGGAACTGCCAAGTATAGTCACAGAGCTCACCGGAACAGTAAGACGATACAGCGAGCTTTCAGAAGCCGTGGAGAAACTATCCCCTGTGCCCGTGCTTTACAAGGATCCTCCATCACCCAGAGCCAGGGGGTGTTACTCACACTTAGAGCGGTGCATTTACGTGCTGCCTGGTATGAGTCAGGTACAGACACTCAAGACACTCATTCATGAGGTCGCCCATGCTAAACTTCACGCTCTCCCCATTGAGGACGGCGTGATCACAGCAAAACCAGAGAAGAGCAAAAGCACACGTGAGGTGGAGGCTGAGAGTGTGGCCTATGTAGTGTGCCATCATTTTGGCGTGGACACCTCAGATTACTCTCTGGGTTATGTGGCCGGTTGGAGCAAAGGCCGGGACCTGAGAGAGCTGAAGTCTTCATTGGCCTGCATCCGTAATACAGCCTCTGAACTCATAGAGGGAATCGAGCGAAGCTGCCATGAACTTTCCATAACTAGAGCGCGGAACAAAAACATAAAGGAGAGATAAGAGAAAAATATGGAATATATTAACGCCAGTATTACTCCTATGGTGGAAATTGAGATATTTGGTATACCCGCCCTCTATACACCATACAAGGTAAGCCGACAGACGGTACACCTAGGGCTCTGTCTCTATGAGCTGCAGGCAGGACCGGAAGACTGGGAACAGCCAAGACGCCTTTTCAGTGAGGTCGAGGTGGGTTTCCACGGTACTGTACTCACACTGGTACCGCTGGAGATATCTGAAGATGGTCTATACATTGGACCTGAGGATATAACGACTGTACGGGATAAGAAACAATATACCCCGGCTGAGTTTGAGGACAAGTACCTGTCCCCCAGTTACGACACTCTAAGACTTGAGCGGATATATGGGAAAACGAACAGACATCCTTGAGTTTATGGCCAAAATTGTTGACGAGAACACTCATGCGTATAAGGATGACCTACAATACGACATAAAGACAATAATCAAGTCGGCACAGGTTAAAGAGAACACCGCGTTTTACTGGATGAGCCGCCCCCATGGAACATGGCTCGTCAGAGAACGAGACGTTTTCCTGCGTGGGAGTGAGGCTAACTCAATATGGACACATTACGGCTCCTCCCCGGAAGGTATATTGACGTATAGATTTTCCCATTTGGAGTACGTGAGTGGCTCCGTCATAGGAGACGCTGCCCAACTGGACTATACTCAACAGGTACGGAGGATAGAAAAGGCAGCTCTACCAATAGCTGCCGTCGAGCTTGTTTTCTCAAACAGTATCTCATTTAAAATACCATACTACGAGTTTGAATACCATCGTACTAGCATGTATGAACAATATGGAAAACCGGAAAGAGTACGGTATTTACCTGAGAATGAATACGAGCTTGCCTGCAGGATAGCTTTAGAAGAAGCTGTCCTGAAGGCGTCAAAACCGGATAAAATAACTAGCAAGCATATTATTGATCCCCACTGTAATAGGTAACAAGGCAGCGGCACCGTAGGTGTCGCTGTCCGCGCAAGTACGGCATTTGTGCCACAAACGCCACAAGTTAGGGTGTACCCTAATACCCCAGTAATGCGTCCCAAGTTGGGACAAATTAATTTGTAGAGGATGATGCCATGAGAACACGGCCACGCTGTATCGGCCTATGGTTGAATGACACAGAATATGAACATTTGAAAGAGCAAAGCATAACTACCGGACTTAACGCCAATGCCTATATCCGAAAGCTCATTATGGGAGAACAGATAAAGCCACGCCCACCAGATACATACGCTAAACTTCTGAAGGAACTTAATGCTATTGGCAATAACATCAACCAACTGGCATACCAAGCAAATTATAGAGGTGAGGCGTCAAAAGCTGAGATACACGAGGCGGCAGAACTTGTAAAGAAAATGTGGGGACTTGTAAAGGAAGCTATCTGATGGCTTATGACAAGATAATCCCAATACGCTCACGGTTAGATCACTGTCTAAATTATATACTGAACCCTGAAAAGACCAGACTTCCTAACAGCGGCACTAGATTAGAGAGCACGATCAACTGTCGGCTGGATACGGCATTACAGGATATGTTGGGCACAAAGCACCGTTGGGGAAAGATAGGTGGTGTACAAGGCTACCACATCATCCACTCCTACTCCCCTGGAGAGGTAACGCCTATTGAGGCACACAATATTGGAGTGGAGTTAGCCGAAAGGCTGTTGGGAGATAAATATGAGGCTGTTGTCTCCACGCACTTAGACCACAATCATTTACACTGTCATATATTATTCAACGCAGTATCCCTAATAGATGGATCTAAATTCCGTAATAATTTTCAGGACTACTACCGAGATATACGTGGTATCTCCAACTTGGTCTGTAGAGAGCATGGTGCATCAGTTATTGAGTCCGATGGTCAGGGTCAGCATTACGCTGAGTGGAAGGCTGGAAAAAGTGGAGGTAACACAGTACGGGGACTTATACGCCAAGATATAGATACAGCAATAACCCAGTCATTCACATTTAAGAGTTTTCTTGAAAGAATAGCAAAGATGGGTTATACCGTGAGGCACGGTCAAAATATTAAATACACCGCATTAAGACCGCCAGGAGGTTCACGGTTTAT
>CALXAF010000145.1 GCA_944386185.1 uncultured Oscillospiraceae bacterium
CAGCCCGGAGCACAGTTTGGAACGGGCCTTGGTCCGCCTGTTTCTCGGCATATCTCCACTAGTGGCCAGGGAGCTGGCCTGGCGGGCATACAGCGACGCCGCCATAAGGACAGATGAGGCAAAAAACAGCGATGGCTTTGCGGCCATAGCCGGGGAGCTTCGAGAGCTGGGGGACAGGATACTCTCCGGAGGGCTGGAGCCATACATGCTCACAGACGGACAGGGGGAGCCCTTTGAATTCTCCTACATGCCTATACTCCAATATGGGCCGGGGTATGAGCTTGAAAAGATGGAGAGTTTTTCCGCGCTGCTTGAGAGTTTCAGTGGTGAGCGGGATGAGGCGGAGCGCCGCCGCCAGCGCTCAAGGGAGCTGACAAAAGCTGTCCAGACCGCCAGGGATCGGGTTGCACGAAGGACAGCAGCCCAGGAACAGGAGCTGGAGAAAACACGGGACAGGGATTACCTGCGGGAGTGCGGGGATATCATAACGTCGAACCTGCACCTGATGGAGAAGGGTATGACGACGCTGGTGGCCTTCGACTACTATTCCGCTGACGGCGGAGAGAGGGCCATAAAGCTTGACCCGCTGAAAACGCCCCAGCAGAATGCGGCCAAGTATTATAAGGACTACGCCAGGGCCAAGAGCGCCCAGGAGCACCTGACGGGCCAGATAGAGGCGGGGCATCAGGAGCTGGACTACCTGGACAGCGTTTTAGAGGAGCTCTCCCGGGCCTCCAGCGCCAGGGAGCTATCTGAGATACGCCGGGAGCTTACAGACGGCGGGTATCTGCGCCAGGCAAAGCAGGGCAAAAAAGAAAAGCGCCAGGCCCTGGGGCCTATGCGCTTTGTATCAACTTCAGGGATCGAGATAAGGGCCGGGCGCAACAACATTGAAAATGACGCCCTCACCCTCAGGGATTCATCAAAAAACGATATGTGGCTCCACGCCCAGAAGATACACGGAAGCCACGTGGTCATCTCCTGTTCAGGCAGGGAGCTTGACCAGGGGACGCTCACTGAGGCGGCGTCCATAGCGGCCTGGTACTCCCAGGGGCGGGAGTCGGGACGTGTTCCGGTGGACTATACCCTTGTGAGGTATGTGAAGAAGCCTGCCGGTGCAAGGCCGGGGATGGTGATATACACAGACCAGCGCACCATATACGCCAAACCTGACGGGGAGCTGGTCAGGCGCCTTCAGAGGTGACCCCGGCGTATCTGCAGAGCCCCGCCAGCGGGCATGCGGCACACTGAGGGGACTGGGCGCGGCATACGGCCCTGCCGTGGAGTACCAGCCTGTGGCAGAAGTCGTTTGACTTCTCTGGGGGCAATATCTCCCGCAGGATCTTTTCTATCTTCACCGGGTCCTTTGTGTCCACGTAGCCCAGCCGGTTCGAGAGCCGTATGCAGTGTGTGTCCACCACCACGGAGCCGGGCACGTTGTACACATCGCCCAGTATGAGATTGGCGCTCTTCCTGCCAACACCCGGCAGGGACAGCAAGTCCTCCATATTGTCCGGCACACGGCCGTTGAACTTTGTGGTGATAAGTATTGCGGAATTGACTATATCCCTGGCCTTCCCGTGGTAGAAGCCGCAGGAGCGTATGTAGTTCTCCACGTCCTCCACAGGCGCCTGGGCCATGTCTGCGGCTGTCGGGTATTTGGCGAAGAGGGCGGGCGTCACCTTGTTTACACGCTCATCCGTGCACTGGGCCGCCAGGCGCACTGACACCAGCAGATGGTAGGCGTCCTCATAATTGAGGGAGCACTCGGCCAGTGGGTATGCCTGTTCAAGTATTTCAACTATCTTATCCGAAGTTCCTCTGTCGATCATTCTCACACAACCTCTATCTTTTTCTCCGTTGATTATACCACCGGTTGAAGTTATAATAAAGGAAAATCTTTATGAAAGGGGTTGGCTCCATGTACCGGCCACTTGCGGACGAGATAAGGCCACAGACGCTGGATCAGGTCTATGGCCAGCAGCATATACTTGGCAAAGACGGCCTTCTGCGCCGGATAATAGAGAGCGGCAATATCCCCAACATGATATTCTACGGCCCATCAGGCAGCGGCAAGACGACTGTGGCCAACATCATAGCCAAGGAGACGCACAGGGAGCTGCGACGGCTCAACGCCACCACGGCGTCCCTCTCGGATATTAAGGATATTATAGCGGAGCTGGACACATTTCTTGCGCCTAACGGGGTTCTGCTGTATTTAGACGAGATACAGTATTTTAATAAGAAGCAGCAGCAGTCGCTTCTTGAGTTTATTGAGAACGGGAAGATAACGCTTATAGCGTCCACAACAGAGAACCCGTACTTTTACGTCTATAACGCGGTGCTCTCCCGCTCAACTGTCTTCGAGTTCAAAGAGCTCACAAACGCGGATGTGCTCCGGGCGGTGGAGAGGGCGGCCCAGATCGCCTCTGAACGCATGGGGGAGGCGGAGATAGAGCCGGGAGTCCTTGAACATATCGCCTCCAGCTCCGGCGGTGATGTGCGCAAGGCGATAAACGCCGTGGAACTGCTGTTCTCAGCCTCCCGCCGGCAGGACGGGCGGATGCTCATTACGCTGGAGGACGCCAGGACCGTATCACAGCGCAGTGCCCTCCACTATGACAGGGAGGGCGACCAGCACTTTGACGCCGTCTCGGCGCTGATGAAGTCACTCAGGGGCTCCGACACTGACGCGGCGCTCCACTATCTTGCCAGGCTCCTGACTGCCGGGGACCTGCCGGGGGCCTGCCGGCGCATCATGTGCTCGGCCTCTGAGGATATAGGCATGGCCTACCCCCAGGCGGTATCCATAGTCAAGGCCTGCGTTGATGCCGCGCTGCAGCTTGGCCTTCCTGAGGCAAGGCTGCCGCTGGCCCAGGCAGTGATACTCCTGGCCACGGCCCCAAAGTCGAACTCTGTTGTGATGGCAATAGACCGGGCCATGGCCGATGTGGCCGCCGGAAAGGCCGGGCCGATACCCAGGGAGCTGCAGAACGTCCACGCGGACGGCACAGGCTTTGAGAGGGAGCAGGGATATAAATATCCCCACGACTTCCCCAACCACTGGGTGGAGCAGCAGTATCTGCCTGACGAGCTGGTGGGCGTCAGATACTATGAGTACGGCGACAATAAGACTGAACAGGCCGCCAGGCGGTACTGGGAGGCCATAAAAGGGGAGTGACAGCATGGACGTACGGGTAGGTGACATTTTGACCATGAAAAAGCCTCATCCCTGCGGCGAAAAGCGCTGGCTTGTGCTGCGGGTGGGGGCCGATTTCCGCCTGAGATGCCTTGGATGCGGCCGGGAAGTGATGAATCCCAGGTCAAAAGTGGAGAAGAATATTAAGAGCATAGAGCGGGAATAAGATCATATTGCAGAATTTGTAATAAATTTGTTATCGATCGGGGAGAGAGCCGGTGAGCCGGCCCTCTCCCCGGTTTTTTTATTTTACGAAATATGACGGCGCTTATTTGTGTTGTTAATCAGATACATCGGACAAGATTTGCTTACGTTTGGCCCAATTATATTTTTTGTTACGACAGGTATGATGTAAACCGCACAATTTGTAACATCAAAATGACCATATGTAAATAATCAGAGGCCATATCCACATCTTAGGATGTGACAAAAACGAACAATTTAACAATTAGAAAATATTATTGGTACGTACAACCCGGCGGCTTTCCTCATTATCCAATACAACTTCTTGTTATAGTGCACAATAAACATGTTGATTCTTGGTTAAGCGTCTAAAAAACATGGCGCTGCCCCGAAATGTTTTGACAATACAATTTATTTAGTACATAATAATAGCGATACATGTATTAATCTTTGGCTATTGGAGGTACATATATGGATAATGAGCCGATTTTAAAAGCCAAGGGGATTTGTAAAAATTTCTGCCCTACCAGAGCTCTTATCGATGTGGATTTTGAGCTCCGCAGGGGTGAAGTCCATGGTTTCATCGGCGAGAATGGTTCCGGTAAGTCCACATTCACAAGCATTGTCGCCGGCGCCCAGCCATGTGACA
>CALXAF010000146.1 GCA_944386185.1 uncultured Oscillospiraceae bacterium
ACTTTGCTCCGACGTGGTGCCGGTGGCCGGACTCGAACCGGCACGCCTTGCGGCACTTGATTTTGAGTCAAGCACGTCTACCAATTCCATCACACCGGCAGATGTGAAAAGCTTTCTAATTATATAACAGCTTTTACAAGATTTCAAGACTGATAAGCCAGATTTTTCGCCGGTATAAATATCAGCTCCTCAGGCGGTTCCCCTTTGCAGCAGACGGCGGCACGGCAGCCGGGACAATCGTAGAGGCATGCGGATACGGCGGGGTCTGGCGTAACGATCCTGCCAGAATCGAGTGAGAAGCATGTCCTGTCTAAGGGCAGGCTGGTGTCCCCAGAGAGCTTTATGAAGCTCTCCTTTAACACCCAGCACTGGAAAAAGTCAAAAAACCCCAGCTCCCGGGCCGAGCAGACCCTTTCAGGAAGGCCGGCGCGCACGTGGCGCACCGCCTCGATATCACACCCGCATGGAATGGAACCTATGACCACCATAACGTGGGACTTGGTGTGGCTGAGGGAGAAGTACACATCCCTCCTGCTGGGGAAGAAAGGCTTGCCGTGCAGGTCCTTCTCCACATAGGGAAGCGGGGCGCCGTAAAGCTCCTTAAAAGCCAGCGCCAACAGGGATCTGGTGTCCTTTTTGCTTGAGGAATCGCTGCACAGAGCTTTAAGCATTTCAATACCCCCGTCCTGAGAAGAATATAGCAGATATATTGTACCATATTGTTAACAAATAAAACACTACCAAAAACATGCCCTTTGTGTTAAAATATGATGAGGTGCCGCATAAGGCGGCACAGTAACCTGAACGGGCTTTTACACCGGAGAAAGGGGGAAGATCCCTTGAAAAAGTGGATAAAGCTGATGCTGGCGGCGGTAATTGTCATTTCAGCTGCAGCGCTGCTTTGCGGCTGCGTCAGTTCCTCTGCGGATGATCTGTACGCACTTCCCCAGCTTTCAGACGATTATATCCAGCTCCAGAGCCTTATAAATGCCATATTGGAATCCGGGGCCGAGTACTCCGCTCCCTCCGCTGGTTCATACCGTCAGCCTATACAGCAGGAGGATATAGACGGGGATGGGGAGAAGGAGGCCATCGTTTTTTTCAATTTCCTTGGCAGTGACAGGCCTCTTAGGATATATATATTCCGCATGAACGATGGAGTGTATGAGGAGGCCGCCGTAATAGAGGGCGAAGGCACCGGTATAGAAAGTATAAGCTACCTTGATATGGATGGGGACGGCACACTGGAGATAGCCGTAGGATGGCAGCTCGCCTCCGATATAAATATGCTGTCCATATACTCGCTCAGAAGCTATCAGGTGAGCCAGGTAGTCAATACGGACTACACTGAATACACCGTGTGCAATCTCGACGGCCAGTTTAACGCCAGTATCCTGGTGCTGCGGGTCTCATCAGCGGAGTTGTCGGGCGAGGCAGAGATATATTCAATGGACAGGGACACTGAGGTTATAATGAGCTCCTGCCGGCTAACCAGCGGCATAGAGGCGCTTTTGAGGGTGAGGAATACCCAGCTGGCTGATGGAAAAGGAGCAGTCTCAATAGAGAGCAGCTACAGCGGCAGCGGCATAGTGACGGATCTCCTGGCGGTGAGAAACGGCGAGCTTAAGAATATAACGCTGGACGAATCCACGGGGGTGAGCACCCAGACAGTAAGGGCGTATTCTGTATATTCGAGAGATATAAATGAGGACGGCGTGCTGGATGTGCCGGTGCTCATAAGCCTGCCTACACAGTCTGACAACGTAAGCTACTATATAATAGAGTGGTACTCGTACTATTCCACAGGCGCGATGGTGAAAATATGCACCACATACAATAACACATCCGACAACTGGTATCTGGAACTGCCTGAGGACTGGATAGGAAATATCACGGTGCGAAGGGAGAGCAACAACTCTGGTGAGCGTGCCATTATATTCTCCAGGACTGACAGCCTGGGGAACACCATGGGGGACTTCCTGGCCATATACGCCCTGACAGGGGACAACCGGGCGGAGCGGGCCACGTACGCAAACAGGTTTGTGCTTCTGGCTGAAGAGGACACCATATACGCTGCGGCCATACTTATGGGGCAGCAGGAGGTGGGGCTGGAGATCAGCCAGGACCTGATACGGGAAAACTTCCACATAATATATTCTGAATGGATAATAGGAGAGACTTGAGGATGAAGAAAGTTCTTGTGCTTGAGGACGAGGCCAGCATCAGAAGCTTTGTCGTGATAAACCTGAAGAGATCCGGCTATGACCCGATAGAGGCGGCTACAGGGGAGGAAGCCCTGGAGCGCATGAGGGAGAACCCGGATATAAAAGTGGCGCTCCTGGATATAATGCTGCCGGATATAGACGGATTTGAGGTGTGCCGTCAGATACGGGCAACAAACTCTAAGATAGGTATAATCATGCTTACAGCCCGTACGCAGGAGATGGACAAGGTGACGGGGCTTATGACAGGCGCCGACGACTATGTGACAAAGCCGTTTTCGCCGGCGGAACTGACAGCCAGGATAGATGCTCTCTACAGGCGTGTCGGCGGCGACGAGGAGGTCCCGTCATTCGAGATAGTAAATGGGCCGTTTAAGCTCAACACAAGGAACCGCACCCTTGAGAAAAATGGGGAGCGGATACGGCTGACCCAGGTGGAGTACTCAATAATGAAGATGTTCATGGATAACCCGGGAAGGGCCCTCTCCCGTGAGGACATACTGAACACCGTGTGGGGGCGCGACTACTTCGGGGAACTGAAAGTAGTGGATGTGAACATACGCCGCCTGAGAATAAAGATAGAGGACGACCCAACAAATCCCACGTACATCACCACTGTATGGGGCTACGGATATAAGTGGGGATTCTGAGAAAGCACTTGGAGGCAGGTTTTGAAAGGAGGTGACAGGCGGTGAAAAAGATCCATATCCAGTGGGACAAGTTCAGGATACAGGGCCTTAAAAAACGCTGGATGATGACTACGCTGCTTGTCATATTCCTGATAGACCTGTTGGTGGTGGCGGCTTATTCGGTGTCGGTAATTGACAACACGTACTCAACCATGAGCGAGGGACTCGCCACAAAGGCCAGGACCGCCACAGACTTCTTCACAAACTACATCACCAGGACTTACGCTGAGTATTATAACAGCGCATACACATATATAAATAACTTTGACGATGCTGGAAATTTGGAGCTGCAGTTCCTGAATGCCTCGGGGAGGCTTGAGATATCCTCCCACAGCATGACCTCCGGGACGGCTACGGACGCATCGGATATAACTGATGCCCTGTCAACGGGGGACATACGCGGCTGGGAGGGGTATAATCAGGACACTGGAGAACACCTTATGGCCGTGTCTGCGCCGATGATCTACTCCGGCGGACAGGTGATAGGAGTCATGCGGTACGTGACCAGCCTCTGGCTCGCGGACGCGCAGATACGCAGTCAGATATTGATGGCCATAGCTGCTGGAGTGGCGGTGATGCTGCTTGTGGCTGTGCTGAGCATGGTATTCCTGCAGTCGGTGGTTGAGCCTATGCGGGAGATAACTGTTGCGGCCAGGCAGATAGCCAATGGAAGCTACGGCATACAGATAAGCCACAAGTATAAGGATGAGATCGGCGAGATGGTGGAGGCCATCAACGAGATGTCCCTTAAAATAAGCCAGTCTGAGAAGGCTCAGACGGAATTTGTTTCGTCGGTGTCACACGAGCTGCGCACACCGCTTACGGCGATAACAGGCTGGGCCGAGACGATAATCTACGACGAGGATTTGGATGAGGACTCAAAGAGGGGCGTGGGTATAATCCTAAAGGAGGCACGCCGCCTTACAAAGATGGTGGAGGAACTTTTGGAGTTCACCAGGATGCAGGATGGACGCTTCACACTCCACGCAGAAACCATGGATGTGGCGGCGGAACTGGAGGATACCATATTCTCCTACAGGGAGCTTCTGCGCCAGGACGATATGGAGATAGAGTACGAGCCGTGCCTTGAGGAGCTGCCGCTTATAAACGGGGATCCGGAGAGGCTGAGGCAGGTGTTCTACAACATCTTTGACAACGCGGCCAAATATGCCAGAGCGGGGAAACGAATAACAGTCAGCACAAGCACAGACGGCGATAATGTGTTCATACGAATCCGCGACTACGGTCCGGGCATACCCGAGGATGAATTGGAGCGGGTGAAGATGAAATTCTACAAGGGAAGCTCCAAGGAGCGGGGCAGCGGCATAGGGCTTGCTGTCTGCGATGAGATAATAAAGTACCACGGGGGGGAGCTTACCCTCTCAAACGCCCAGGGAGGCGGGACCATGGTGACGATCAGGATACCGGTAGAACCGACTTTCCAGGACTGAACTTAAGGGCTAAGGAGACAGGAATTGAGCAAGGAAAAAGTAAAATTCAGGACATCTATCGGCGGTCAGGCGCTGATGGAGGGGATACTTATGCGTGGGCCGGAGAAACAGTCCATAGTGGTGAGAAAACCGGATGGCACCCTGGAAGACAAGGTGGAGCCGGTGAGTTCCATAAGGAAAAAGTACCCCATACTTGGCTGGCCGCTTATACGCGGCACAGTTGTGTTCGTCGAGTCGATGGTAAAGGGCGTGAAGGCCATAACCTACTCGGCAAATTTCCTGCCGGAGGAGGAACAGGGCGAGCCTGACAAACTGGACCTCTGGCTGAAAAAGCATTTCCCGGACGACAAGGCGGACAAGCTGATAACGGGAGTAGCTGTGGCGCTGGGGATCGCCCTGGCGGTGGGACTCTTCTTCCTGCTGCCGACGATACTCACGGGGCTCACCACTGGGTTTATAGAGAGCAGGCTCCTCAGGAACCTTATTGAGGGGATAGTGAGGATACTCATATTCCTGGCGTATATCGTACTCACCGCCAAAGTGAAAGAGATAAAGCGGTTGTGGATGTACCATGGTGCGGAACATAAGACCATCTTCTGCTATGAGAAGGGGCTGCCGCTCACTGTGGAGAACTGCCGGGTTCAGCCCAGGCTGCACCCCCGGTGCGGCACCAGTTTCCTCTTCCTGGTGATGATAGTCAGCATACTTGTGTTCGCGGTGGTGTCCTGGTCAAACGTGTGGATACGCATGATACTGCGTATAGTGCTGCTGCCGGTGGTGATGGGCATAAGCTACGAGCTTATAAAATACGCCGGCGGGCATGACAATATACTCACAACAATACTCTCAGCTCCGGGCAAAGCCCTGCAGCTGGTGACCACGGCGGAGCCTGATGACGACATGCTGGAGGTGGCTATCGAGGCCATGAAGCTGGTCATACCGGAGAATGCCGGCACTACGGACAAGTGGTAAACTGGAAGAAGCTCATTTTGCGGTTTTAGACTGTGGGGGGATAAAGATCAAAACTTATAACGACATTTACTTGGATGCCCGCAGGAAGCTTAAAGCGGCGGGAGTGGAGGATTTCAGCCTGGAGGCCAGGCTGATGATATCCGCGGCCGCGGGCAAGTCCAAGGAGGAATTTCTGAGGGATCTGAAGCTCTATGCCCTGGGGGATCTTGAGGAGCGGGTGAATGATATGATATCCCGCCGCTGTGCGGGAGAGCCGGTGGCGTATGTGCTTGGAGAGTGGGAATTCATGTCCCTGCCATTTAAGGTGGACAAGGGCGTGCTGATACCGCGGCCTGACACAGAGACGCTGGCTGAGCTGGCCATAAAGCTCCTTCAGTCCAGGGGCGGCAGCGGAGAGCGGGTACTGGATCTGTGCTGCGGCACGGGGTGCATAGGCATATCCATCGCCTACAATATAGCCGACTGCAGGGTAGTGCTGGTTGACAATTCCATGCGCGCTCTCAGGGCGGCCAGGGCCAACGTGCTCCGGAACCATGTGACGAAAAACACCACCTGCATAGAGGCGGACGCCAAGTCGGCGCCGCCGATGCTCTTGGGGAAGTTTGACCTCATCGTCTGCAACCCGCCATATGTGAAGACCAGTGAGATAGATACACTGGATAAGTCGGTGAAGGATTTTGAACCACGGGAGGCGCTGGATGGAGGCAAGGACGGCCTTGACTTTTACAGGGCTATAATCCCGAAATGGAAGGCCATCCTCAAGGAAAACGGCTGCATGATGTTCGAGTGCGGAGAGGATCAGGCTGAGGCCATATGCGAGATGTTTAAGGAGAACGGATTTGAGAATGCCGCACCTTACCGTGACGCCAGGGGCGTCCGGCGTGTGGTAGCCGGCATAATATAAGGAGGAGACCATGGCTGAGAGGAAGAAGAACGCCATACCGATGGCAGATATACCGTCGGAGAAAGATATGATGAAAAAGAGGGCCCTGGAGACGGCCATAGCCCAGATAGAGCGGAGCTACGGCAAGGGGTCCATAATGCGCCTGGGCGACGGAATGCAAGTCAATGTTGAATCCCTGCCGACAGGGTCCCTGTCCCTGGACCTGGCACTGGGTATCGGCGGCGTGCCAAAGGGCAGGATAATTGAGATATACGGGCCTGAGTCATCAGGTAAGACCACCCTGGCGCTGCACATAATAGCTTCTGCTCAGAAGGAGGGCGGCGAGGCGGCTTTTATAGACGTGGAGCACGCGCTGGAGCCGGCTTACGCCAGGGCTGTGGGCGTGGATATAGAGAGCCTCCTTATCGCCCAGCCGGACACGGGAGAGGACGCGCTGTCGATAACCGAGACCCTCGTGCGTTCAGGCGCGGTGGATGTGGTTGTTGTGGACTCTGTGGCGGCGCTTGTGCCAAGAAGCGAGATCGAGGGAGAGATGGGCGACTCATCCGTAGGCGTCCTGGCAAGGCTCATGAGCCAGGCACTCAGGAAGCTGGCCGGAACGATATCCAAGACAAACTGTATAGTCATCTTCATAAACCAGCTCCGTGAGAAGATCGGAGTTATGTACGGAAACCCGGAGACGACACCAGGCGGACGCGCCCTGAAATACTTCGCCAGCGTAAGGATAGACGTGCGGCGTATTGAGACATTGAAGAACGGCTCGGAACTGGTGGGAAACAGGACCAGAGCCAAGATAGTCAAGAATAAGGTGGCTCCGCCATTTAAAGAGGCGGAATTTGACATAATGTATGGCGAGGGGATATCCCGTTACGGGGAGCTTGTGGATCTGGCTGTGAAGCTGGACATCATCGAGAAAGGCGGCGCCTGGTATACCTACGGCGAGACCAGGATACAGGGCCGTGACAGCATGAAGCAGTACCTTAAAGACCACAAGGACATAGCCGACGAGATAGAGGCCAAAATACGTGCCAATGCGGTGAAGCTGATGACGCCTCAGGCGAAGGCCGCCGCCGTGGCCGCCGGACGGGCTGTGGATATCTCCGCCGAGGACTTTGAGGGCTGAGGATGCCTTTAAAGGTTGAGGGGCTGACAAAGTCCCAGCGTGTGGCTGACAGGTGGTATCTGAAACTGGAGGGCGGAGAGTCGATCCGGGTGGATACGGCACTGATAGCGGACTTTTCGCTCTACCCGGGGCGGGAGCTCTCTGATGAGGAACTCACGGCCCGGCGGGCGGGCGCGGCCAAGGCCGGAGCCAAGGCCAGGGCCCTCAGGATGCTGGGCAGCCGCATGTACTCACAGCGTGAGCTGTACGATAAGCTTATAGCGAAAGGAGAGAGCCCCGGCGACGCCGCGGAAGCGGTGGAGTGGGTGGTGCACCTGGGCTATGTTGACGACGGCGAGTACGCCGCGGCGATAGTGCGTAGATACATGTCCCAGGGCTACGGCCTGGGCCGTGTGCGCCAGGAGCTATGGAGGCGGGGCGTCCCAAAGGAGCTGTGGGATGAGGCGATTGCCCAGGCGCCGGAGACGCTTGAGACGGTGGAGGCCCTGTTGGAAAAGCGGCTTTCCGGACGCGAGAATGATGAGAGAGAGCGCCGGCGGGCTGTGGACATGCTCCGCCGGCGGGGATTCTCCTGGCAGGAGATAAAGAGTGCCCTTATGAAAATCGGGCTTACAGATAGTGAGGATATGTGATGGCGAAACTCTGTCTTATTTCCCTGGGGTGTGCGAAGAACCTTATAGACTCAGAGCAGATGCTGGCCCTTGTAGATGAGGCCGGATACGAGTTGACTGACGACCCGTTTGAGGCCGACGCGGCAATAGTGAATACCTGCGCTTTTATAGAGAGCGCAAAGAGCGAGGCCATTGAGAATATAATAGAGATGGGGCGGTACAAGCGGGAAGGCAGGCTCCGCAGGCTTGTTGTCACAGGTTGCCTTGCACAGCGCTACGGGGATGAGCTTCTGAGCGAGATGCCGGAGATAGACGCCCTTGTCGGCACCGGAAGCTACCTTGAGATATTGGATGCCCTCCGTGGCGGAGAGGACAGGCCGTGCATATTCGGGGATATTGACGCGCCGCTTGTGGAAGCACCCAGGCTCATAACAACCGGCCCCGGCTGGGCGTATATCAAGATAGCGGAGGGGTGTTCCAACAGGTGCGCCTACTGTGTGATCCCCAGTATCCGAGGAAAGTACAGATCCCGCCCGATGGAGGACATACTGGACGAGGCCAGGGCCCTTGCGGAAACAGGCGTCAAGGAGCTTATAGTGGTGGCTCAGGACCCAACTAGATACGGCATAGACCTCTATAAGAAGAAGTCCCTCTCTGAACTTACCCGGCGGCTGTGCGGGATTGACGGCATTGAGTGGATACGCCTCCATTACCTGTATCCGGACGCGGTGGACGATGAGCTTATTGACACCATAGCATCTGAGGGCAAGGTGCTAAAATACTTGGACATACCCATACAGCACATCAATGACAATATACTAAAGCTGATGCGCCGCAGGACAACGGGGGAGGAGATACGTTCCCTCCTGAAAAAGCTCCGGGAGAAAATCCCGGGCGTCGTCCTTCGCACCAGTCTCATAACCGGCCTGCCCGGCGAGGGTGAGGCGGAGTTTGAGGAGCTGTGTGAATTCCTGCGAGAGGCCCGTATAGAGAGGGCAGGTGTGTTTCCGTTCTCACCCGAGGAGGGGACGCCGGCATATGACATGGGCTATCCTGACACGGAGGTGGCCGTGGAGCGGGCCGAGCGGGTACAGGAGATCCAGGCGGAGATAATGGACGCTTATAATGAGAGCCGTGTTGGCACGACTTTAAATGTCCTATGCGAGGGATACGACAGCGACACGTGCCTGTACGCCGGCCGCAGCTTTGCGGAGTCCCCGGATGTGGACGGGCTCATACTTTTCTCAGCCCAGGAGGCGGTGCCGGGAGAGTTCTACACTGTCACTCTGCGCGGCGAGCTTGACGGGGACATGGTGGGGGAGATATCCCCACAGGCGAAATAGATTAGGGGGATTGGCTATGAAGATGAATGTGCCGAATATACTGACTATAATAAGGGTGATACTCGTCCCGGTTTTCATAATCTGTTTCTTCCAGAACGAGTATGTGGCTCTGGCAGTATTTATAATCGCTAGTTTCACGGACTTTTTGGACGGAAACCTGGCCAGGAAGAACGGGCAGGTGACGAATTTCGGGAAGTTCATGGACCCGTTGGCCGATAAGCTGCTTGTCACTTCAGCACTCATATGTTTCGTACAGGTGGGACAGATCCCCGCCTGGGCGGCTATAATCGTGGTGGGGCGCGACCTGGCGGTGGACGGCCTGCGCATGCTGGCTGCCTCCAGGAGCATAGTGATGGCCGCCGGCTGGTCAGGCAAAATTAAGACGGCTGTCACAATGCTGGCCATATGTGTGATGATAGTTTTTGGCGGTGAGGAGCTTGTGAACCAGATCGGCGCCGGGCTGATAATCCTTTTGAATATAGTCTCCCTGATAGACTACTTCCACGCCAACGGGAAGGTGCTTCTTGACAGTGAGTGACAGGAACATCTTGACAGTTGTTCCTATAGAGTGTAATATATCGTTATAATGCCGCAGTGAAGGGGAAGAGTAGCGGCCAAATCCTGCCCCAGAGAGGGGGCGCAGATGCTGTGAGCGCGCCTGGCGGGATGGCTGGGAAGTGCGCCCCGGAGCGGGAGGGTCGGAAATTGCCCTCCGTTGCGCCGCGTTAAGGCGAAAGCCGGTGATCGCCGGCTGAGAGACAAATGGGAGTGGAACCGCGGACTTGCCGCCTCCTGTGGGATCGACCACAGGGGGCGTTTTCTTTTTATTGGGAAGGGTGTATAATCGTGTTTAAGGATCTGAGGGAGACTATAGCCGCCTACAAGGCCAGGGATCCGGCGGCCAGGTCGTCCCTGGAGATATTTTTCCTGTATCCCGGCGTAAGGGCGGTCAGAAGGCACAGGCGCGCCCACTGGTGCTGGGAACATAATTTGAAGTTCCTGGCCAGGTTCATTTCCCAGCGCACCAGGAGGATAACCGGGATAGAGATACACCCGGGAGCCAAGATAGGCCGCAGGCTTGTGATAGACCACGGGATGGGCATAGTCATCGGTGAGACGGCGGAAATCGGCGACGATGTGCTCCTGTACCAGGGGGTGACCCTTGGCGGTACGGGAAAGGATAAGGGGAAGCGCCACCCCACCATCGGAGACAACGTGCTTATTGGTTCCGGGGCCAAGGTGCTGGGACCATTCACTGTGGGGGCCGGCAGTCGCGTGGCGGCGGGGGCCGTGGTGCTGGAGGAGGTGCCGCCGGACGCCACCGCCGTGGGCGTGCCTGCGCGCGTGGTCAGAATAGCCGGACAGAAGGTGGATTATGCCTCAGAGGTGGATCAGATACACGTGCCGGACCCGGTGGAGACGGAGATAAACGGGCTGCGGCGTGAGCTCGAAGCTTTAAAAAGACATTTGGGCGTGGAAACCGCCCTGGAGGAGGAAGAACAATGAAGCTTTTCAACAGTGAGACCCAGCGTAAAGAGGAATTTGTGCCGGTGGAGCCGGGCCATGTACGCATGTACGCCTGCGGGCCCACGGTATATAACTATATCCACGTAGGCAACGCAAGGCCCATAATAATGTTCGATGTACTGCGCCGTTACCTGGAGTACAGGGGCTATAAGGTGAAATTCGTCCAGAACTTTACGGATGTGGATGACAAGATAATAAAGCGTGCAAACGAGGAGGGTATATCCTCCCAGCAGGTGGCGGAGAAGTATATAGCAGAGTATTGGACGGACGCCCACGGCCTCGGGGTACGGGATGCGGATGTGCATCCCCGTGCCACGCAGGTGATGCCGGAGATAATCGAGATGGTAAAGACCCTCATAGACAAGGGCTTTGCCTATGAGGCTCAGGGCGATGTGTATTTCCGCACAACCAAGTTCCCGGGCTACGGGCGCCTCTCCCACCAGCCAATCGACGACCTTATGAGCGGGGCTAGGATCGAGGTTAACGACATAAAGGAGAACCCTCTGGACTTTGCCCTCTGGAAAGCCGCAAAGCCCGGTGAGCCCAGCTGGGATTCGCCCTGGGGCCAGGGTCGGCC
>CALXAF010000147.1 GCA_944386185.1 uncultured Oscillospiraceae bacterium
GTGGCGGCGCGTTCGTTTTTGCCGCGCAGCACCCCTGCGTTGTAACGCTGACCGGCCGCTACCGGGCGCCGCACAGCTATCTGGGTGTGGCCATCAACGGGCAGCCACAGAAGCAATGGTACTTTCACCGTTCGCTGCAGGCACTGTTCAACCACTGTTTTACCGCAGGTTTTGTTATCGATGGCTTTCTGGAAGCGGGTGGAGCGGGGGAGCGGCCGGAGATCATCGTTGTGCGTGCAAGGAAAGCGCGCGCCCTGTAACTGTACAGCCCTGTGCACGCCCCTGTGCCGATGCGCCCATACGGAGCGGAAAACGGACATCGGCAGAGGCGTTTTCGGCGTCAGGCGGACTTTGCCCCGACGTGGGTTATGTTGACGAAATAGATACCTGGGAAAGCTGGGGCCCCGCACGGCGGGACGGCGCTAATGCGCCGTACAAGCGTTTTCGCCATAGGCGAAAACCTTGGCGTAGGCGGAATTCACTTCCGCCGAGCATTTGAATCACCGAAGGGTGGAGGCGGCCAAAGGCCGCCGAAACCCAAAACGAAAGGACGTCCATTCGGATGTCCTTTCGTTTTGGTGGAGACGGAGGGATTCGAACCCTTGACCTTACGGATGCGAACCGTACGCTCTCCCAGCTGAGCTACGCCCCCAAATAGATATACTGTTCCCGGGCGCCTTTGGCAGTATCCGCCGTCAAAAGCGCCCTATTATTATAGCATGGATTTTCTAAAAGTAAAGCAGAACTTTTGTGTTATTCAGCCTTTTTCAGGTATCTCGCGGCCTTGAGTATCCCGATGGCGGTCTTGCCGTCAGTTATCTCGCCGGACATAACCATATCCACAAGCTTGTCGAAGGGGATACGTTCAACAGAGAGGAACTCGTCTTTATCAAGATGGCGCTCACCGGATTGAAGGTCCAGGGCCAGATAGACATACAACGTCTCCCGGCAGTAACCGGGTGAGGGGAGGAAAGAACCTAAAGGTATCATCTGACCGGCGGAGAGGCCCGTCTCCTCAGAGAGCTCACGCACGGCACACTCCAGAGGGTCCTCTCCAGACTCAAGTTTGCCGGCGGGGATCTCAAGGAGCTCGGACTCAATGGGATAGCGGTACTGGCGCACCATATACCCGAAGCCATCGCTGTCTATGGCCAGGATACCGACTCCACCCTGGTGCTCGACTACCTCACGGGTGGAGGTATCGCCATTTATCAGCTCCACCTTGTCCCTTCTGACGCGTATTATTTTGCCGTTATATATCTCCTGGCTCTCCAGAGTTTTCTCATAAAACGCCATGTTGCCGCCGCCTTTTTTCTTGATAGAGAGATTATACTACACAGATATCTGAATGTCAAAATGATAAAGGCGCCTAGGTCTAAGGCGCCTTGAGGCATCACAGAAGAGGCTGTTCGTTTATTATCAGTTTGAACTGCAGCCCTAACCGTTCCGCGGCCTTGCGGCAGAGGATCATACGGTTCATGAAGATCTCGAAGTAGTCCATGACGGAACCATAGCGGGTATCGATGGAGAGCTTGAGCTTTATTATTGTGTGCTCTTCATTGATCTTAAGCTGAGAGCGCTTGACAGAGTAGTTCACCCGGTCGTGTATATCGAAGCTGGCTGAATCCTGGTTCCTGACACGGGAACGGCGCACGTCAGACTTATCCGCCAGTATAAGGGCGGCGGCGGGACCATTCACAGGTACACCGGTGCCCTCATCGTGGTTTCCAATGGCGGTGACCACTGTGGCTACTTCGCCAGCGTCCATCCCCATGTCGGTGAGTATGCGGAAGGCCATCACCGCGCCGCTCTGGGAGTGATCCACCCGGTTCACCAGATTGCCTATATCGTGCAGGAAAGCGGCGATCTTCATCACCTCGATCTCCCGTTCCGGATAACCGAGGGTAGAGAGTATGTAATCACAGTTCTCGGCCACTGTGGTCACGTGGGCGAAGCTGTGCTCTGTAAAACCAAGGGCCTGAAGCGATTCGTCGGCCTTGGAGATATATGTCCTTATTGTGGGATCACTGCGGATGTCCTGATAAGTTACCAAGGGTATGCCTCCTAAAAGTCAAGTACCTATACGGCCGAAAAGCCAGGCCACAACAAACCCGCCAGCGACCAGCAGCAGATCCACTATGGCACTCAACGGCCCTGAGAAACCTGGGAAGATCAATATGGCGGATATTATAAGAAAGCCCAGCACGCCGTAATAGGCGTAACCATAGAACCTGTCAAACAGCCACCGGGCAGCCTTTATCGTGAGAAGAGCGCAGACTACCGCGCCGATGCCCAGGAACACCAAGGTGAGTATATCAAAGTCGGCCACAGCTGACATAGCCGGTTTATACCATCCCAAATACATCAGTATAAAGGAGGTGGATATGCCAGGTATCACCGTACCGACGGACAGAATGGCGCCGGATATAAGCGCCTCAAGAGGGCGGAGGGTATCTGCCTCGATGCTGTCTGCTGCCTCCCTGTCAAGAAACAGCAGGGTGGAGGCGATAAGGGCTCCGACTACTGTGGCAATAAGATACCTGGGCTTGAAGCCCCGCTGATTGGCCTCACGGATAAAGGAGGGGATACCTCCGGCAACTAATCCGAGGAACAGGAACATGACCTGATCCTCATACTTCACCATGACGCCGTCCAGGACGATGGCGCCCAGCAGAAGCCCCAGAGCGGCGCCTATCCCGATCGGGGCCAGGAAAAGTATGTTTTTCTTGGGCGACTTGAAGAAATTTGCCACCGCGTCAATCATGGGCCTATAAATGCCGAGGCTCACCGCCATGACGCCTCCCGAGACTCCGGGGAGGATGCCGCCTATGCCTATCACAAGGCCCACCAGCATGTGCAGAAGAGCGGTGCGTTTATAGTCACGGGAACGTAGTATGTCCGCCACCGGGTCGCTTATCTCCCTGCCCTCCTGAGAGGGCAGGGAGTCTCCATTTTCAATGTTGCTTTCTCTTTTGTCTTCAGGTTCTCTCATATGCTTTCTCTTTTGCTAAGATAATTATTTTTTCCTCGCCTCTGTACGCCTCTGTATAAACTTTATAAACTCTACAATTGGTATCACAGATATGGCCAGAGCCATAGCCACGAGGTACTCCAGAAGGGATATGGCCTCGAAGTCAAAGGCCTGGTTTAAGAAGGGCACGTAGATCACAAGGAGCGTGAGGACGAAAGATATTCCCATTGCCCCCCACAGGAACTTATTGTGGTTTTTGAGGCTGAATACCGATGCGCGGCGGGAGCGCATATTGAACGAGTGGAAGATCTCCGTCATGGACAGGGCCAGGAACGCCATGGTCATACCGTCGGGGCTGGGAGCGATCTCCCACACGCCGGACTCCATAAAGTGCCCGATAAAGTAGGCGGCCATGGTTATGATAGTGACAACAAAACCCTGGACGAATATGTCCACGCCCATTCCGCCGGCAAAAATGCCCTCACGGGAGTCGCGCGGCGGACGCGTCATGCTGTCCGGTTCCGCTTTCTCCATCCCCAGGGCCAGGGCGGGGAAACAGTCTGTTATAAGGTTTATCCACAGCAGGTGCACAGGTTCCAGTATGGTGAAACCCAGGAGGGTGGAGAAGAATATGGCCAGTACCTCCGACAGGTTGGAGGCCAGAAGAAATTGGATTGCTTTGCGGATATTCGAGTATATCCGGCGGCCTTCCTCAACGGCGGCGACTATGGTGGCGAAGTTATCGTCAGCAAGTACCATATCCGCCACGTTCTTTGTGACATCCGTACCGGTTATACCCATACCAACACCGATGTCGGCACTCTTGATTGATGGGGCGTCGTTTACGCCATCACCGGTCATTGCGGTGACTTTCCCCTTCTTCTGCCAGGCACTGACTATCCTGGTCTTGTGCTCGGGCTGTACCCGGGCATAGACGGAGTAGCGCTCTATATTCCGCTCCAGCTCCTCGTCGCTCATCTCATTGAGCTGAGCTCCGGTAACAGCCTCGTCTGCTGAAGTTATTATACCCAGTTCCCGGGCTATAGCCACGGCTGTATCCACATGGTCACCGGTTATCATTATGGGACGTATGCCGGCTGTGCGGCACTGGGCAATAGCGTCTACGACTTCTGGACGCACTGGGTCTATCATGCCTGTGAGGCCGATGTAACAGAGTTCCTGCTCAAGCTCATCCGGAGAGAAAGATTGCGGCAACTCATCCCAGACACGGCAGGCGGCACACAATACTCTGAGGGCGCGGTCGGCCATGGCGTGGTTATCGGCCAGGATCGCGTCGCGTTTTTCCTGGGTCATGGGCCTCATGGCATCCCCGTCCATGTATTTTGTGCAGCGGCTGAGGACCTCATCAGGAGCGCCCTTTGTGAACTGGACGTATCTATCCCCGTCAGAGTGAACGGTGCTCATCATTTTCCGGCCTGAGTCAAAAGGCGCCTCGCCAACACGGGGCAGCTTCTCTGATAGGTCAGGTTTTAACAGGTCAAGAGAAGCGGCATAGTTTACCAGGGCAGCCTCAGTAGGTTCTCCCTGTGCGGTGCCGTCCTCCCCAAGCTCCGCGTCAGAACAGAGGGCCATGGCTGTGGCCAGCATGCGCTCATCACCGCCGGAATGCTCCACAACCGTCATCTTGTTCTGTGTGAGAGTGCCGGTCTTATCCGAGCATATCACCTGGGTGCATCCCAGAGTCTCAACAGCGGTGAGCTTGCGTATCACCGCGTTGCGCTTTGACATGTTGGTGACGCCAATGGACAATACGATGGTGACGACTGCGGCCAGCCCCTCGGGTATGGCGGCCACGGCAAGGCTGACGGCAACCATAAAGGTGTCCAGCAGCGTGACGCCGGTGATATCCGGATAAGCCCTTATCAGGTTTACAGCGAAAATCACCACGCATATGCCCAGCACCAGATATGTGAGTATGCGGCTGAGCTGGGAGAGCTTCCGCTGCAGCGGTGTCTCATTGTCCTTTGCCTGGGTAAGAGCGTCGGCGATCTTGCCCATCTCAGTGTCCATACCGGTAGCCGTGACCACTGCACGGCCGCGTCCATAGACCACGGTGCTGCCCATGTAGGCCATGTTCGACCTGTCGCCAAGGGGGACGTCTTTGGACTCACCAAGCGGGATCGGCTCGGTATGCTTCTCGGACGGGACCGACTCGCCGGTGAGGGCAGCCTCCTCAATTTTAAGGCTGGCGGACTCAATCAGGCGGCAGTCGGCTGGAACCGCGTCGCCCGCTTCCAACACAACGATGTCACCAGGCACCAGTTCCTCGCTCTTTACCACCAGATGTTTACCATCGCGTATCACCTTAGACGTGGCGGCGGCTATGGCTGACAGAGCCTCGATGGCCCGTTCGGCCTTGCTTTCCTGAGCCACGCCCAACACGGCGTTTATCACGACCACGATGAGAATTATGACCACGTCTGCCATGGACTCATTGGAATAGACTGAAACTATCCCTGATACCAGCGCGGCCACAATGAGTATTATTATCATCGGGTCGGAGAGTTCCTTGAGGAAACGCCGCAGCAGCGACGGCTTCTTCGCCTCTTTAAGCTTGTTGGGGCCGTATTTTCCCAGCCTTTCATCTACCTGTGACTGGGAGAGACCGTTGGTTGAACTCCCTAAGCCGGAAATGACCTTGGAAGCGCTATCTAGGTATTCTTTCATTAAGGGTACCCTCCATTCTTCTCACCAACGGGGAATGGGCGTTCTTGGGAAACATTGTACCGATGTGAGAAGTATAACATATACTTCTGAGTATTACCACATCATAACCGGTTACATACGATTAAATTTTGATTAAGATTTCCCGGAGCCTAAATAAAAAGACCCACTGATACACATTACACTAATATGTATCAGCAGGTCTGGTCATTTGAACCAAGCCAGGCAAAAGCCACGTCTGTTGACTTGGGACGCTTGAGCGCCGACTACTCCCCCGCGGGCAATATTTACTATACGCCATATTATAACATATGCGGGGACAAAGTCAAGTTATGCTCCCGCATGTGAGGAGATATGGATACGCTGCAAAGGTTTTAATAATACCCGCCTGTTCAGAGCAGCTTCTTACCGCCATCCCGGTCAGCCAGAAGGCGCAGATATGCGGTTCTCGGCGTAGCGTGATTTTCAAAGCAGCGATCCCAGAGCTCTTTCCGCTCAGCGCCTGAAAGACCGGAGGACAGCTGGTCACAGAGCGCCTGAACCTTGGCGAGATAGTGCTTGTCATATTCCTGACGGACCCGGTCCTTTGTGAGGTTGAGGATGCGTCCCACCTGACCGCTGGTGAGCCCCTGATCTCGAAGCTCAACTATACGGTCGCATGTCTCCTGCGGAAGCTCCACCTGCAGCGGTGGGATCTTGTCAAGAAAGCTCTGAGGCATACCGGGCTCTCCGCCCCTATATACCCGGAGAAGCTCCGGGTATTTCTTCTCAAAGTAGCCGCATACGTAATCCTCGCGCCGGTAACACATATCCGCCTGCCAGAGCTCCTGACGCAGCTCCTCTATATCACGATCTAGAGCGATGGAGAGATGGCTCACATACAGCCTTGCCTGCCGGTATTTCCAGCTCCCATAGAGGTTCGCGGCCCTGGTGGCGCTTACGCCAAGTTCCCTGCCTATGGAGGCGAAGCTCATGCCCTTCTGCTCCCGTGACAGGACTATCCTATATGTTAGAGAGTCCTCAGTCAGGACACTGTAGGGGGTTTCAGCCATTTTTCCACCTCCTGCCGATATAATCTTTACCCGTAATACAGGTAAAGATTATATCATATACGAATTTACCTTACAACGATTTAAGGTAAATTTTATCCAAGGGAGTGGTAATATGTTGCGATTGAGAGCCTTGAGGGAGAGTAAGGGGCTGAGCCAGCAGAGACTGGCAGCCGAGTTGAATGTCTCCCAATCCACTATAAGCGCTTACGAGGTTGGGGACAGGTCTCCGGATATGGATACACTCATAACCATATCCTGTTATTTCAATGTTTCCCTGGATTACCTTGCCGGAGTCTCAGATGTAAGATACCGGATACATAAGAGTGACCTCACACAGGAGGAGATGCGGATGCTCGTGGAGTTCCGACAGCTTACGAGGATCGGCCAGGAGAAGGCGATAGCCTATATGCAGGGGCTTCGGGACAGAGACATAAGTTATTAGCGGCCGGAAATTACCCGGCCGCTAACTATATATTTCTATTCTTGACCGACCATATCCCAGGCGCTGACAAGTTGGGTGCCTGGGTAATACCAGGCGAGTATTTCATTCCAGCTACCGCCGTTGCGGGCCATAGTGTTGGCGCCATACTGGCTCATACCAACACCGTGGCCGTAACCGGTCGTTGTGAATATAAAGCCGTCGCCTGAGAGCTCCAGGTCTATGGAGGTACTCCTGAGACTAAACAGGGTACGCAGGGCGGAACCGGGGATGTCGACGCCGCCTACCGTAATATGGTCCACACGGCCGCTGTCTGTGAGTGCCGTGCCGCTTACCCATGTCTCAGGCTCTCCTGAGAGGTCGGCCTCGGGGTAAGCGGAGAGAATGGTATCTTTGAAGTCTCCGGTGGATACTGTGACAGACTGGATATACCCTGGCACATCGTCGCTGCTCTCGGGGCTCTCTACCGGTGTAAGATATGGGACTGAGGACCATATCTCGCCGCTGCCGGCTGTCATGCCGTCAGAGGAGGAGTGAAACACCGTCTGGGCCAGAGAGCCCTCATAGGATACGCACACGCCGTCTGTTGCCTGGATGGCAGAGCGTATTTTCTCAAGATTAGCCTCAGAATCCTCGCCCCAGTTTTCCCGCAGAGCCTGCTCGCTGCGCCATGCGGCACAGCAGCCGCTGTCTGAACAGACGTCGGCCTCTGGATGAGAATCGGATGGCCCGGCGAGACATTTTCTCAGGACATATGTACGCAGGGCGACAGCCTGTGCGCATAGCGCCTCTGGTTCAAAGGAAGCGGGCATCTCGGCGGCCAGGGAACCTTGCAGATATTCGGCTATGGTGAGCTCCAGAGTCTCGTCGCCATCCAGGAGTGTTAGAGTATAGGAGGCGTCAAATCCGTCTCCGGATACGGTGAGCCCGTCGGATGTGGGGGAAGAAGATTCCTGCCAGTTTCCACCGGATTCGCTCTCCGGCTGAGGAGAGACGGTATTGTCCTCGGGCCATTTTGGAGCTGCCAGGGCCGACAGCATCAGGGCCATCAGGGCCAGCAGAAGGGATGGGAGTATTATGGACTTTATAGAGTTCGTTCTCATTGAGATTCCTTTCCCGCGACATTGACTTTACGCGCCGCAGTGATGTAAAATAGTGAAGTGGTAAATTTCCCTTTTACGTTGACATAAAAATCTTATTATGAGTGGTAACTTATTATGCGCAGATGTTGGACAGCGCCGGGAATGGCGCTTTTTGCGGGAGCGGTTGGCTGCGCCCTTAGATGGAGAGAACTGAGGGTGTCATTTGACCCGGATACGGGACTCTCAAATATAAATGAACCGGTGACCGTGGGGCTCATATGCCTGACGGTAATTGTGCTTGTGTGTTCTCTTGCCCTGGGGATCTCCATCCGGCGCAGAAGCGTACCAGATGGATTCAGCAGGGCTTTTTATACAAATAACTATAGTTCTTTTGCCCTGTCTGCGCTGCTTGGGATCCTGTGCGCCGCAATGGCTGTCCTTGACGCTGTCAGTGGAATGTCTGGCGATAGCGGTTTGATATTCTGGATATTTCATGCCGCAATGGCGTTCACTGGTTTTGCCATGGTGGCTCTCGCTGTCAACGCGTATACACAGAAGAGAAGCCAGCTGCTGTGTTTCTGGAGCGTGATACCGGCTCTGTTCTTCTGTTTCTGGATGGTGATGTTCTACAGGGACCATGCGGGGAACCCGACGCTGCTGGAGTACAGCTACAGATGCTACGCTATGGGGGCTTCCGCGGTCTGCTTTTACTATCTGGCCGGTTTCTGCTTTGGGAGAGAGAAGCCAGGGGCTACTGCAGCTTTCAGTATACTCGCCACATACCTGTCTGTGGTCACACTGGCGGACAGCCAGAGTATAACGTTCAGGATATTCCAGGCTGCATCAGCCATATACATCGCCCAGTTCACCGCCAGGCTCCTCGCGTCGCTTGGACCCAGGGCCGGCGCTGATGACTTGGAGGAAGAGGGAAAAAGAGGTAATGAAAAGGACGGCAGATGAGGTTTGATGTCATTTTTCGTCAAATTGGTGTAAAATAGTGGACAAGGGGCATCTGAAATGGTATAATAAGTCACATATCAGAGGGCAGGTTTTTCCAGAAGCCTACTATAAAATGGTATTGATAGAATATATGTAAGGACGGAACTGCTATGAAGCGCAAATTGCTTTCAAAAGAGGAGAGGGATCTTTTCAGAAGAGGTACATGGTTCCAGCTCTATGAAAAATTAGGCGCTCATCTCGCGAACGAGGACGGAGTAGAGGGGTGTAACTTTGCGCTCTGGGCTCCGGGCGCCAGGACGGTCCGGGTCACAGGCTCGTTCTGTGGCTGGGATGCGGATAAATATGTCATGCTTCCCACCACTACGGAGGGAGTATGGCATTTATTTATACCGGGGGTCCAGGCCGGAGATCAGTATAAGTATGTGGTTGAGACAGAGGAAGGGGAACTCCTGTATAAGGCGGATCCCTGTGCTTTCTACGCTCAGCAGCCGCCGGAGACGGCCTCGGTCGTCTGGAACATTGAGGACTATAAGTGGAGAGACAGGGCCTGGCTCACAAAGAGGTCCAAGGCAAACCACATGGAGAGGCCTCTGAATATCTATGAGGTGCATCTTGGCTCGTGGCGTCGTCACGAGGACGGCACATATCTCACGTACAGGGAACTTGCCGATACGCTGGTGCCCTACCTTGCGGAGATGGGTTACAGCCATGTGGAGCTTATGCCGATTATGGAACACCCGTTTGACGGTTCCTGGGGTTACCAGATAACCGGATACTACGCGCCAACGTCACGATATGGAGTCCCTGAAGATTTTATGTACTTTGTGGATGAGTGCCACAGGGCGGGAGTGGGCGTAATACTGGACTGGGTGCCGGGACACTTCTGCAGGGATGCACACGGCCTTGGAAATTTCGTAGGGAAGAAACTCTACGAGAAGGAAGATCACGCCCAGTGGGGTACATATAAGTTTGACGTTGGAAGGGGAGAGGTGCGCAGTTTCCTTATCTCCAACGCCATGTTCTGGATAGGCTATTACCACGCTGACGGTATCCGGGTGGACGGTGTCACCAGCATGCTCTATCTGAATTTTGGAATTGACGATCCTGCGCTGAAAAAGTACAACGAAAAAGGTACTGAGGAGGACTTTGTCTCCATAGACTTTGTAAAGCACATAACTAAGTCGGTTGAGGAGCACCACCCGGACGTGATGATGATAGCGGAGGAGAGCACGGCCTGGCCGCTGGTAACATACCCGCCGGAGGACGGTGGGCTTGGCTTCCACTACAAGTGGGACATGGGTTGGATGCACGATACCCTCAATTACATGAAGACTGACTTCCCATATAGGCCCGGCAACCACCGGCTGCTGACCTTCTCCATGATGTACGCGTTCAATGAGAACTTTGTGCTTGCCCTCTCCCACGACGAGGTGGTGCACGGAAAGGCGTCTCTGATAGGGCGCATGCCTGGGGACTATTGGCGGCAGTTTGCCGGAATGAGGATACTCGCCCTGTACCAGATGACCCACTCGGGTGCAAAGCACAATTTTATGGGCAGTGAGATAGCCCAGTTTATAGAGTGGCGGTACTACGAGGGACTCCAGTGGTTCCTGCTGGATTATGAAGCGCATCAGAAGCACCAGAATTTTATTAAAGCGCTAAACACTTTCTATAACTCAGAAGGGGCCCTGTGGCAGAAGAATTACTCGTGGGACGGCTTCCAGTGGCTGGATGCGGACGACGATAAACAGTCCACACTGATTTTTATCCGCCACGGAAAGCGGCCTATCGATGATCTTATAGTTTTACTGAATTTTGTACCTGAGACATACGACGAATTCAGGATAGGTGTCCCGAAGAAGGGCGTATACAAGGAGGTGTTTTCCTCAGATGCTCCGGCCTGGGGTGGATCAGGCAGGACAAATCCGGGATATATCACCAGCGAACCGGTTCCGTACCATGGAATGAAGAACTCGGTGGTAGTCAGGACCCCGCCAGTAGGGGGACTGATCCTAAAGAGGGCTTCCCGCCGGGAGCTGGAGGAGATAAATAAACCCAAGGCAGAAAAGGAGTAAGTATGTTTAAAGACAAGCAGGATTTTATCCAGAGATTTAGAAATGCCGCAAAAGCGACGCTGGGAAAAGAGCTTGAAGAGTGCGGTATGCAGGACAAATATTTTGTCCTTGCCAAGATGGTGGCGGGTGTTGCCCGTCAGGTGAGGACAGAGAGCGATAAAGCGGTAGTCGAGAATGGCAAAAAGAAAGTCTACTATTTCTCCATGGAGTTCCTTATCGGCAGGCTTTTGAAAAATTATCTTATGTATTTTGGCGTTTTGGACATCGTGCAGGAAGGACTTGAGGAACTGGGCGTGGATTTTGAGGAGCTGTGCCAGGAGGAGCACGACCCAGGCCTTGGAAACGGGGGCCTGGGCAGGCTTGCCGCCTGCCTTATAGACTCCCTTGCCAGCCTTGGTTACTCGGGCCACGGCAACGGTATCCGCTACCGTTATGGACTTTTCAAACAGACCATAGTTGACGGGCGGCAGGTGGAGCTGCCGGATAACTGGCTTGAGAACGCCTACCCTTGGGAGGTGCAGAAGCCAGAGGATGCAGTGGAAGTCCGATTTGGCGGCACTGTGAACAGATACTATAAAGACGGAAAGATGGACTTTGACTGGCAGGGCGGAGAGACGATAATAGCCATGCCATATGATGTGCCGGTAGTTGGATATGGAGGCAAGACTGTCAATAACCTGCGGCTGTGGAGCGCCGAACCCTGTGAGGAACGGTTCGATATGGACGCGTTCAATCGGGGAGACTACGCTGGAGCCGTAAAGTACAGGGCCGGAGTGGAAGCCATAACAAGCATACTCTACCCCAACGATAACGCAGACCCCGGTAAGGTCCTGCGTTTAAAACAGGAGTATATGTTTGTATCCGCGGGTATCGCGGATATAATGCGAACTTTCAAGTCGGACTATGGCACAGACTGGAAGCGGTTCCCTGATCTTGTTGCCATACACACAAACGACACACACCCGGCTTTGTGCGCGCCGGAACTTATGCGCCGCCTGATAGACGAGGAGGGGCTGGACTGGGACACCGCCTGGGATATCACCGTGCGGAGTGTGTCCTACACAAACCACACCATACTGCCTGAGGCCATGGAGAAATGGCCCATAGACATGTTCCGGGAACTGCTGCCGCGTGTGTATGACTTCGTGGAGGAGATAGACCGGCGTTACAGGGAGGCTTTCCCAAAAATGGGCAACTGGCAGGAGCTTTTAAAGAACACCGCCATACTCTGGGATGGCCAGGTGCGGACGGCAAACCTGTCGATCATTGCGGGTCACTCAGTGAACGGTGTGGCAAAGCTCCACACGGACATCCTCAAAGAGCGTGTGCTGGTAGACTTCTATAACCTGGTGCCAGAGAAGTTCAACAACAAGACAAATGGAATATCACACAGAAGGTTCCTGGCCGAGGCAAACCCGTCCTACGCAAAGCTCATAACCTCAGCTATAGGCGACGGATGGATGGCGGATGCTGATCAACTGTCGAGGCTGGCGGGATTTGAAAACGACGCTTCATTTTTAGAGCGGCTTTCAAAGAGCAAGCGCCAGAACAAGGAGAGGCTGGCGAAGTATATAAAGGATACCACCGGCGTGGTAGTGGACACTGATTCTATCTTTGACATCCAGGTAAAGCGTTTCCATGCCTACAAGAGGCAGCTTCTGAATATCTTCAAGGTAATGGACATATATAACCGCCTCATCACTGACAGCAACTTTGATGTGAAGCCCAGCACATTTATTTTTTCCGGCAAGGCCGCCCAGGGCTATGAGTTTGCCAAGGACGTGATACGCCTGGTGAATTCGGTTGCAGATGTGGTGAACAACGACGAGCGGGTACATGATCGGATAAAGGTGGCGTTTGTTCCAAACTTCTCTGTGTCAAATGCCCAGCTCATCTATCCGGCGGCGGACATAAGCGAACAGATATCCACGGCAGGTATGGAGGCGTCGGGAACCGGCAATATGAAGTTCATGATGAACGGGGCCCTGACCCTTGGTACGCTGGATGGCTCCACAGTGGAGATTGTGGACTTGGTCGGCGAGGAAAACATAGCGATATTCGGCCTCACCGCGGAGAGTATCGAACAGTACCGCAGGGAAGGCAGTTATTTCGCCTGGGACGAGTACAACAGGGATCCGCGCCTCAAGCGTGTTGTGGACCAGCTGATTGATGGCACTTTCGCACGCCTGTCCGGAAACTTTAACATAATTTACGATAATCTTATGCGCCATAATGACGAGTTTTTTGTGCTTAAAGATTTCGCCCCGTATCTGGACGCCTGGCACCGTCTGGAGAACCTGTACGCTGACCCGATAGCGTGGAGCCGCGTATCGCTGCACAACACGGCGTGCTCCGGCTTCTTCTCCAGTGACAGGACGATCCGGGAGTACGCGGAAGATATCTGGAAGCTGAACTGATAAAGAAAAAGAAAAAATAAACAAAGGAGGGTTAGTGCCATGACGACTAAAAAAGACTGCATAGCAATGCTCCTGGCCGGTGGTCAGGGTAGCCGGCTTGGAGCGCTGACAAGACACATCGCAAAACCCGCTGTCTCCTTCGGCGGGAAGTACAGGATCATTGACTTCTCCCTATCCAACTGCACAAACTCACACATAGACACTGTGGGAGTGCTGACCCAGTACAGGCCCTACCAGCTCAACTCCTATATTGGGACTGGCAGCGCCTGGGATCTGGATAAGGGCAGAGGCGGTGTATCCATACTTCCTCCATATTCAACGGAGACAGGCGGGGAGTGGTACAAAGGGACCGCAGACGCCATCTATCAGAACCTGGATTATATCGATATGTACGATCCGGAGTATGTGCTGATACTTTCAGGCGACCATCTCTACAGGATGGACTACAGGAAGATGCTCAAGACCCACATTGAGAACAATGCGGATCTCACAGTATCTGTTATGGACGTTTCTCTGGAGGAGGCGTCCCGCTTCGGGATACTAACTGTGGACAATGACGACAGGATTGTGAAGTTCACAGAGAAGCCAAAGGAGCCGGATTCCACCCTGGCCTCCATGGGAATATACATATTCAGCAAGAAGATCCTGAAAGAGGCGCTTATTGCCGACAGCGCGGATCCCGACTCTGAGCACGATTTCGGCAAGAATATCATCCCCAACCTTCTTGCCGATGGACACAGGCTCTTTGTCTACAGGTTCACAGGATTCTGGAAGGATGTGGGGACAATCCCCAGCTATCATGAGACAAGCATGGATCTTCTCGACCCAGAACCACAGTTTGACCTGCTCTCCGACGAGTCACCCATAATGAGCCGGGAGAACATCCAGCCGCCCCACTATATAGGGCCGGACGGCAGTGTTGAGGAGTGCTTTGTCGGCAACGGCAGCCGCGTTTTCGGCACAGCCCGCCACTCTGTCTTGAGCATTAACAGCTATATAGGCGAGGGTGCGCTTGTCCAGGACTCAGTCCTTATGCCTGGCGCAAGAGTAGAGAAAGGGGCCAGAGTAATCCGGGCCATCATGGGCGAGAACTCGGTGGTTTCCGAAGGGGCTGTACTGGGCAGTGAGGATCCTAACAGCAAGATCGCCGTGGTTGGGGATTCCATCGTAGTTGAAAAAGGAGGAGCAGAGTAATGGACAGAGTCATCGGACTTATAGCCGCGAATTTCGCGACAGAAGAGATGGGGGAGCTCACCGATGAGAGGACTATCGCTTCCCTGCCATACGGAGGAAGATATCGCCTGATAGATTTCCCCCTCTCCAACATGGTGAACTCGGGGATATCGACCGTTGGTATAATAACACCGTATAAGTACCGTTCAATAATAGACCATATAGGCGCCGGCAAGGCATGGGGACTTGACAGGAAGAATGGGGGGCTCTTTGTACTGCCGGGCTCGGTGTTTGGAATCTCCAGCTCCGGTTCCAGATTCCTGTTGAGGGATGTGCGCCGGAACCTGGTGTACCTGATGCGCTCTCCAGCGCCATATGTGCTTGTGACTTCGTCAAACGTGGTCTGCAATATGGACTATTCGGAGCTCTTAAAGCAGCACCTGCAGAGCGGAGCCGACATAACCATGCTCTACAATATGGCTGACAGCGACGATCCCAATAGGACAGGGATAAAGGCAGATGGCGACAGGGTCACCGGTGTGACCCACGGGGTACAGGATGGGGACATGGCGTTCCTGGACTGCTTTATTATCAGCCGCAGCCTGCTTCTGAAGATAGTGGAGTGGTACTCAGCCATTGATTACCTTGACCTTTTTGAGGTGCTGGAGGACGACTTCGATAAGATGGATATACGGGCATATCCATATGAGGGGTACGCCAAGAGCATATTCACAGTGCAGGAGTACTTTAAGCGCAGCATGGACTTGCTGGACACCAAGGTCTACGATGAGCTCTTTGAGAGGGCGCCGGTGATGACTAAGGTGCAGGACTCGGTGCCCACCAAGTATATGAAAGGCGCAAGCGTGAAGAACTCGCTCATACCGGCCGGCTGTGTCATTGAAGGCACCGTTGAGGACAGTATCCTCTTCAGGGGAGTCACAGTAGGAAAGGGCGCTGTGGTGAAAAACAGCATCATCATGCAGTCCTGTGTCCTGGGAGACGGGGCATGCATTGAGAACGCCATAATCGACAGGAGCAACGTGATCCGTGCAGGCACTGTGATCAAGGGCTCCACTGAAGAGGCGTTCATTAAGGAGAAGAACCTCATCTGAGGAAGATTTTGAAAGGGGAGAGTTCCAATGAGAAGAAAGCTCAGAGTTCTGTTCGCGGCCTTTGAGGCGTCGCCCTTTATGAAGACCGGAGGACTCGGGGACGTGGCCGGATCCCTGCCTCAGGCGCTGAAGGATGCCGGATGCGATGTACGGGTTATGATACCAAAATTCCTTACGATACCTGAGGCATACAAGAACCAGATGGTCCATGTGACGGACTTCCGGGTGTCTCTGGGCTGGAGGAACCTCTTCTGCGGCATAGAGAAGCTCACCTACAAGGGCGTTATATACTACTTTGTAGATAATGAGTATTATTTTATGCGGGACAAGGCCTACGGATACTTCGATGATGGGGAACGTATAGCGTATTTCGCCAAAGCGGTGGTGGAGAGCCTCCAGTACCTGCCGGATTTCCAGTGCGACGTACTACACTGCAATGACTGGCACACAGCGCTCTCACCGGTGTTCCTGAGGGAGTTTTATCAGGGGCTGCCGCTGTATGAGAACATCAAGACAGTGTTCACGATACACAATCTGAAATTCCAGGGGCAGATGTCGGACTATGTACTGGGAGACGTGCTGGGGCTGGCGGGGATACCGGCCGCGGCGGACCAGCTCCGGTCGGACAAGGACTCGGTGAATTTCATGAAGGGCGGCCTCTGCTACAGCGACCTTCTCACTACAGTGAGCCCCACCTACGCCAACGAGATAAAGACGCCGTTTTACGGGGAGCACATGGACGACATATTCCGCCGCCGGGAGAACGTCCTCTCAGGAATACTCAACGGAATAGATACACAGGAGTATGACCCGGAGACAGATAGCCACATCGAGGCTAATTTCGGGCCTCAGGATATGTCCGGAAAGGCACTGTGCAAAGCGGCTATTCAAAAGGAGCTGGGGCTCAGCGTCGACCCGGATGTGCCGCTGGTGACGATGATCGGGCGGTTAACTGAGCAGAAGGGTATGGAGCTTGTCCAGCGGGTCATAGGCGAGGTCCTGGAGCGGAACATACAGCTTGTGGTACTGGGCACAGGAGACAAGCAGTATGAGGACATGCTCCGCTACTATGCCTGGAAATACGAGGGCCGTATGTGCGCCTGCATATGCTTCAACGAGGCGCTGTCACACCGGCTTTACGCCGGCTCGGATATGCTACTGATGCCGTCGCTGTTTGAACCATGCGGCCTGTCCCAGATGATAGCAATGCGCTACGGCACGCTGCCAATCGTCCGTGAGACGGGAGGACTAAAGGACAGCGTCATACCATATAATCAATATACAGGCGAGGGTACGGGATTCAGCTTCGCCAACTATAACGCCCATGAGATGATGTTCACACTTTTTACAGCGGCGGACATCTACAGGGGCCAGCCGGACGTATGGCAGCAGCTTCAGGAGAACGCTATGGGACAGGATTTCTCCTGGGCCAGGGCGGCCAAAGACTACTGCAAGCTCTACAGCAGCCTTCACCCTGAGGTGACGCCGTACAAGAAGCCGGCAGATAATCAAGATCATAAGGACCAAAAGGAATAATGAGAGTTTTCCACGATTCAAGAGACCCAGTTTATAGGAGACCATACGGTGCCGTCACTGCCGGCGGCACCGTTTCCCTTTCAGTTGATGTATGGGAGACATCAGCCCCGGCCTGCTTCCTCAGACTGTGGGTAGACGGAAAGGGCGAGAAAATAGTGCCGATGGAGGCCGCCGGTGCCGGCGATAGGATGCGCTTTACCTGCAGCATAACCCTGCCAGAGCCGGAGCTTGTCTGGTACAGCTTTATAATAAGGACGCCAGACGGCGAGAGCCGTTACGGGGCGAGAGAAGGCAGTACCGGCGGCCAGGGACAGCTCTACAGTTATGAGCCGCCATCATTTCAGATAACTGTATACAAGGAGAGGCCGGTGCCGGAGTGGTATAAGAACGGCATCGTCTATCAGATATTCCCGGACAGGTTCCGCAGGGGCGAGGATTGGCAGGAACTCTCAGAGCGGGCCGTAAAGACGGGACATCTCAAGGGACCGGAACGTGAGGTGCAAGAGAACTGGTATGAGACGCCTTTTTACAAGCGTAACGAAAAGGGCGAGGTCATCTGCTGGGATTTTTACGGCGGCACGCTCTCCGGTATAGAGGAGAAACTGGACTACCTCCAGGAACTGGGGGTAACTGTGATATACCTAAATCCCATATTCGAGGCGGCCAGCAACCACCGGTATGACACGGGTAACTATATGAGGATAGACTCAATGCTGGGCGGTGAGGAGGCGTTCAGGAATTTAACCCGCGCCGCAGAGGAGAAGGGTATATCCATAATCCTGGACGGAGTATTCAACCACTCGGGAAACGACAGCCTTTACTTTAACGCCTATGGCAATTACCCCACGCTGGGGGCTGCACAGAGTGAGAATTCTCCATACAGGGATTGGTACAGGTTTGACGACAGCCCTATCGGCTATGAGTGCTGGTGGGGTGTGGCCGACATGCCGAATTTTGAGGAGTCGAACCAGGAATTCCGGGACTTCATATACCGGGATCGGGACAGCGTGGTGCGTACCTGGCTCAGGGCCGGCGCCAAGGGCTGGCGGCTGGACGTGGCAGATGAGCTTCCCGATGACTTTATACGGGGAATAAAGTCGGCGGTGATCGATGAACTGGGCGACCAGGGCCTGCTAATAGGTGAGGTCTGGGAGGATGCTTCAAACAAGATAAGCTACGGGAAGCTCCGTCGCTACCTGCAGGGGAGCGAGCTGGATTCCGTGATGAACTACCCGCTGAGGAAAGCGCTGTACAGGTTCGTGCTTGGAAAAAACTCGGCTGGGGAGCTATCTGAGATATTATCTTCCCTCCGGGAGAATTACCCGCCGGAAGCGCTGTACTCGTGCCTCAATATCATGGGCAGCCACGACAGGCGCAGAATTATGACTGCCATGGGCGGCCCTGACCCGGACACGCTGACCGAGGAGCAGAAACGGGATTTTAAGCTGACAGAGGGCATGAGGGGCTTAGCCAAGGGCAGGGTGTGGCTCATAACGCTGGTACAGATGACAATGCCGGGAGTGCCCTGCATATACTACGGGGATGAGGCTGGCATGGAGGGGTTCAGTGACCCGTACAACAGGGCAGGATACTCCTGGGGACGTGAGGACCGGGACCTTACGAACATATACAGGAACGCCATCTCCATAAGGAAGCTCTCACCAATGTTCGTTAAAGGTGATTTCAGGCCATTGGATCTGGGGACAGACGATGTCTTTGGATTTTACAGGGCCTATGAGGGGGAGGCGGCCGCGGTACTCATAAACCGCAGCCTCTCTGATACCCGCACAGTTACATTCCCGGCTTTCAACGACGAGCCCGTCGAGATAGTCGGCGGGCATCCTCTGGAGCTGAGAGACGGAAAAGTGACCATAAGCCTCTACCCAATGGGTTCGGCAGTAGTATACTTTGGAAAAAGGGAGAGGCTGGGGGCAAAGATGCCGGAGGGCGCCGGAGTGCTTTGCCACATAACGTCGCTTCCGAACGATGACGGACCGGGCAATATAGGCGAGCCTGCGCGACGGTTTGTAGATTTCCTGGCCAGTGCGGGGCAGCGCTACTGGCAGATACTGCCCCTGAACCCGACGGATGAGCACGGATCCCCATATGCCGGAGCCTCGGCCTTCGCTGCAAACACATATCTTATGCCTGAGAGTGAGGATGAGCTGCGACAGGAGTTCCGCAGGTTCATTCCAGATGGGGATTACACTGACTTTTGTAAAAGAAATGACAGCTGGCTGACGCCCTACGCAATATTCACCGCGCTGAAAAAACGCTATAACGGGCTCCCAGCCAAAAAGTGGCCCAAGTCCTGCCGCCGGTTTTCGCCGGAGCTGCTGGGCGACCCGGAACTTCGGCAGGAGGCCGGATTCATAAAGTTCTGCCAGTACAGATTCCAGGTTGAGTGGCAGGCTCTGCGGGACTACGCCCACTCCAAGGGGATAATGATAATAGGTGACATACCAATGTATGTATCTGAGGACTCGTCGGACGTGTGGGCGGAACCTGAATATTTCACCATGGATGAGAACGGAGATAAGTCCATGTGCGCCGGCGTGCCGCCTGATTATTTTTCCAGTGAGGGGCAGCACTGGGGCAACCCGCTTTACGACTGGAAGGCCATAAAGGCGAGCGGCTATGACTGGTGGATACGCAGGATAGAGCGGGCGATGGAGCTTTATGACTATGTGAGGCTCGACCACTTCCGCGGCTTTGAGTCCTACTGGGCTATACCTGAGGGAGAGCCCGCCAAGTCCGGACGGTGGCTATATGGACCGGGCACAGAGCTCTTCGAGGCGGCCTACAATAAGCTGGGACCTCTGCCGCTGCTGGCCGAGGACCTTGGCAGCCTTACCCCGGCGGTGCGCGGGCTTGTTGCCAGGTGCGGATTCAACGGCACGGATGTGGCGCAGTTTTACGACGGGGACCCACTCCAGAGCTATATCCCTCCAGAGGGTAAAATAGCCTATACAGGCACCCACGATAACCAGACTCTCATAGGCTGGTGCCAAGCGCGGTACCCGGGGCGTGACCCCAGGGAGTGTGCCGAAAAGATAGCTGAGAATGTTATGAGGAGCCGGGCCAGGATAGCCATAATGCCGATCCAGGACGTGCTGGGGCTGGGAGATGAGGCCCGCATGAACACGCCCGGCACCACGGGACACAACTGGACCTGGCAGGCCATGGCTGAACAATTTACCGGTGCGGCCCAGCGTCTGCTGGCGCTCATGGAGCGGACCGGCCGCGTCCGGATGATTGAGAATACTAAGGAGGAAATATAATGGATCAGGAGAGATTCAAAAATGAGGTGTACTATGCTCCGTCCACCGGCCTTATGGCCGATTGGAGCGGCATGGATATATCTGACGAGTTTCTGGCCTCTAAAGCGGATATGATAAGCTCCGCCCTGAAGGCAATGGATGAGCTGGAGGCCGGGGCAATAGCCAATCCTGACGAGAACAGGATGGTGGGACACTACTGGCTGCGGGATCCCGAGACAGCACCGACCCAGGAACTTCGTGACGAGATAACCGGATGCCTCGCAAAGGTAAAGAACTTTGTGGCCCATGTCCACTCAGGAGAAGTGAAGACAGAGAGGGGCGGCACATTTAAAAACGCCATCGTCGCCGGGATCGGCGGCAGCAGCCTGGGCCCGGTGTTTGTCTCCAAGGCACTTGAGATGCCGGACGACAAGATGAAGCTCTACTTTATGGACAACACGGACCCGGACGGTATGGATAAGGTGTTCCGGGAGGTCCTGCCGGAGCTTGATGAGACGCTGGTGATTGTTATCTCAAAGAGCGGCGGTACGATCGAGACCCGTAACTGTATGGAGGAGGCCAGAAGCTTCTATGAGAGGAACGGACTGAGCTTCCCAAAGCACGCAGTATGCGTGACCGGCGAAGACAGCAAGCTTGATAACATAGCCCGCAGCGAGGGCTGGATAGACCGGTTCCCAATGTGGGACTGGGTGGGCGGACGCACCTCGGTCATGTCGGCTGTGGGACTTCTGCCCCTGGCACTGCAGGGGATCGATATAGACTCATTCCTGGCCGGCGCGGCTGGCTGTGATAAGCTGGGGCGTGTTAAGGATGTGCGCGGCAACCCGGCGGCCATGATGTCACTCTGCTGGTATAAGTGCAGCGGCGGCGTCGGCGGTACGACAAATGTGGTTTTGCCGTATAAGGACTCTCTGGACCTTCTGGCAAAGTACCTGCAGCAGCTCACCATGGAGTCACTGGGGAAAGAGCTTGACTTGGATGGCAGGACAGTGAACCAGGGCCTGGCGGTGATGGGCAACAAGGGCACCAGCGACCAGCACTCATATGTGCAGCAGCTTGTGGCGGGCCCATCAAACATCTTCGTAACATTCGTGCAGGTCCTCCACGACAGGAACGGCGAGTCCATAGAGGTGGGTGAGGGCAGCACTAGCGGCGACTATCTGAACGCTTTCATGCTGGGCACAAAGAAGGCCCTGGAGGCCCACGGCAAGCGTACTATGATACTGACAGTACCCTGCGTGGATGCCTACAACGTGGGACAGCTTATAGCCCTCTTTGAGAGGTCAGTGGGAATATACGCCCAGTTCATACATATAAACGCCTATCATCAGCCGGCAGTGGAGTTTGGCAAAAAAGCGGCCGGCGGGCTTATAGACCTGAAAAACAGGGCCAGGGAACTGCTCGCCTCATCCGGCAGGGCTATGACGGCCCAGGATATTGCCGGGGAGCTGGGAGCTGATGTGGACGATATTTTCCGCCTTATGCTCCATCTGGCGGCAAACGATAAGGCAATAGCCATGGAGAAGAGTGAGAGTGTCCTTGACAGTGTCTTTAAGAAGGCATAGGAATCTGGACGAGTATGAAAAAATGGGAATTGGCAATACGCCAATTCCCATTTTTCTCGTATTTGGAATTCTTAATCAACGCATAAAGATTATTTGCCGGATCTCTGCCGCAGGAAATGATGGTGGTGATGCCCCTCAGCCGGGGCAGGGCCGCGGTGCAGTATCTGATAGCGGCCATGGACCATATAGTATATATACAGCGCGCCGGCGGCAACAATCCATCCGGCCGGGTAGCCGAATCCAACGGCCAGAGGGCTGTGGATAAGACGGTCCACTATGAGCAGGTATATCTGCCTGAACACCACGAAGGACCCAAGCAGAAGGAGCATGGGGGCGTTGGCGTCGCCTGTGCCGCGGAGCGCGCCGGCATAGACGTTGAACACGCACAGGAACACATAGAATGGTGCCATCAGACGCAGGAACTTGACGCCGTAGTCGATCACATCCATCTCATCGTTGAATATCTTCACAAGATCCCCGGCGAATATCATAAGGGGCGGCATCATAAACACCGTTACCCCCAGGGTTATGCCAAGGGTCACGTAGAGGCCCCGGTGCACACGGTTGTACTTTCCTGCGCCCATATTCTGCCCGGCAAAAGTTGTGATAGCCAGGGCGGTGGACTGGGCTGGAAGGCCCAGGAAGGCGTCCAGCTTACTGTAGGCCGACCATCCTGCCATGCAGTTGGTGCCGAATCCGTTTACGTAGGACTGGACAAACACGTTTGAAAAGCTGGTGAGGCCGGACTGGATGGAGGTGGGAAGACCGATTCTAAGCACCTGACGGAGCAGGGGCTTGGATATCTTCATGTGCTTCAGCTCAAGCCGGTAGGAGCCATTGGCCCTCATAAGGACCCACACCACAAGTATGGCAGACAGGAACTGGGCGATTATGGTCGCCCAGGCCACACCGGCGACACCCATATGGAAGTTTATCACGAACACCAGGTCCAGGACGGTGTTCACAACCGCGGAGAACACCAGGAAGTATAGTGGCCGGCGGGAGTCACCGACAGCCCTCATTATGCCGGAGCCGGTGTTGTATATCATCAGGCCGGAGACACCGGCGAAATATATGGTGAGATAGGTTGTGGCCTCACCAAACACATCGTCAGGTGTTGACATCATCCGCAGCAGCGGCTTTACCAGAAGTACACCTATAATTGTAAAAGCTATGGACAGGTAGATCATAAACACCATGGTGGTGTGCACGGCGTCCCGTACCTTGTCATCCTCACGAGCTCCGAATTTCTGGGAAATAACAACGCCGGCTCCCGTTGAGAAGCCGGAGAACACACCGATAAGCGTATTTATGATGCTGGTGGAGGAGCCGACAGCAGCCAACGCCTCCTTGCCTACAAAGTTACCTACAACAATACTGTCTACCGTGTTGTACAGCTGCTGGAATATAAGGCCCACCAGCATAGGCAGCGCGAAGGCTACGATATGCTTCCAAATGGGGCCTTCACACATGTTGACTTCGTTTTTGCCAGTCCTAGCCAAAAGAAATCCCCCACCCTTTCCACTCTGCAAAATCAGAAGATCGTCACCACTTATCATATCCGCGCCTTTTTCTGACGTGGGAAGCAGAAGAGAGGATAGACCCTTCCGTACACGTAGTCAAGGGGGAGAGAGAAAGTTTTTGAATTTAATTTCAGCTGCCGCTGCAGAACAGGAATTGTGCGGAAATCGGTACGAGAATAAAGACGTAAAAAGTACACTTTTTGTTGACGATGTACTTTTTGTGGTGTATCATGAAAAAAAGGAAATGGAGAAAGGCGGTCGCTATATGGA
>CALXAF010000148.1 GCA_944386185.1 uncultured Oscillospiraceae bacterium
AACGCTGACAGCGACGCCTTTGCGTTCATCCCGTCGGTATTCCACCCCATTGAGTAGAAAGCGGAGATCATCCTGCCGGCGGTCTCAGCGTTCGTGCGCATGGTCTCAGTCTTTTCCTTTACCACAAACCTGTAACTGAGCACAACGAAGGTGGTGCCGAGTATGAGGAAGCTCAGGCACAGCAGCATGGCTATGGTCATGAAATTCTTAAAATTCAAGCTCTGCATCCGCTGCCGCATAAAGCCACCTCCCCTCCGACAGTCTTATATGCATTATTCCTCGCTGTCGTCCTTGAGTTCGAATTTATATCCTACGCCCCAGACTGTCTTGAGCGACCACTTGTCGCTGACATTTTCAAGTTTCTCCCGCAGGCGCTTTATGTGTACGTCCACAGTCCTGGAATCGCCGAAATAGTCAAACCCCCATACCTCATCCAACAGCTGGTTTCTTGTGTACACCCTATTTGGTGACGATGCAAGGTGGTATAGAAGCTCCATCTCTTTTGGCGGGATATCCACACGCTTGCCGTCCACGATCAGCTCAAAGGACTCCATATCTATTACCAGCTTGTCGAACACAAGCTTCTTCTTATCGGGTTCACCCTCATCCCCGCTGTAACGTCGCATCACGGCGTGGATGCGGGCCAGGACTTCTTTCACATCAAAGGGCTTTACGATGTAATCGTCCGCACCCATCTCAAGGCCGGACACTTTGTCGAATGTCTCGCCTTTAGCGGTCAGCATTATTATAGGCGTTTTAGATACGCTCCTTATCTCCCGGCAGACGCTCCAGCCGTCCATAACAGGGAGCATTATGTCCAGCAGCACCAGGTCCGGTTTCACTTTTTCAAACTCAGAGACTCCCTTGCCCCCATCGTTGGCGATGAAGACCTGGTAGCCCTCCTTCTCCAGATAGAGCCTCAAAAGCTCCGCTATATTCACATCGTCTTCAATAATGAGTATCTTCTCCGCCATGTGGTTCACTCCTCTCAATTTTTGACTCTATTCCACACTTCTAGCTCTCAACAGATAATATTATAACCCGGCAAATGTCCGAAGGGTGAACAAATTGTAAAAGAAGGTACGCATAGGTGGTCAGCAAAACTCCCGCAGTACCAGGTCCGTCTCCCCCGGATTGAGGCCCACCTCCACGCGCAGCACCCTGGGATTTTGCACCATCTCGCGGCGCACCATATCCCGAAGTCCTGTGCCGCCCCGGTAGCCGTGTATCACCCGCAGCCTATATACGTCCCGCCCGCACCTTTTGAGACGGCTCTCGATGAAAACCTTCGCCTGGCGGCAGGTCATTCCGTGTATGTCCAGTTCGACTATCCCGGCCCCAACCGCTCTCATTGGCTCACATACGCCCTGACCCTAAGCGTGGCACCCAGGGATTCAGCAAGCTGTCTGCAGGAGTCTATCTCCCCATCTTCCAGATCCTTATCCACTATTGTCATCATCACCTTGGGGACATACTTTGCGGCCTCACGGGTAAACTCCAACATGGCGTCCCATGCCTTCTCCCCATCCCTGGGCCGCGTCACCTCCAGGTATTTCTCCTTGGTAGGGCCATTTAGAGATATAGACAGGGCATCTATCCTGCCCTGCAGTTCCGGCGTTACGTCCCTGCCAAGTATGAGGGATGCGTGACCATTGGTGTTTATCCTGATCGGCGGCAGCTTCTCAACCCGCTCCCGCATCTGGTCAGAGAGCCATAGTATGTCGTCCATTCTAAATGCGGGCTCCCCAAAGCCGCAGAACACTATCTCAGGATATCTTTCAAGTTCCCGGCCCATAAGGTCCGCCAAGGCCTCTTCCCGCGTAGGTTCCCTATCCAGCCAAAGGTCATCCGCGTATATGCTTCCCTTGTGCCCGTTGTGCCTGAGGCAGAACACGCAGGCACAGTCGCACCTGTTGGTGAGATTTACATAAAGGCTCCCGCCGTACTCATAAGTTATCGTCATCATTATATCTACCTCCATTGAACGGGATCTCACATACCATCTCGTCCACATGTGATTATATATCTATTTTTATCCGATGTAAACCTTGGACGGGCGTAGACTATGTAGCGTCCCGGTTGGAACCGGCATAGTCTGGTATAGCGTCTCCCGTGAAAGGATGATAATCAAAATGGACAGGGAAGTCAAACTTACAGACATACCACTAATGAATCCCGCCCGCATAAAAAACCTCAAAATCAGCGGCAGGATGCGCCGGCACCTTATGGATCTGGGTTTCACCCCAGGCGCTATGGTGCTCCCGCTCTTCTCGGCTCCATCCGGCAGCCCCATCGCCTATCGGATCAGAGGCACCACCGTCGCTCTGCGCCGTTCAGACGCCGGCCAGATCGGCGTGCTGCCGGACACGGAGACGCGCCTATGGGACTGACACGCGCATCGTCCGGCGGCGCTCTTCTCTCCTCTCCCATAAAGGGTGACCCTCACTACACCGTGGCGCTGGCCGGCAATCCAAACGTGGGCAAGAGCACCGTCTTCAACGGCCTCACAGGCCTCCGTCAGCACACTGGCAACTGGTCGGGCAAGACCGTATCCGCAGCCTGGGGCAGGTACAGCTACAAAGGTCAGGAGTACACCCTGGTGGACATACCCGGCGCCTACTCGCTGCTGTCACTCTCCGCTGAGGAACAGGCGGCAAGAGACTACATATGCTTTGGTGGGGCGCAGGTGACTGTTATCGTCTGTGACGCCACCTGCCTTGAGAGGAATCTGGATCTTGTACTTCAGATCTTGGAGGTCACCTCCAGGGCTGTGCTGGCAGTTAACCTTATGGACGAGGCAAATCTACGGGGAATTTATATCGATACTGAGGCCGTCTCTCAGGCTCTCAGAATACCTGTGGTCGCTATGGATGCCAGGCGTAAAAAGGGATTTGATGAACTGAAAGCGGCTATTGCGGGCGCATTAGACGCGCCTGCCCTGCCAAAACCTCCGCCAATTGAATATTCCCCTCAGATAGAGGCCGCCGTTAGTATTATCTCCCGCTCCATAGGGCCGGTACTCAAAGATAAACTGGATGCGCGCTGGGCCTCGCTAAGGCTTTTAGAGGGGTCCCCCTCCCTTCTGGACTCCATTGACGAATACCTGGGCTTTCACCTCCAGGCAGAACCCCATGTGGCTCAGGCTTTTTCACAGGCATCGGAGCTTCTGAGAAGCCAGGGTATAGACGGACTTTCATTTCGTGACCAGATAGTATCCGCAATATACGCAAAAGCCGGGGAAATCTCCGGTAACTGCGTCCGGCAGGGCAGCGGCGCAAAAGCTCGGCGGCAGCTTAAAATCGACTGTTTGCTCACCCGCCGCTCCACCGGCATGCCTGTAATGCTCCTGCTGCTGTCATTAATTTTCTTTATTACAATAGAGGGAGCGAACTTCATATCTGGATATCTGCAGTATGGCCTCAATCAGGTGGGACGCTGGCTCGATGCCGCCATGATAGGCTTTGGCGCCCCTGGCTGGCTCCGCGACCCGCTGATAAACGGGGTGTGGCTGGTGTTGTCCTGGGTTGTGGCGGTGATGCTTCCGCCTATGGCGATATTCTTCCCGCTATTCACCTTTCTGGAGGACCTGGGATATCTTCCGCGCCTGGCATTCACCCTGGACGAAAGCTTCCGCCGCGCCGGTTCCTGCGGCAAGCAAGCCCTCACCATGTGCATGGGATTCGGCTGCAACGCAGCCGGCGTGGTCGGCTGCCGTGTGATCTCCTCCCCAAGGGAGCGGGTCATAGCCGCGGTCACCAACAGCTTTGTGCCCTGCAACGGGCGATTCCCGCCTCCTGTCAAATGGCAAATTTATGTCGTGTCACCCGTAAGTTCCGTCAACATCCGGTCTATAATCTCAATCCTCTCATCTGGCCTTAGACCCATCTCCTCAAACCTCTTCCTCACCATCTCCAAGTGGAACATGCTTAGCTTCTTAGCCGTCTTCCGCCGCTCCATTCCGTTTGAATCCGCAATGACAATATTGTCAGGGTGGTTTTTCCTCATTATTCGTCCTCCTGCCTATAATTTTCGCCTTTTCTGTATCTATACCTCCATATATTGGCCTCATATTTAAATGTCTAGTGACATAACGTAAAAAAATACTTGTTTTTCCCTTTAAAAATCCGTCCTATTAGTCCTTTACATTCGTAAATATATATGCTATCTTTGTTAATAAATTAACATGGGGTGATTTGCTTTTCTGACTGTCTCCCATGGTGTGTGCCTCAGAAACGGCGCGACTTTTTGAATGTTCCAGCCGGCCCCGTGGTCTAGCTGTGGATAATATATGTAAGGGAGATATTGCGAATGAAGAAAGGCAAAAAAATCACTATTCTGGGAGCTGGTAATGTGGGCGCCACCATAGCCTACACGCTGGCTCTCGATGGCATGGCATCTGAGATCGTGCTCATCGATATAAATGAAGAGAAAGCTCACGGAGAGGCACTGGACATCCTCCAGGGTACCCCATTCTGTGCCCCTGTGGATATCCACTCAGGCTGCTATGAGGACGCAGTTGACTCTGACGTGGTCGTAGTCACCGTTGGTCTCGCCCGCAAGCCGGGCCAGACCAGGATCGACCTTGCACAGGCCAATGTGGACATCATAAAGTCCGTTATGCCCCAGATAACCAGGTTCGCTCCTGACGCTGTCTACGTTGTGGTCAGCAATCCGGTGGACATCATCACCTACGCCATACTCAAGTGCTCCAACCTGTCTGAGAGGCAGGTACTTGGTTCCGGTACACTGCTGGATTCCGCCAGGCTCCGTTCCAGGCTCGCCACCCACGTGGGGCTCAACTCCAAGAATGTCCACGCCTACGTTTTCGGCGAACACGGCGACACCTCCATGATCCCCTGGTCCCTGACCACTATCGCCGGCATGGAGATGACCAAATACTGTACCTACATATGCGATAAGCACAACACCTGCGGCAAGGAGGAACTCAAGGAGATTGAAGACGATGTCCGCACAGCCGGCGCCAAGGTCATAGCCCTCAAGGGGGCCACCTTCTATGCCATAGCGCTCACCGTACGCCGCATCTGCGAGGCCATCATCCGTGATACCGATTCTGTGATGACAGTTTCAGCCATGATACACAACCAGTATGGCATAAATGATGTGTGCCTGAGCCTGCCTTTCGTTGTGGGCGCCCAGGGAATAAGCAGGACGCTTATACCACCTATCACTGAGGCCGAGGAGGCCCTGCTGCACAAGAGCGCCGACGCCCTGAAAGATGTTATCTCACAGCTTAACATCTGATAAAAGTATGGTATAATAGCCGCGGGGCGGCTATTATACATCAATTTAAAGCGCGGCCTGCGGCCATGCGCACATTATACCATTAGCTCTTTGCACTCATGGTACAATAACTAAAAAACAGAGGAGGCTTGCCTTATGCAGCACAAGTGTAAAGTGACCGTCATAGACAAGAAGTGTTTCTCTGATCTCCAGAAAAACTATCTGGCTGACCCGGCCTCCGGGCCATGCCCTTTCTACAACGTAGGCGATGAGTTTATTTTTGAGAGGTACGGCGGCGAGGATACTTTCTGGCGTGCCGGCAGCGGGACTCAGTGCGCTGAGGCCTGGGACTGCATAAGCCGCTATATCTACACCGCGCTGCAGGGCGGCAGCATCATGCGCAATTGGACGAATGACGAGCGGATGATGATCGCCTGCTGTAACGATGGTACAAGGCCGGTGATATTCAAAATTGAGAGGCTAGATTATATGGCAGTCAGAATAGAAGGCATGGCCTGTGAAAACTGCGCTCAAAAGGTTCGCTCCGCCCTTGAGGGCGTAATGGGCGTTGACAGCGTCCAGGTGCGGCTGGATAAGGGCCTTGCTGAAGTATACCCAATGGTAGACGCTGTTATCTACGACGCCTCACTTGTAGAGGCTGTCGAACAGGCTGGGCCTTTCACCGTAGTTGGGATAGACTGAGCCTGGTTTAACGCATAGCATATAATTGATTTCGCCGGCCTAGTGTGGCCGGCAAAATTTTTTATTCAAAATCCTCTGCCGTAAATGTGTATGCCTTCCCACAGAAGCGGCATTTGACTTCGACCCGCTTATCCTGCTGGAGCATATTGGTCATCTCGCCCTTCTCTATGCCGCCAAGGGCCGACAACACCCTCTCACGGCTGCAGGTACATCTGTACCCCACGCTGTCCCGCTCCAGTATCTCCGGGTCAAAGCCGTCCATCAATATTTCAACCAGCCGTTCCAAACCGCCATTTGCCAGCACATCTGTCACAGGGCCGGTTTTCTCCACATTTGCCTCCAGACGCCCTATGGTGTCCTCAGGCGCGCCCGGCATAAGCTGAGCAATATATCCTCCCGCCTGCAGTACCGATTGATCCCTGTTCAGAAGTACACCAAGCGCACATGCTGTAGGCACCTGCTCGCTCTCTGCAAAATAACTGGCCAGATCTTCAGCTATCTCTCCGCTTACAAGTTCCACGCTGCCGCTTACCGGCTCTCCAAACCCCAGGTCGCGTATCACCGTGATAGTTCCGTCTGTTCCAACGGCACCACCCACGTCAAGCTTTCCGCTCCGCTTTCTCGGGATATCGACCGCCGGATTTTGAACATATCCGCGCACGTTGCCCAGATGGTCAGCTACAGCTATTATATTTCCCACCGGTCCGCCGCCATTTATGCGGATTGTGACCGAGGCCTGTTCCTCCTTCATGGCATTTCCCATCATTGACGCCGCCGCCATAGTCCTTCCCAGCGCGGCCGTGACTGTAGGAAGGGTCATGTGTATGTTTCTTGCCATCTCCACAGCACCGGTGAGGTTCACGCAGGTGAGCTTTACCGAACCGTCCTTGGAGATGGCTCTCAAAATCTGATCCATAATTTATTCTCCTTTTCAAAAAGATATCGCGGCAGTGCCGCGATATCTTAAAACCACTGTTTAATCTGCCATTCGTCTGGCGGCGATAAACACACGCTGTTCTCCGTCTTTTGGAGGCCGCTCCTCTAACTCTCCGAATACAGATATATCATCAAAACCCTGCTCTGTGAGTTTCTTCGTTAGAGTTTCAATTGAGTGAGCGTATTCAATATGTTCCTCCTGCTCTCTGTCCCACAGCTCCCCTTCAACGCGTGTGAAAAGATCCATCCCGTAGACACAGGCGTTGTCCTCCTGATAGAATGAGGCACGCCAGACACAGAAAACGTCCTCTTCCTCATCAAGAAACATCTGTCCATCGAGAGAGCGAAGCTTTTCTGGCGTATTCACATCAAATATGAATATACCTCCCGGCTCCACAAAAAGCCGGAGCCTGTGGAATACCTGATGCAAATTCTCCTCAGGGACATAGTTCACACCATCCAGGCTGCACACTGCCGCACCCACTGTACCGTAAAGATCCAGCTTCTCCATATCCTGACAGAGAAATATGGGGCGGGCATTCTCCGGCAGTTCAAGCGACTTCTCCACGGCCTGTGACAACATCTCCTGAGAGCTGTCCACGCCGATCATCTCGTAGCCCCTCTGCGCCAGAAGGCAGGTGAGCGTACCTGTGCCGCATGCGAGATCAAGTACCAGTTCTGGCGAAACGCCGTACCTTCTGAATATCAGCTCATAGAAATCAACAAACAGCTCGTATGGCACGTCCCTTGTGAGTCCATCATATAGCGGTGCCAGCGGCACATAGGAACTCATTTTTCCTCCTGCTCCCGAAGCCTCTCAAAAACCACCGCATAGCCGTCCTCCCCATAGCGGAGGCTCCTGTTCACACGGCTTATGGTGGCGCTGGAGGCGCCAGTCTTCTCCAGGATATCGTTATATATCATGCCCTGCTCTAAAAGCTGGGCCACATGGAAACGCTGTTCCATCGCCTTGAGTTCCGTTATGCTGCACAGGTCATCGAAAAAACGGACACACTCGTCCACTGTCTTGAGAGTGAGTATGGCCTTATACATATCCACATTTTTAGGCTGGTTCAAATTTTTGTTCATGCCCGCCTCCTGATCTATCGTACTATAAGAAGCTGTTATTTCAGTGGTATAAGCGCAATAAGTTCAAGTGTCTCCTGTCCCTCATTGGCTATGCCATGGCTCTCTCCATCCATTGTCAGCGTTATGTCTCCCGGCCCCACCTCTACTTCGGTGCCGTTGTCATTGTATATGCCACGGCCTTTAATGATAAAGAATATCTCGGCCTCTCCGGTGTGCTGGTGATAGCCTATGCCGCAGCCCGGCTCCAGGACTATCTTTTCATACAGTCTCGCCTTGCCGTACATCTCCGTCTCGGAGGCAATCTCTATGAGTTTGGCCGTACCACCGCCGCCCCTCATATGCTCCTTTAACGTCACATTACCATTTTCTATGTTTCTGACCATATTGGCCCCTCCTTCTACGGTTACTTAGTCCTGTCCGCCGTCCTTATTCTGCTCCTCCGATTTTGCCTCTGTCCCCTGGCCGGCGTTTTTATATTTTTCCAGCTCCTCTTCCTCAAGCTGGCGGTACGCCACCTTACCCACCAGGGTTTTCGGCAGGTCTTCACGGAACTCTATCTCCTTGGGCATAGCGTACTTGGCAATATTCTTACGGCAATAGGCCATTATGCTCTCCCTGGTGGCCTCGTTGGCCGGCACGCCCGGCTTGAGCATAACAAATGCCTTTACCCTGTGCATCCTGTACGGGTCTGGAACCCCGATGACACAGCTCATCTGCACTAACTCATGGGCGTCAATAATATTCTCCAGCTGCGCCGGATAGATATTGTAACCCGATGAGATTATCATTCTCTTGCTGCGGCCCTTAAAATAGACGAAACCGTCATCATCCATATAGCCCAAGTCACCAGTGTATACCCAGGTAAGCCCGTCCTCGTGATGGCGAAGCGTCTGGGCGGTCTCCTCCGGGTTATCAATATACTCTTTCATGACTGTCGGGCCAGCCAAGAGTATTTCGCCTTCCTCACCGTATGGAATCTCCTCGTCCGTGCCAGGCTTCACTATCTTTATATAGGTATCCGGGAAAGGAAGGCCTATGCTGCCCTCTTTAGCCATATGTGGCGGCGTCAGGCAGCAGGCCGTGACTGTCTCCGTTGTGCCGTAGCCCTCGCGTATCTGCACCACCGCCTTGTGGTCATAGAGGAATTTATCAAACTTCTTTTTAAGCTCCACAGACAGCGAATCGCCGCCGGAAAACACTCCCTTTAGGCTGGACAGGTCGGCGTTCTCCATACTAGGCAGGCGCAGGAGCGCCTCATACAGCGTAGGAACGCCAGCTATGAAGTTGCACTTTTTCTTCTTTAAGAGTTTACCGTAACTTTTAGCCGTAAATCTGGGCACCAGCAGGCATCTGCCGGCGTTGGCCAGCATTGTATGTATGCACACGCCAAGGCCGAAGCCATGGAAAATCGGCATGGCGGAGAGCATCTTGTCCCCTGGACGGAACATCTGGTTTACAGCCACCACCTGTTTGGCCAGGGCATTGAAGTTCAGATTGGTGAGCAGTATGCCCTTCGTGGTGCCGGTGGTCCCTCCTGAGTAAAGGATGACCGCCGGGTCATCGCCGCTCTTGTTTACTTTGTAATTCCAAAAGCAGGCGTTCCCAAGCTTTATAAAGTCATTCCACCTGATGACAGGCGCATCATCTGGTATCTTCTCTATTTTTCGTCCCTCAGTCAGCATGTAACCGGCGCGTACAGGCTTTGTCAGCTCATCGCGGATGCTGGCCAATATCACATTTACAACCTTTGTGTTCTGGCGTATTGCCTCTATTTTCCCATAGAACTGGTCGAGAGTTACCACGGTGACACTCTTTGAAAGGTTAAGATAGAACTCTATCTCCTTCTCACTTGAGAGCGGGTGGACCATATTGGCAACGGCCCCTATGCAGTTAACTGCATAAAACATAAATATTGCCTGAGGACAGTTCGGCATAGCTATGGTCACTCTGTCCCCCTCCCTGACGCCGATTGTACGGAGGGACTTTGCGCACTTGTTGATCATGGACATCATCTGCCGGTATGTGGTTGACTTTCCCATAAAATCAAAGGCAATATTGTCTGGGTATTTAGCCGCCACATTTGAGATCAGGTCATACATCGAACCTTGGAAATACTCCAGATGCGCTGGCATATCTCCCAGATTCTTTATCCATGGTGTCTTTGCTGTTATTTCGCTCATTAATATTCCACCTCTTCATTTACAGGGCGTTCAAGCAGTTCCGGATTCTCCAGAAGGTGCTTGAGCAGGCGGATTGACTTAGAATAATAATATCCATCCGCCAAGCGTTCGTCGATAGTTATTCCCAGGTCCAATGTCTCGCGCATCTCCACATTGCCATTTTCATCAAAGAATGGAGAGAGCTTCTTCTCCCCAATTATGCAGAATACGGAACATGTACCCCAGTTTGTCAGATGATGATAGCCGCATTTGAGCTTAATGGATCCCAGATTTGAAATTATCACTGAAGCGTAGTATGGGTCCGTGCCTATCAGGAAGTCCGGGCACCAGCCGTGCTTATCCATCTTGGTGATTATCCAGACCAGGAACTTCGCCAGAAAACGCGGCATCTTATTGAGTATCTCCATGCTGTCAGTGGAGCGGTCCACCTTGCTGTCGTCACGGCAGAACATTACCTGTGAGCGGATATACTCATGTATCGTATCCAGTGTATCCTCGTCCTTTGCCCTGACTATAGCCAGGCCCTCCTGGGCCTCGTCAGCAAATCTTTTCTTTACTACAAATGACGCCGACACCTTGTCCCTCTGGTATATGTTCTTATTGCAGATAAACCTGTTCATTTTCGGTCTCAGCGTCAGTGTCTTTACCAGCGCCGCCACCACTACATGGAACATCGTGTACGGGAATTCTGTCTCATTTTCATTTTTCTTTTTCAGATATGCATTGAGATTCGTTATATCTATACGCTCGGATATGTAGGCTTCGTTGTCGCACCTATTGGGATATATGAGCGGCACAATGAAGTGCATCGCGTCCAGCTCCCGCAGCAGGCGTCCGTCACGACGGTCGCCAAAGCGCCTCTTCTGCTTCTGCTTTTCCAAAAGCTCATCCCCCATTTCCCGGTCTTTTACCGTAAAATACGGCCATTCAACCCTTATAACTTACCAATTTACAATTTTACATCACCAACGCGTTAAAGTCAATCTGCACGGTAGGGATATATCATAAAAGCTCAATTTTTACCGCTCTTTGGCTTGAACACAGGTTCCGTTCCCGCTATAAGGCGTTTTATATTCCCACGATGCATAAATATGACGCACGCCGCCGCACATATTCCCAATGTCATCTCCCACACACCTCTGTAGCCAAGAATATATTCAAATATGGGAAAAGCCACGCAACAGGCAATTGACGAGAGCGACACCCTTCTGCCTATCGCGAACACTACAAAGAACACCACGCACAAAAGCAGGAAAAACTTCCATGAGAACATGAGCCCCATTGTGGCGCCGACCGCCACTCCCTTACCCCCGTGGAAGCCAAAAAATATTGGGAAACAGTGCCCTATCAGGCACGCTCCGCCAGCCAGAAGGAAACCGTTCTCACCGGCTATAAGGCGGCCTATGGCCATAGCCGCGGCTGTCTTGAGCCCGTCAAAGAGCAGTGTCAGTACACCGCAGCCCATACCCAGCACCCTGGCCACATTTGTAGCTCCGGCGTTTCCGCTGCCGTACTTTCTAACGTCCTTTTTACCCAGGATCTTGGACAACAGTACAGCAAAGGATATAGACCCCAACAGATACGCTATCACAAAAACCGCCGCCAACCTTAGAACAGTCTCCATCTCCAACCTCCAACCTTAACTTGAGCGCGTCATACTATCATGCCGCCGCCCAGCACCGTATCACCATCATAAAATACCGCCGCCTGGCCCGGGGCGCTTCGCCGCTTGGGCTCTCTGAGTTCAAGCAGCGCTGTATCCGGTCCCGTCATTATAACCTTCGCCTCTATGGAGTCACGCGAATATCTCAACTTTACCTGGGCTGTAAAATCCCCGCTCTGAGGGGCTATGGATACGAAGTTTATCTTATCCACATGGACTCGATCCGTCATCAGCGCCTCGGGTGGTCCCAGTGTAACGGTATTCTTACCCATATCCTTTCCAAGCACATAGAGCCTGCCGCCCGACGACACCCCAAGTCCCCGGCGCTGCCCCGTGGTATAGCCTGCGGCCCCCTGGTGCCGGCCGATGACCCGGCCCTGCCGGTCTATAAACTCACCCTCGTTAGTGACGTATCCCATCCTGTCTCTTAAAAAGGCCATATAGTCCTGTCCAGGTTCCAGGAAACACACATCCTGGCTGTCCGGGCGCTCCGCCGACGGCAGCCCAAGTTCCTGCGCCATCTCCCGTACGTCCCGCTTTGTGAGCTCCCCCAAGGGGAATACTACTCTGGACAGCATGTCCTGTGTGAGTCCAAAGAGGAAATAGCTCTGGTCCTTTGCCGCATCCAGCCCCTTTTTCAGCACCCATCTTTCAGAGGCCGTGTCGAAGCCCACCCTGGCGTAATGTCCGGTTGCTATGCGGGTATATCCTTTCCCGGCTGCCGACACGATAAACTCTGGAAATTTAAGGTGCCTGTTGCAGAACACACAGGGGTTTGGCGTCAGCCCCTCCATATAAGACTTGGCGAAAAAACTCACCACCCGGTCTTTAAACTCCCTGCGCTTATCAAATACAAAATGTGGTATGCCGAGCCTATCACAGACTGCAGCGGCGTCGCCGACAGCAACCTCCTCCGCCGCGAGTCCGTTCAGCCGCATGGTCCCGCCGGACACATCGTATCCCGCATCCAGCAGCAGTGACGCCGCCACTGAGCTGTCCACGCCGCCGCTCATAGCGGCCATTACCCGCTCACTCATTCAATCCTCCCGTTCCCGCTATGTCCCGGATGATCCTGCCGGCCATCACGAGTCCCGCTGAAGACGGCACAAAGGAGACAGAACCCACAGTCCTGTCCCCGCTGACCGCCTTTCTGGGAAGCTCAGTCGAGAATACCACATTCAGCCTGTCTATGCCTCTGGACCTCAGCTCCCGGCGCATCACCCGGGAGAGCGGGTCACCCTCTGTTTTGAATATGTCCCTCACCTCAAACGCTTCCGGTGAGAGCCTGTTTCCCGCCCCCATTGAGGATATGAGCCTGGTGCCGGCTTCCCTGCATTTCTCTATAATAAGTATCTTTGAGGACACCATATCTATGGCGTCGGCCACATAGTCAAAGGCAGTAAAATCCACAATGTCGGCGTTGTCGGCGGTGTAGAAGATGTCCAGTGCCATAACATCCGCCTCGGGGTTTATATCGAGTATCCTCTCGGCCATGACGTACGCCTTGTTCTTACCCAGAGTTGAGTGAAGCGCCACGAGCTGACGGTTAAGGTTCGTCTCGCTGACAGTGTCACCATCTATGAGCGTGATGCTTCCCACACCGGCCCTGGCCACCGCCTCGGCGGCAAAGGAACCCACGCCTCCCACGCCGAAAATAGCCACACGTGCCCTCTTCAGGCGCTCAATGCCCTCACGGCCCAGTAAAAGCTCCGTCCTCATATCCCAGCTCAATGTACGCTCACCTGCCCGATCCGTAAAACATTTTGACATGCATTTTGCGCCGTCATTCAACCGGCCTGGCCATTTACCGCCGCCTGCAGCACTTTGTTTGCCACAGAGCCCGCCTGGGAGCTTCCCCAGCCGCCGTTCTCTATCATGACCACAAATGCCAGCGGGTGCTCCTCGTTCTCAATAAATCCCACGAACCAGGCGTTCGGATCCTTGCCTCCGCCCACCTCGGCTGTTCCGGACTTGGCCCTCAGCTCAAGCCCCGGGAAATTCTCATCCCCGTAGGTGTGGGAGACACAGTAGTCCATCATCTGCGCAATCCTCTCTGCTGTGGAACCGCTCATTATGCGCTCTGACCCATGCCCGATCCTGAACGTGTCTATCTGTGTCATATCGACAGCCCTGCCGGAGTTTGCTATAGCGGACACGAATCTGAGCATGGCCGCCGGGTTTACAAGGTCGTTATACTGTCCCACGCCCGACCAGGCAAGGTCTATAGACCCGGCCTCCGCCTTATCGTAACGTCCAGCCGCTGTGGCTATGCCGTCCACGCTGAAGGAGCTTGTGAGGCCATAGTCATCGGCGTATTCCGCCATGGTGTCAGCGCCCAGCTCAAGGGCAAGCTGCGCGAACACGCAGTTGCATGACACCGCCAGGGCGTCCTCAATTTTCATGTCGCCGTGGGCGCTGGTGCACACTATATTGTCTGCCCCCACCTGCATCCTGCCGTCGCAGTGAAAGTCCCTGTCAAAAAGGCCGTCGATATTCTCAATTGCCGCGGCCAGCGTCACCAGCTTATAGGTCGAGCCCGGCGTGAAGCTCGATGACAGGAACCTGTTGAGATAAACGCCCGAGGTGTCGTCCTCAGATATCTCTGGAGGGTTCTCCGGGTCAAAGCTGGGGTTTGACACCATGCACAGTATCTCACCCGTGGTGTAGTCCATCACTGCCACGGTGCCCGAGCGGCCGTTTAGCGCCTCGTAGGCCACAGCGTTCAGGCTTGAGTCTATAGTCAGCTTCAATGTGCCGCCATCCCCGTCAAGCGAGTATATACCCATTATCGGGTCGTACCCCAGAAGCCGGGACGAGAAAGCCCACAATGCCCCTGTTCCTATGTTCCTGTTCTTGTCCCCCACAGCGTGGAGCGTAGCGCGCCGGACAGTCTCGCTCTCAGCGTAGGTGTAAGTGCCGTCCTCTACGGATACCAGAGTCACTCCGTTTCTGTCCTCTATTCTACCGGCCTTCAGCCTGCCGCCTGAAAAGGCGTTGCCATTTGATATGAAGCTGGCCCACTCCCCTCCGTGGAGGGCATATCTCACTGTGTAGAACCCCAGGCCCGTCACCATCATAGCTATCAGCACTATCACGGCGATAGTCCTTCTCTTGACTCTCTTCACTGTTCCTGAGCCTCCTCTCCGGGATCTTCAAACTCAGGAGGTTCATAATACTGCCTCTTTCCATGCGTTTTGGGGAGGCGGATGGCAAAACTGGCGTTTTGTCTCGTGTCCGCCGCCTTTAAAAAGCCCAGCAGGCACCAGCAGGATATCAGGCTTGATCCACCCTTGGACACAAACGGGAATGTCACGCCTGTAAATGGCAGTATATCCATAGAACCGAATACATTCAATATCATCTGGAATACCATCATGGACACAGCCGCGCAGGAGGCGATGGCATAGAATGAGCTGCGGGCACTGCCGGAGGACTTGACCGCGAAGAACGCAAGCAGCAGCACGCCCGCAACGGCCACAAAACCCATTATAAGGCCCATCTCCTCGCACACAAGCCCGAACACCATATCTGTATCGGCAGCAAAGACGTTCTTTAGCCACCCCTTACCGGCACCAAGGCCGAACAGCCCGCCTGAGGCGGCGGAGGCCATGGTCCTTGTCTGCTGATACCCGCCGTCGTTGGGAAAATCCCACGCGTGTCCCCAGGTTGAGAACCGGTCGGCTATATATGGCTTCGCTGTGAGCACAATAAACACCGCAAAGGCCGCGCCGGCAGCCGACAGGAGCACAGTTGCAAAACTGCCCGAACGCATAAATGCTATCACAAGGTAAGCCACAAAGAATACCGCCGCTGTGCCAAAGTCACTCATCATGGCAAGGCATCCCACGCACGCCGCGGCAAAACCCACAAAGAGCACCAGGTTCCGCTTAGCGAACAGCCTGTCCAGTGTGGCGGCTCCGGCAAATACAAAGCAGACCTTCACAAATTCTGACGGCTGGAAGGATATGCTGCCTATTGAGAGCCAGTTCTTAGCTCCAAACAGGCTCTCGGCCGTCACCAGGTTTACCGCCAGTAGTACAAGCCCCGCGCCGGCTATCGGCCAGCGGAGCTTCTTGGCCCTGTCCAGATCCCGCAGGAACGTTCCCAGCATCCAAAAGCCGAAAAGGCCGGCTATCAGGCACACCATCTCCTTCGGAAGCGCCTCAGGATCAGAACTCGCGCACACCCCAAAGCCCACAGCCGTAAGGAGGAAGGCTATCGTCTCTATCTCAAATCCCACCCTGTCTAGGGCGCGGGTGACTATATAGCACAGCCACATGATGACTATAAGCGCCGCAAAAGTTATCGGCACAGTGGCGCTCAACTCATCTCCCGCCGCCACGCAGAGCTGGATACCAAGGAAGAGTATAAACTCAGTGAGCAGCACCAGTGTGGTGGCCGGGCGTATCTCCCGCCCGGGCCGGCTGCGTCCCATGGCCTGCTCCCGCTCGTGATCAACCGAGGCCTTTACGAACACGAGCTCCACACCGCCAAGGCCTATTATGTCCCCTGTCCGTACCCTTACGGCACCGTGCACCTCTTTGCCATTGTGGATTACGCCCAGCTTTGAACCGATGTCAAAAAGCGTCCACTCCCCCTGGGCGTTCCTTATCATAGCCGCGTGGCTGCGTGAGACGGTCGGGTACTCCATCACCACATCCGATGAGGCAGCTCGTCCTATTATGTTCTCCCAGTTGGTAAGCTCTATCTTCGCCCCGTTTGGCAGGCTGAGATACCCCCAAACCTCCCGCTCCGGCTTTCCTGAGAGCAGAGAACGTCCGCACCGCCAGAGTATCACCACAGCCAGCACCGGCAGTATGAACCTGGTGGCGAAAGTTATATATCTTGACGCGTCGGATAGGAATGTGTCTGACGCGAAAATGCCCGTAATGGCACTGGATATGCTGTCAAGCACTCCTCTAATAGCTTCCGTAGACTAATCTCCTTTCTATCTGCGCCAAGCACATCTGGCGCGGGTACCAAAATCTATT
>CALXAF010000149.1 GCA_944386185.1 uncultured Oscillospiraceae bacterium
AGGATTCCCAAAACTGGATCCAGAGCGCCCAGTGCCAGGTCCAGCGCATGGATTCGCTCATAGGCCGGCTGGTGGAACTGGCCCGGGCTGATGAGACTGTCTCAGATGAGGCTGCCTCCCCTGTCGATCTCAGCGGGCTTGTCTCAAGTGCTGTCTCAGATTTCACGCCGCTGGCGCAGGCCTCAGGCAAAGCTCTTGAAACCGGCATCGCTTCAGGCATATACATATGGGCACAGGCCGGAAGCGTCTCAAGGCTCCTGAGTATACTTCTCGACAACAGTGTAAAATACTGCTGTCAAGAAGGCCCAATCACGGTCCGGCTTTGCCGACGTGGCCGATGGGCCCAGATACAGATATCAAACCCATGCTCGGGTCTTACTAAATCCAACCTTCCCCGCCTTTTCGAGCGGTTTTATCGGGTTGACCCTTCACGGGACAGGGCATCTGGAGGATACGGCATAGGACTGTCCACCGCCAGAGCTATTACAGAACAACTGAACGGAAAAATCTCCGTCCGGCTGGAGGGCAGCATAGTAACTTTCACCGTTCTGCTCCCTCTCTCCCGCAAAAAATCAGCGACACAGCCGGACGTTTTATCATAGAGGAAGGATGTCCTGGACATATAACGGCAAAAGTGGTATCCGGGGCCCATGCGCAGATAAGCATGGGCCCCGGATATTTTCCTATGTTTATAGAACCTCACTCAGCCAGAGCTCCCCCAAGCGCCCTGCAAGCTGCCAGCGCCTCGTTGTCAGGCTCCTCGTTGCATATAACGCTGTCACAGGCGAGAATAGCATTATCGCCGCGGCAGGTGTCCTCCCACGTTCGCATCCACTCCCCGTCGCCCCAGCCATAGGAGCCGAATAAGGCTATCCTCTTCCCGGCTATCCCGCCCTCACATGAGGCAAACATTGGTTCAAACTCCTCTTCCTCGAGCTGTTCACTGCCCATGGAGGGGCAGCCAAAGGCTATGGCGTCATATGCGCCCACAAGATCGGCGGAGAACTCCGAAGCGGTGTACATATCAGCCTGGGCTCCGGATGCCTGAGCCCCATCAAGCACTGCTTGGGCCATTTTCTCGGTGTTCCCAGTGCCGCTCCAGTAGACTACAGCTATTTTACTCATAATAAAACCTCTCTTAAATAAATTTTTGCTTACGCCGCCACCGTAAGCTTCAGCAGCGGTACACCCTCCCGAAGCCTGCGGCAGTAGACTCTTGTACACTTACGGTATTTCTCAAAAAGCTTATCTGCCTCCTGTTGGTTGCAATAAACTTTCCACAGGCCGCAGCTTTTGCAGTTCCTGCCCTGTTCCCGGATGAACCCCAGCACATCCCCCAGCGGATACCCCAGGAACAGCCCTATTTCATGGGGGAACGTCTCTACAAGCCTTATCCTCCGGCGCAGGCAATGTATCATCTCTTTTATACCGCCCAGGCCATATCCAAGTGCCGACAGAAGGTCCCTGGCCCCCTGGGCGCACATGTCCCGCTCCAATTGCTTTCCTCTATAGACGTATATGAGCGCCCAGCCAGAGCGCATCTCAAGCACAGTCACCGTAACTCCCCGTCCGCCCAAGCGCGTATTGAGTCCAGATATCTCCTCCATGAGCGCCTTTGGACACGTAAAAGAACACCTGAAGAGGCTGCCCACCTTCATCCCCGCCAGTGTGGGCGCGCAAAATGACACCATCAGCTCCTCAAAGGTCATCTGTCACCTCCAAAATTATCTATGACTAACTCAGTGGCAGCGAGATCCAATTACCCTGCCTTCAGTATCTCCGCTTATAATTTCTATGGCGTGGCGCTTTATGGCCTCATAGCTCTTGGCACTGAGATCGTGCTCTATCTTACAAGCGTCCCTCACCGCCGTTTTCCTGTCCACCCCCAGATACACCAGCCACTCAGAGAGCAGCAGATGGCGCTCATACATCTGCTGGGCCAGCGCTTCACCTTTATCGGTGAGGTATATGGCCTTCTCATCGTCCATTGTTATATATCCGCCCTCCCTGAGGGCCTTCATGGCTATGCTGACACTGGCCTTTGAGAAAGACAGCTCCTGGGCCACATCCTTAGAGTGCACGGTGCCCTTCCTGTTGCGGACTATCAGTATCGCCTCAAGATAGTCCTGCCCCGATTCCTGTATGACCATTAAACCTCCTAGATCCCCAGGTGTCAAAGGTTCCTGAGACAGATAATACTGCTTAGTTAGCTATAACTAACTAAGCAGTATTATCAACTATTCATCGTTATTTGTCAAGGGTTTTTTCAATGTTTTTTCAAAAAGTGGTTGGCCTGAGCGGCTTAAAATAAATCCGGCCTGGCTGTGCGAAACACACAGCCGGGCCGGATTCGTTTTATCTTTTTAAATTTGGAGCTGCCTCTCACATCTTATCCGGAGCAGACACGCCCACTATTTTAAGACTGTTCTCAATAACGGCTCTCGTGGTCTCGGCCAGCTTCAGCCTGGCGTCCAGAAGCTCCGGCCCCGCATCCTTTATCCTGCAGGAGTTGTAAAACCTGTGGAATTTGGCGGCAAGGTCTATAACATAGCGGTTTATCCTGGATGGGTCGTAGTCCCTGGCGGCCAGTTTTACCTCCTCCGGAAGCAGCGACACGGCCTTTATAAGGTCCAGCTCTGGCTCCTCCCTGAGAACTCCCAGATCTATCTCTCCTGCCGTTTTCACTGTGTGCCCCTCCTGAGACAGCGTACGCAGAAGGCTGGCTATCCTGGCGTGGGCGTATTGTACATAATAGACCGGGTTCTCGCTGTCCTGCCGTACCGCCAGTCCCAGGTCAAATTCCAGATGCGTATCCGGCTTGGCATTGAAGAAGAACCGGCAGGCGTCCACAGATATCTCATCTAAAAGGTCTGCCAGCGTCAGCGCCTTCCCAGTGCGCTTTGACACCTTCACCGTCTCGCCGTCGCGCACGAGCCGCACCATCTGCATAATCAGGAAGTCCAGCTTGTCCGGATCTATCGGTATGCACGGCGCTGCGCATGTGGCCTTAAAGCGGATCGCGTGGCCGTGGTGGTCGGCGCCCCAAACGTCTATCACCCGGTCAAAACCCCGCACCGCAAATTTGTTTATATGATACGCAATATCCACCGCATAATACGTGTAAAATCCGTTTGAGCGGCGCAGCACCTCGTCTTTGTCCGCACCCAGCTCCGTATTTTTGAGCCAAACGGCGCCCTCTTTCTCATAAGTGAGGCCGTTTTCCGTGAGCATGTCCACTGTATCCCGTACAGCGCCGCTCTCATGGAGGGAGGACTCCAAAAACCACGTGTCGAAATGTATGCCGTAGCGCTCCAGATCCCGGCGCATTCTCTCGATATTCCGCGGCAGGGCCCAGGCCACGAACTTCTCGCGCCGCTCCTCCTCAGGCACCGATACGTATTCATCACCGTGCTCAGCGTATATCTGAGACGCCAGCTCCTTTATATCATCCCCATGGTAACCGTTGTCCGGGAACTCCACTGCGTCCTCGCCAAGGCATATTTGAAGGTACCTGGCCTCTATCGAGCGGCCGAAAAGATCCACCTGGTTGCCGGCGTCGTTCACATAAAACTCGCGTGATACATCGTATCCCGCCATATCCAGCACTGAGGCCAGCGCGTCGCCCAGTACGCCTCCCCGGGCATTGCCTATAGTCATCGGTCCTGTTGGATTGGCGGAGACAAACTCCACCATCACCTTCTCGCCGTGGCCCACATCCGACCTGCCGTAGTCTTGTCCCTGGGCTTCAACTGCCTTTATAACGTCAGCATACCACTTAGGCCCGAGCCGGAAATTGATGAAGCCGGCCCCGGCCCCCTCGGCGCTGACAAAGTACGTATCATCAAGCTCCATGCAGTCGATAAGCTCCTGGGCTATTTTCCTCGGTGCCATGTGCATATCCCTGGCCGCGGCCATAGCGGCCGAGGATGCGTAATCACCAAAGGAGGTGTCCTTCGGTATCTCCACTGTTCCTCCAAGCGTTACGCCTGAGGGCAGAGCGCCCCTTTCTGATGCCCTTTCATAGGCACTTCTGATGATATCCTGAATCTGTCCCTTCGCTGAGTCGATAAGATTTACCATAATTCCTCCCGGCCTCTCAGGCCTCCCTGATATTTATCTCAAAGCTGTTCCTTGATACCATGGCGTTTCCCAGATCCATTATATATCTGACGCACAGCTCACCACCGCTCTCATCAAACTTTGACAGGACGCTCTTGGTGTCGACGCCCATGGTCATGTTTCCATACGGTGTGTCATAGACAAAATAATACTTTTCACCGGCCTTGAAGGGCATCTGCATGTTCACCGTCCCCTGCCTGGTTATCATCACCTGGTCGCCCTCTACTGCAAACTGTGTCCTTGTGCCCTCCATGCCGGTGAGCTCGCTCTCCATATACTCAAAGTCCACTCTCTCTGTAGAATATGCATAAAGGCCGTCCGTCACCAGTTCGATATCGTTGCCCTCCTCATCCGTGCCCTGGAGGCCCTTTATAGATATAATGACATTTTTCATAACTGTCGTCCTTAAAAATCCTCGAGGGAGACGTGCTCCACGCTGCCATCGATGGCGGCATTTAAGAAAAGTGATCCCGTCTCCGCAAATCCCTCTGTGCTGTCGGTGACAAAGTACTTATACTTGCCGCCTTGATCTCTTCCGTTGAGGAGGCCGTCACTTTTGAGCTGATCCCGCAGCGAGCGGGCTGTCTCCTCGCCCGGGTCAATAAGGCGCACTCGCGGCCCCATTATTCTCTCTATGGTCGGCCTTATCAGCGGATAGTGGGTGCAGCCCATGATCAGCGTGTCCACATCAGCGCTCTTCATAGGCTCAAGGTACTCCCTGGCTACCGCGTCCAATGCCACATCCCCGTCTGTTATCCTGCCCTCCTCCGCCATTGGGACAAACAGCGGGCAGGCATTTGAGGTTATCTGCGCCTGGGGCATAAGTTCCATTATACGCCTGTCGTAGGCGCCGCTGAGTATCGATGCCTTTGTCCCTATGATACCTATTCTGCCGCTTCTCGTCTCGCGGACGGCCGCTTTGGCCGTGGGGCCAAGAACCCCTCTCACCGGTATGTGGTAGTCTCCCGCGATATCTTCAAGGCCGTTTGTACTCACTGTGCCGCAGGCCGCAATAACTGCCTTTATATCAAATTTCAGCAGGAAAGAAATATCCTGTCTCGCGTATTTCATTATGGTGCCCCGGGAGCGTCCCCCATACGGCACTCTTCCGGTGTCTCCAAGGTAGATTATATTCTCCCCCGGCAGAAACTCCATCAGCCTCTTTACGACGGTCAGCCCGCCCAGGCCGGAGTCAAACACACCTATCGGTCTCTCATCCATAAAAACCGCTTCTCTCCAATCCGATGGGTATATAATATATACAGCATATGTACAGCATACTTATAACTGTGCAGCTCTCAATATGATATTCGATATTGCCAAATAAAACAAGAGTAAAATGTAGAATTTCTCTCCCATATTTGCTATACTGTATTAAGGGGCGGTCAGTCCGTCTCTCCGCTCTTTAATATTGGTCAAGGAGGTTTTCACATGTTTCACATCGACCTTACCAATAAGGAGTTCCGCAGGCTGCTCGATATGGTATATATCGGCAACTGGATACTCAATTCAGCCCGTGGCGAGGACCGCTTTACCGACTACGACGATGTGGAGAGCCTTATATTTGCCCAGTGCCTTCAGCAGCCGGGCATGGAGGGGCTGTATGAAATACACGACGGCGTGGTTTCCCCATCCAGTGCCTTCAAGGACGGCGGCATACACGAGGCCATAATGGACTACGAGGACAACGTCTTCTATGAGATTCTGGCGGAAGAACTGGCCCGCCGCGATATGGACTTTACTCCTATAGACAGTTCAAACTACGAGGAGCTGTCCGACCGGATGGCCGAATATATTGCCGAATTTGAAGAAAACGGCGTGGACAACATCACTCTTGACAAATAATACCCCATATCTAATCATCTTATTGGCGGAGAACTATGAAAATTTTTAACGATAACGACAGTGCGTTTTCCAATATTCTTTTTGTCGTGGCTCTGGTGATCGCTTTCAATATACCGGTGGTGGGTCCCTTTGCCGGCCTGTTCATGATATTGAAGAAAGTCGGCCTGTTCCAAAAACGGGCCACCTCAAAAAATATTGGTTCAAACTCCCAGCGGAACACCCGTATGGATAAGTACAAGATAATGACTGAGGGCCGGAATGTGGAATCCATTGAGTATCTGGCCTCGGCGGTGGGTGTTTCCTACGAGTCGGCTCTCAGGGATATTCAACAGATGGTGGCAGAGGGTCAGTTTGGAGAGAGCGCCTATATCAACTACGTGGACAAGACTTTGGTTCTGACTTCGTCCGCGTCCGCCGGCTCGGCCAAGGCAAAGCCAGGTTCAGAGCCAAAGAAGTCCAAGCAGTCTGAGTCATCAAAGAAGAGTGACGCTGATCCGTCAAAATCCTACGATGGCCTGTGCAAGGTGCTTCTGATTGCCGGCATAGCCCTTCTGGTTATCGGCGGCTGGCGGTTTATGGAGGCTGTTGACGAATGGTTTCTATGGGAGGAGTTCAACAGCTATGTACTGGAGGATATGCTCCCCGCCCTGGTCATGGTGGCGGGAGGTGCCTTCTCCTTTATCTTCCGTAGTATATTTAAAAAGCGTTCCGCCAGATTCAAGGTCTATAAGGCGGCTTTTCAGGGGCGGGATTATATCTCTATTGAGGAGCTGGCATCAAAGACCGGTGTGTCAGTAAGGAAGGCCCGTCGGGATATCGAGGCCATGCTTGACAAGGAGATGCTTCCAAGTAACGCCTACATAGACCAGGGTGCAGGGCTGCTGATACTCGATCCCAGGGCAAAGCCCGAGAAGGAGCCCGTGCCGGAGCCTGAGGCTGACGACGGCGAGGACCGCTATAAGGCCATACTGCGGCAGATACGCGAGCTCAATGACGCCATCCCAGATGAGGTAGTCTCCGAGAAGATAGATGAAATGGAATCCCTCACCTCAAAGATATTCCAGGCGGTACAGGAAAAGCCCGAGAAACTGCCTCAAATAAAGAGTTTTATGAGTTACTATCTGCCAACTACGCTCAAACTTCTGCGTTCTTATGCCGATTTTGAGTCCTCAGGTGCAGACGGCGAGAATGTGCGCTCTGCTAAAGCGGAGATTGAGAGCATACTCGACACACTGGTGGATGGCTTCAAAAAGCAGCTTGATAAACTGTACGCCTCGGATGTTATTGACATATCTTCTGATATTGACGTATTGGAGACCATGCTTCGCCGTGATGGGCTCACTGGCGATGGAAGCAGTTTTGGCAAGGC
>CALXAF010000150.1 GCA_944386185.1 uncultured Oscillospiraceae bacterium
TACGGAAATGAGCGGGAAGTGGGCGAAGGTGTACGCAAATCCGGTGTGGCACGGGACGTAATCTTTGTGCAGACGAAGCTGTATCCGAACCAGTACAGCCATGCCGCAAAAGCCATAGATGAGGCGCTGAAAAAGCTGGACATCGGCTACATTGACATGATGCTCCTGCACCATCCGGCCTCGAACGATGTGGCGGCATACAAAGCCATCGAAAAAGCCATACAGGACGGGAAAGTGCGCTCTGCCGGTATCTCCTGCTACTACATCCGTGAGACGGATTCTTTTCTGCCGAAGGTTTCCGTAAAACCGGCGCTGATCCAGAACGAGATCCACCCGTACTATCGGGACGGCCTGGTGGTGGAGCATATCCAGAACGAGGGGATTGCCGTCCAGGCATGGTATCCGCTGGGAGGGCGGGGCTACACTGAGGCAATGCTGAAGAATCCTGTACTGCGGGAGATCGCAGCAACACACGGAAAATCTGTGGCTCAAGTGATCCTTCGGTGGGATTTGCAAAATGATGTGACGGTTATCCCGGGCTCCAGCGACATAAAACATATAGAAGATAACATCTCTGTTTTTGATTTTGAGCTGAGTGAAATGGAGATGGTGCAGATAAATGCTTTGGATAGACACGAAAAGCATGACTGGTATTAAGCGCTGAGTGGGACTAATATATTAGACACGGCGGGCAAAAGCGGTTATAATATACACAGAAAACGACGTCAAATTTTTACCTCTCATATATCGTGTCCAGCGGCAGAAAATATTAGTGCCGGTTTTGAGAGGTAAATATATGGACTGTGAGATTTTTTGGCGACTTTTCTGGGAGACGGGAAACCTGGTGTTCTACTCTCTCTACAAGGAGCTTGAGGAGGAGCGCGCGGCGTCCGTCCCGGCTTGACCGGGCGGACGGCGCCGGATACGGACATGTACATAAAGACAACGGGGCTTGTGCTCAGGGAGACGGCATACAAGGAGTCCAGTAGGATACTGACAGTGCTGACGCAAACGGAGGGGAAGATAACCGTGTCTGCCAGAGGCGCGAAACGCAGAGGCAGCAAGACCGCGGCGTCCACACAGCTTCTGGCCTTCTCAGAGATGACGCTCTTCTCGCAGCGGGACAGATACACCCTCACGGAGGCCAGCGGTATTGAGCTGTTCCTGGGGCTCAGGGAGGACATCAGGGCCATGGCCCTGGGGTCTTACTTTGCGGAGGTGCTGGAGGCGGCTGCCGACACTGACATCCCAAACCCGATGATGCTCTCCCTGGGGCTAAACTGCCTTTATGCGCTGAGCGAGAACATGGCCCCCGTGGAGAAAATTAAAGCGGTATTTGAGCTACGGCTCATGTGCCTTATGGGATTTGAACCAAGGCTGGACGCGTGTGAAATATGCGGCAAAAGTGATCCGGATGTGCCTGTGCTTTCACTGGCCGGCGGGGTGATACACTGCGCCGGCTGCGGTGCCCTGGGCTACGGGGAGGAGATGGCGCTGACGCCCGGGGTGCTGGACGCCATGAGGTATATCGTGGGATGCGATATGAAGAGACTCCTGTCCTTCAGTATAGGGGCGGAGGCCCAGAGACAGCTTGCGCGGGTGTGCGAGGCTTATCTGCTGGCACAGCTGGGACGTGGATTTGGAACGCTTGACTTTTATAAGACACTGGCATGAACTTGAAAAAGTTGCTCAAGAATATTTAAAATGGTATAATAAACCCACTTTAATGTTTTGGGGTGATGGCGTTGGAGTTTGAACTGGGATTTGGAAACGGCAAACAGAAGATCACAGTGCCGGACGGGAATGTGCTGGCGGTGCTGGAACAGAATCAGGTGGAGACAGGACTTACCGGCGAGGCGGAGGTGAGAAGGGCCATGGCTGAACCGATAGGTACGGCCCGCCTGCGTGACATAGTGCGGCCAGGCGAGAAGATAGCCATAGTCACAAGCGATATGACGCGTCCAATGCCTACATATAAAGTGATGCCGGCTATTTTGGAGGAGCTGGGTGCGGCGGGGGTCAGAGACGAGGACGTCACGCTGTATTTCGCGCTGGGCAGCCACAGGCGCCAGAGCGACGAGGAGAGACGCCATCTGGCCGGCGACGAGGCCTGGGAGAGAATACGCTGTATTGATGGCGACATCTCCGACTGTGTACATCTGGGCGTCACCAGCAGGGGAACACCTGTGGATATTGTGAGGGGCGTGGCCCAGGCGGACCGGAGGATATGCCTGGGAAACATAGAATATCACTATTTTGCCGGCTACTCAGGCGGGGCCAAGGCGATAATGCCGGGGGTTTCCACCAGGGACGCCATCCAGTCAAACCACAGCCGCATGGTGGAGAATACGTCCAGGGCGGGGCTTTTACAGGGAAACAATGTCCGGGAGGATATTGAAGAAGCGGCCGCTATGTGCGGGGTGGACTTTATATTAAATGTGGTGCTAGACGAGCACAAGGAGATTATAAAGGCTGTGGCCGGTGATGTCGTGGAAGCCCACAGGGCCGGCTGCGCTTTTCTTGATACGCTGTATCTCAAAGAGATACCAAGACGGGCGGATATCGTGGTGGTGTCCCAGGGGGGAGCGCCAAAGGATCTTAACCTGTACCAGACACAAAAGGCCCTTGATAACGCAAAGCACGCGGTGCGGCGTGGCGGTATCATTATACTGGTGGGATCATGCAGAGAGGGCTTTGGGGAGAAGACCTTTGAAAGCTGGATGGTGTCCGCGCCTGATGCACACAGCATGATAGACAGGATAAAGGTAGACTTCCAGCTGGGCGGGCACAAGGCGGCGGCCATCGCCATGGTGCTTGAGGATGCGGATATATACCTGGTGTCGGAGCTTGACGATGAGCGTGTGCGCAAGGCATTTATGAAGCCGGCATCAAGTGCGCAGAAGGCGCTGGATGAGGCCTTTGAGAGGCTTGGAGCTGACGCCAGCGTGATAATAATGCCCTACGGCGGGTCAACGCTGCCACGGGCTGCTGAATAGTTAACGTATCATAATAGACCGGCGCCGATACGGGGCACCGGTCTATTGTTCTGGAAGCGCCTTTTCTTAAAGATGCTGCCGGGTTGAAATAATTGTACGTATTTGGTATAGTACCAATTAGGTCAAACACTGGTAAAATGATTGTATTTTCCATGTAAATTTCCGGCAGAGAGGCTGGAAAGAGAAGGGGATAAGATGAGTTCAAAAGACAAAAAAAGCGCCGGTATTGTGTGGCGGGGAGTCGGCAGGGTGGGGAATGTGTTTTCCAAAAGGCCCATTGTGTTCACAGCCTGCGTCTCTGTAATCATAGTGCTGATCGTGGAGATGCTTGCCAGACGTTCCCTGTGGCAAGGATTTGCTTTTGCGTTTTCTCATCCAGTCAGGTTTCTGGCAAATGCGCTCATTGTACTGGCGACGCTGTCTCTGAGTTTCCTGTTCAAGAGGAGATCGTTTTTCGTATGCCTGGTTTCGGTTGTATGGCTGGCGTTCGGGATTGTCAACTTCACGATACTCGATTACAGGCCTACACCATTTGGGATAATAGACATACAGCTTCTGCCGTCGGTGTTCTCCATAATAAATGTCTATCTGGACCCGTGGCAGATAGTATTGCTGTGCGTCGGCGCCGTCCTTGTGCTGGGCGCGCTGGTGTATTTATTCATACGGGTACCTAAGGCGACGGTGGTGTGGAAGAAAACACTGCTGTTCATAGCGGGGTCAATTGCCGGCGCGGTACTTTTATATATTGTTGTCTACGCCAGCGGAGTTGACAGGACGACAGACGACAAGACGGATATAGCCCGGGCGTATGAGGATTACGGATTTGTGTATTGTTTCTGCACGGGTATGGTCGACAAGGGGATAGACAGGCCGGAGGACTATACACAGGAGGCCGTGGAGGAGATAGTATCCAGCTTGGAGGCCAGCAGCGCCCCGGAGCTGCGGCCTGATATTATTTTTGTACAGCTGGAGTCCTTCTTTGACGTGGGGTATCTGGACGATGTGAGCTACGATGAAAACCCAATACCGGAGTTCACGTCGCTAAAAAGAAAGTATTCCACTGGTTTCCTGACAGTCCCGTCGGTTGGGGCCGGCACCGCCAATACGGAGTTTGAGGTTCTCTCGGGCATGAGCCTGGGATTCTTCGGCATGGGAGAATACCCATATAAGACGATCCTCAAAGAGGAGGCCTGCGAGACTGTCGCCACAGATCTTAAACAGCTGGGCTACACGAGCCATGCTATACACAACAACACCGGTTCATTTTACGATAGGAACGTAGTGTTCGCGCAGTTGGGGTTTGACACATTTACGTCGATCGAGTATATGAACGACGTGGAATATAACCCTATCGGCTGGGCCAAGGACAAGATACTCACAGAGCAGATAATAAAGGCTCTGGATTCAACCGATGGCCAGGATTTCGTATTCACTATAACAGTACAGGGCCACGGGAAATACCAGCGTGGAGAAGATACTGACGAAGCTGATGATCAGGATGTGGAATGGGAGGAGGACCCGGACAGTGAGAAGGCCTTTGCCTATTACTTGAGCCAGCTTCAGGAGACGGACCAGTTCATTGGTGAGCTTGTAGATGCCATTGAGGCCAGGGGAGAGCCGGCGGTAGTGGTCTTCTATGGGGATCATTTGCCAAATTTCAGCATCGGCTCAGACCAGCTTGAAAACGGGGATGTATTCGAGACGGAGTATGTTATATGGGATAACCTGGGATTGGAAAAGCGTGACGTGGACCTTACGGCCTATCAGCTTTCGGCGTTCCTGATGGAGAGGCTTGGGATAAAGCAGGGGATACTCAGCCGTTATCATCAGACGATGAGTGGGAGCGAGAGCGAGGACTACCGCCGGGGCCTTGGATTACTTGAGTATGATATGTTATACGGGGACTTCTACTGTTATGGAGGAGAGAACCCGTATCAGGCTTCTGACCTGCAGATGGGAATAGATCCTATAATTATAAACCGGACATATTGGAGCGGATCTGTACTCTATGTGTATGGGGAGAATTTCACCCCGTTCAGCAGGGTGACTGTGGACGGCGACCTGCGGGAGACGAGATTTGTAAATGACAGCGTCCTGGTTATGGAGGGGCCGGAGCCGGAGAGGGGCAGCGACATAGCCGTGGCGCAGGTGACAGACGGCCTTGTGACCCTCTCCGAGAGCGAGAGCGTTAAGTACAGGGGATAATAAATAATTATTCATTATATTTGAATAATTATTTATTATTAAATTCAAGTAAAGCTGAATTCCGGGCAATAATCAACAAGACACCGTTGCTGAAACGAGAGACAATATGTATTTTATTACAAATGAAAAACCATATATGAATAAGTATTGACTTTTTGCAAATAAAGACGCATAATTATCAATAAATTACGGAGCAAATTGGAGGTCGTTCATATGAGCGAGAACAATATAAAAAAGATAGCGCTAGCATATTCCGGCGGACTGGATACATCCATAATAATCCCCTGGCTCAAGGAGAACTATCCCGGCTGTGAGGTAATTGCCGTATGCGGCGATGTGGGCCAGGGCTCGGAGAACGAGGGCCTTGAGGAGAAGGCTATAAAGACAGGTGCGTCCAAGCTCTATCTTGAGGATCTCACCGACGAGTTTGTAGACGATTTTGTGATCCCCACCATGAAGGCCGGGGCTGTCTATGAGGATTACCTGCTGGGTACCAGCATGGCCCGCCCCGTCATAGCAAAGCGTCTCGCCGAGATCGCCTTGGCGGAGGGGTGTGACGCCATCGCCCACGGCTGCACCGGTAAGGGCAACGACCAGGTGCGCTTTGAGCTCACATTGAAGCACTTTGCCCCTGGGATAAAGGTCATAGCCCCCTGGAGGATATGGGACATCAAATCCAGGGAGGAGGAGATAGAGTACGCCGAGGCCCACAATGTGCCGCTGAAGATAAACCGTGAGACAAACTACTCCAAGGATAAGAACATGTGGCACCTGTCCCACGAGGGGCTGGACCTGGAGGACACAGGCAATGAGCCACAGTACGAGAAGAAGGGCTTTTTGGAGATGGGCGTGTCTCCCGTGGACGCCCCGGACAAGCCCACCTATGTGGAGATAGAGTTTGAAAAGGGCGTGCCAGTGGCCCTAGACGGGGAGCGTATGAGCGCCAAGGACATCATATATAAGCTCAACAAGCTGGGCGGGGAGAACGGCATAGGCATCATCGACATAGTGGAGAACAGGCTCGTGGGTATGAAGTGCCGCGGCGTATATGAGACTCCAGGCGGTGAGATACTCTACAAGGCCCACTCATATCTTGAGACCGTCTGCCTTGATAAGCTCACCATGCACAAGAAGCAGGAGCTGGCGATCACATTTGCGGAGCTGGTGTATGACGGCCAGTGGTTCACACCTCTGAGGGAGGCCCTCTCGGCCTTTGTGGATAAGACACAGGAGCGTGTGACAGGCAAGGTGCGGCTGAAACTCTACAAAGGCAACGTCATAAAGGCCGGCGTATGGAGCGACTGGAGCCTATACTCCGACGAGCTTGCCACCTTCGGTGAGTCTGACTATGATCAGAAGGACTCCGCCGGATTTATAAACCTCTTTGGACTGCCGATAACCGTCCAGGCCAAGGTGGACGCCAAGAACAAGGACAAGCTGGATAAATAACAAATAAGTAATAAGAGTATTTTTTCATCATGCCGGAAGGGCGCACCTCCGGCATGATGGGTTTTTAGACGGAAGGAGGATTCCCCATGGCAAAGCTCTGGGCAGGCAGGACCTCCGGGGTGATAGACCCGGCGGCGGAGGATTTCAACTCATCAATAAGGTTTGACTCCCGCATGTACCGGGAGGATATTATAGGCTCTATAGCCCACGCGCACATGCTGGGCGCCCAGGGGATAATCTCCCACAGTGACATGGAGGCCATAGTGGAGGGCCTGGGGGATATCCTGGATGGGATAGAGCACGGGACCATACCCATTGACCCGGCGGCGGAGGACATCCACTCCTTTGTGGAGGGGGAGCTTACCCGGCGGATCGGCGAGCCGGGCAAGCGCCTGCACACCGCCCGCAGCCGTAACGACCAGGTGGCCCAGGACCTGCGGCTCTACCTGAGGGGCCAGTGCGACGAGACGGTAGGGCTTTTAAAGAAGCTGATACGCGCCCTCACGGAGACGGCCGGGAAGAACGCCGCCGTCGTAATGCCCGGCTACACGCATATGCAGCGGGCCCAGCCTGTGACTTTCGGCCACCACCTTATGGCCTACGCCATGATGTTCCTCAGGGATATCGGCAGGATAGAGGACGCCAGGGCCAGGATGAATGTTACGCCCATAGGCTCCTGCGCCCTTGCCGGGACCACATACCCCACAGACAGGCGCGCCGAGGCGGCGGAGCTGGGATTTGACGGGGTGAGCCGTAATTCCCTGGACGGCGTGTCCGACAGGGACTTCTGCGTGGAGCTGGCGGCGGCCCTTGCCCTGGTGATGACCCACCTATCAAGGTTTTCCGAGGAGATAATCCTCTGGTCCTCCTGGGAGTTTAAGTTTATAAAGCTCTCCGACGCCTACTCCACCGGCTCCTCCATAATGCCCCAGAAGAAGAACCCGGACATGGCCGAGCTGTGCCGCGGCAAGACCGGGCGTGTGTACGGCGACCTTATGGCCCTGCTGACAGTGCTGAAGGGTACGCCCCTTGCATACAACAAGGACATGCAGGAGGATAAAGAGGCCATATTCGACGCCTTTGACACGGTGAAGGCATGCCTTGGCGTGTTTTCGCCAATGGTTGCCACCATGCAGGTGAACGCCAAGAGCATGCGTGACGCCGCAGCCGGCGGCTTTATAAACGCCACTGACCTTGCCGACTATCTTGTGGGAAAGGGGATGCCCTTCCGCACGGCCTACAAGCTGGTGGGGAACATAGTTGAGGAGTGCTCTGAAAAGGGGATGACCCTTGAGGATGTGCCAATTGAGGAGTATAGGAAGTACAGTGAGCTTTTTGATGAGGACCTCTACAAGGCCATAGACATAGATGAGTGCGTAAAGCGCCGCACCTCCGAGGGGGGACCCGGCGGAGGCTGGGTACAGCGGCAGATAGAGTATATAATGGGGAGTATAGGCGATGACTAAGGTGTTTATTGACGGCAGTGCCGGCACCACAGGCCTGAGGATATATGATAGGCTCTCTCAGAGGGGCGATATTGAGCTTATAAAACTGCCGGAGGAGCTGAGGAAAGACCCGGGCGCCCGGCGGGAGGCCCTCAACGACTGTGACATCGCCTTCCTCTGCTTGCCTGACGACGCGGCCAGAGAGGCCGTGTCCATGGTGGAGAGCGGCCGCGTGAAGATACTTGATACCTCCACGGCCCACAGGACGGACCCTAATTGGGCCTACGGGTTCCCGGAGCTATCGAGGGCACACTTTGAAAAGGTGCGCTCCTCCCACAGGATTGCCGTGCCCGGCTGCCACGCCTCCGGATTTATCGCCTGCGTCTACCCGCTGGTGTCGGCAGGTATTTTGCCGGCCAGCGCCCGCCTGTGCTGTTACTCCCTGACGGGGTACTCAGGCGGAGGGAAGAAGCTGATAGCCGAGTATCAGGACCCGGAGAGGGACCCGCGCCATGAGGCGCACCGGATATATGGCACGAACATGAGGCACAAGCATCTCCCCGAGATGCGCGCCGTCTGCGGCCTCGATGCGCCGCCGGTGTTCCACCCGATACTGGGCGACTTCTACAGTGGCATGGCCACCACGGTGTTCCTGCCGGATATGGACGCGGAGAGCATACACAGCGCCCTGGAGGCACACTACCGGGGCTCGGATATCGTAACGGTGGCCCCGGTGGGAGGGGACGAGCCGGTGATATACGCCGACACCCTCTCAGGCCGCGACTCCATGAGGATAATAGTCTGCGGACACGGGGACCAGGCCACTGTGACGGCCCTCTTCGACAACCTTGGGAAAGGGGCCTCCGGCGCGGCGATAGAGTGCATGAACATAGCTCTGGGGCTCCCCCTTGAGACGGGGCTCGTCATTTAAATAATCGCTTCTATAAGGAGATGTGCGGATATGAAGGAGATTTCCGGCGGAGTTTGTGCCGCCAAAGGATACAAGGCAAACGGCGTACACTGTGGCATAAGGAAGAGCCACACAAAGCGTGACCTGGCCCTGATAACAAGTGAGGTGAGGTCTGCTGCGGCCTGCGTATACACAACAAACCTTGTAAAGAGCGCGCCTATAAAGGTGACCCGGGCAAATGTGGCGGACGGGTACGCCCAGGCGGTGATATGCAACAGCGGCAACGCCAACACCTGTAACGCAAACGGCATCGAGATAGCCCAGAATATGTGTGCCCTTGTGGAGAAGTACACGGGCATAGCCGCAGGCGACGTTATCGTGGGCTCCACAGGCGTGATAGGCCAGCCCATGTCAATAGACCCCATGGCCGCGGGGATGCCTGAGCTCACAGAGGGCCTGGGCGACCACAGCGGCTTTGCCGCCGACGCCATAATGACCACGGACACCTTTGCCAAGGAGGCGGCCGTATCCTTTGATATAGGCGGGGTGGAGTGCCGCATGGGCGGCATCGCCAAGGGGTCAGGAATGATACACCCCAATATGGCCACCATGCTGGTGTTTGTCACCACCGACTGCGCTATCTCGCCGGAGATGCTGCAGAGTGCACTATCGGAGGACGTAAAGACCAGCTTCAACATGGTCAGCGTGGACGGGGACACTTCCACTAACGACATGGTTTCCGTCATGGCAAACGGCCTTGCGGGCAACGCGGAGATAACCAGGGGGGGCGCGGAGTTTGACGCCTTCTGTGAGGCGCTCCACGCCGTAACCGTGAAGCTGTGCCGGATGATAGCCAAGGACGGCGAGGGCGCCACCAAGCTGATAACCTGCAACGTCACCGGCGCCTCCGACAGTGAGACTGCCAAGGTGGTGGCCAAGGCCGTCATCTGCTCGTCACTTGTGAAGGCCGCCATGTTCGGCTCCGACGCCAACTGGGGCCGGGTGCTCTGCGCCATAGGCTATTCTGGAGCCGACGTGGACGTGGAGAAGGTGGACGTGAGCTTCGTATCTGCCGCAGGCAGTGTGCAGGTCTGCCGGAACGGCGCCGGCATTGAGTTCTCCGAGGAGCTTGCAAAAAAGGTGCTGCTTGAGGATGAGGTGGACATAGACGTGGACCTTAATTCCGGGGACGGCTGCGCCCAGGCCTGGGGCTGCGACCTGACGTACGACTACGTGAAGATAAACGGTGACTACAGGACTTGAGGTGCCATATGGAACTGGACAACGCTTTGAGGGCGCAGACTATCGCGGAGGCTCTGCCCCATATACAGAAATACTCCGGAAAGACAATACTTATAAAATACGGCGGCAATGCCATGCAGAATGAGGACTTAAAGCGCCTTGTGATGGGGGACATAGTGCTCCTATCCATGATAGGCATACGCGTGGTTGTGGTCCACGGCGGCGGGCCGGAGATAAGCGACATGCTGAATAAGACCGGCAAGAAGTCCGAGTTTGTGGACGGCCTCAGGGTCACGGACTCTGAGACTATGGACATAGTCCAGATGGTCCTCTCCGGCAAGGTGAACAAGGACCTTGTGAACCTGGCCGAGAGCGCCGGGGGGAAGGCCATCGGCCTCTCGGGCGTTGACGGGCGCATGATACGTGCCCGGGCCAAGGATGAGCGCCTGGGCCATGTGGGCGAGATAACCGATGTGGACGTAAAGCCCATAACAGACATGCTGGACATGGGCTACATCCCAATAATATCCACCGTGGGCTGCGATACCCAGGGGAATATCTACAACATAAACGCCGACACGGCGGCGGCCAGGATAGCCGGCAGCCTTGGGGCGGTGAGCATGCTGACCATGACGGACATCTCCGGCCTCCTGCGGGACAAGGACGACCCCAGGACCCTTATGAGCCGCGTCTCTGTGAGCGAGGTGCCGCAACTCATAGGCGAGGGCGTCATATCAGGTGGCATGATACCTAAGATACAGTGCTGCGTGGAGGCCATACGCCGGGGCGTCAGCAAGGTGTTTATAATCGACGGCCGTGTGCCCCACTCCATGCTCATGGAGCTCTTGACTGACGCCGGCCTTGGAACAATGTTCACAGCGTGAGGGAAACAAGCTCAAGGGGGAGCCTGCTATGGAAAATATAAAGGAACTTGATAGAGAGTATATAGCCAACACATACGCCAGAGCCGACGTGCTGTTCACCTCCGGCCAGGGCGCCCAGATATTCGACGACCAGGGTAAGAGCTACATCGACCTGGGCGCGGGAATAGCCGTGAATATATTCGGCTGCGCCGACGAGGGCTGGCGCAATGCAGTAGTTGAACAGTTGTCAAAACTTCAACATATGTCCAACTTATATTACACTGAGCCCTGCGTCAAGCTGGCCAAGCTCCTGTGCGAGAGAAGCGGCATGAAGAGGGTGTTCTTCGGAAACTCCGGAGCCGAGGCCAACGAGTGCGCCATAAAGACCGCACGCAAGTGGGCCTTCGACAAGTACGGCGACGAGAGCTACAGTACCATAATAACACTGAAGGGGAGCTTCCACGGCAGGACCATAACCACCCTGTCGGCCACAGGGCAGGAGGAGTTCCACACAAAGTTCGGGCCGTTCACGCCCGGTTTCGTGTACGCCTCGGCCCAGGACGCCGCTGACGTGGAGCGGCTGGCAAAGGAGCACAAGTGTTGCGCCGTGATGATGGAGCTGTGCCAGGGCGAGGGTGGCGTGAACGCCCTTGAGCGGGAGTATGTGAACCAGGTGGTGGAGATTGCGGAGAAGTACGGCATGCTCACCATCGTGGACGAGGTGCAGACAGGCAACGGCCGCACAGGCACGCTGTACGCGTACATGCAGTATGGGTTTACCCCGGACATAGTCTCCACCGCCAAGGGGCTTGGCGGCGGGCTGCCACTGGGCGCCTGCCTCTTAGGTGAGCGTGTCCAGGACACGCTGGACGCCGGCTCCCACGGCTCCACCTTTGGGGGCAACCCGGTGGCCTGCGCCGGGGCGTACAACATAATAAGCAGGATAGACGACAAGCTGCTGGAGGATGTGAGAAAGAAGTCCGCCATAGCCCGCCGGGAGCTGGAGGGTTCAAAAGGGATAAAGAGCGTCTCTGGCCTTGGCCTTATGATCGGCATAGAGTGCGAGAAGCCGGCGGGTGAGGTTGTGTCGGAGGCGCTGAAGCGCGGCGTCATCGCCCTCACCGCCCACGGGAAAGTGCGGCTGGTGCCGCCCCTCACCATAACCGAGGAGCAGCTGACCCGGGCCATTACTATTCTCAAAGAGGTGATAGCTGAATGAAACATCTTTTGAAATTAGGCGATCTTACAAAAGAGGAGATGCTGGAGACGCTGGGCCTTGCCGATCAGCTGAAGTTCGAGCGGAAGAACAACATACCACATCCGCGCCTGGCGGGGAAGACCCTGGGCATGATATTCCAGAAGTCCTCAACCCGCACCCGGGTGTCCTTTGAGGTGGGCATGTATCAGCTGGGCGGGAACGCACTGTTTTTAAGCTCCAGGGACCTACAGATAGGCCGCGGCGAGCCGGTCCAGGACACGGCCCGTGTCCTCTCCAGGTACTTGGACGGCATCATGATACGCACCTACAAGCAGTCTGAGGTGGAGGATCTGGCAAAATACGGCTCTATCCCAGTGATAAACGGCCTCACAGACTACGCACACCCCTGCCAGGTGCTGGCGGATCTGCAGACCATACGCGAATATAAGGGATCCTTGCTGGGGAAGAAGCTCTGCTTCATAGGCGACGGCAACAACATGGCAAACTCACTGATCGTGGGTTGCATCAAGACGGGCATGTCCGTGTCCATCGGCTGCCCTGCGGCATACAAGCCTGACGCCGACATAATTAAGTGGGCCCATGAGAACGGGGATCTCACCATAACCGAGGACATATACGAGGCCGCCCAGGGCGCCGACGCGGTGTATACCGACGTGTGGGCCTCCATGGGAATGGAGGAGGAGGCGGAGAAGCGGAAGCGCGACTTTGCCGGCTACTGCGTGGACAGCAAGCTGATGGCCAGCGCAAAGCCCGACGCGATAGTCCTCCACTGCCTGCCGGCCCACCGGGGTGAGGAGATAACTGAGGAGGTTTTTGAGCAGCACGCCAATGAGATCTTCGACGAGGCCGAGAACAGGCTCCACGCCCAGAAGGCGGTGCTGGTCCAGCTCTTGGAGGATAGGTGACACGCCGATAGCGTTGCCCTGGCTGCAGCGGGAGGATTCCGTCACCTGCGGGTGACGGGGAACCGGCGGGGAGCTGCGCTCCCCTGGTCCTCAATGCGGGGAGAACCCCGCCACCCTATGCCCCACGTCGTCGTGGCACCGGCCAAGCTCGAAGCTCACGAAGTTCGCTTCTCACGGCACGGCGCACTCCTCCTCTTCAAAACGGACAAGTCCTTGTCCGTTTTGACAAGGACGAGCCTACGTGGCAGCGAGGTGTGAGGCTGGCCTCACACCGAGGTTTGCCCGTAGAGTGAGGACGCAAAATGGGGGCACAGGGGGCGTGGGGGGATTCCCCCACACATGGTGTAGGGAGGCACCGCCTCCCGTTACGCCCCCGTCACCCGCCGGTGACGTATCTCCCGCCGCCACGATGACGCGGCCGCCATCAGTCGAATTTAAATAGGTTAAGCCCGCTCTCCTCATCAAAGTACCCGTCCACCCGGCCGGGGATGAGATTTATCACCATCTCGCATGTGGCGCTCACCTGCGCCCGGTTCAGGTGCCCGCCGAAGACCTGTCCCTTATCGTCCCCGGCGCTCATGTGCAGGTGGCTGTAGAACTCCCCGTCCATAGTGTTTATGGTGCCGGTGAGGGAGACTATCTCATAGCTGCCCTTGAAGCTGTTTGAGTAGTATTTCTTCTCATCGGTCTTGAAAACGCC
>CALXAF010000151.1 GCA_944386185.1 uncultured Oscillospiraceae bacterium
GCTGATAATATATTATGGATAATCTGAGGCCAGCTGAGAGGTGGAGTATGGGATATCTTCTTAAAAGCGGTACAGTTTTCACTGGCGGGAGCTTTAAAAAGGCGGACGTGCTTGTTGAGAACGGGCATGTCTATTTTGTTGATTCACGCGTTCCCCTCCAAGGTGTTCAGATGATAGATATTAATGGAAAATATGTATTTCCCGGCTTTGTGGATGTCCATGTGCATCTGCGTGAGCCGGGCTTTTCTTATAAGGAGACAATACGCACCGGCACTATGGCTGCGGCCCGCGGCGGGTACACGGCGGTCTGCCCAATGCCCAACCTAAAGCCGGTCCCTGACAGCCTGGAGCACCTGGATGTCCAGCGGGAGATAATCGCCAGGGACGCGCAGGTGCGGGTATACCCCTATGGCGCCATAACCCGTGGCGAGGGAGGGACTGAGCTCTCTGACATGGAGGCGATGGAGCCATTTGTGGCGGGATTTTCTGACGACGGCAGAGGCGTGCAGTCCGGGGAGATGATGGAGCTGGCGATGCGCCGGGCGAGAAGCCTGGGGAAGGTGATCGCCGCCCACTGTGAGGACGAGAGCCTGCTCTCCCCAGGCTGGAGCGTGAATATGGGCGCAGCGGAACGGCTCGGCCTTGTCGGCAACTCGCCCGAGAGTGAGTGGCGGCAGGTGGAGAGGGACCTGAGGCTTGTCGAGAGCACGGGCTGCGCTTACCATGTGTGCCACGTGTCCACAAAGGAGTCTGTGGAGCTGATAAGGCGGGCAAAAGCCGGGGGAGTCAATGTGACGTGCGAGACCGGCCCGCACTACCTTGTCCTGAATGACGGGATGCTGGAGGACGACGGCCGCTTCCGCATGAACCCGCCCATCCGCTCGGAGGAGGACAGGCGGGCGCTTATGGCCGGGTTACTGGACGGAACTGTGGATATGATAGCTACAGACCATGCCCCACACTCAAAAGAGGAGAAGTCCCGGGGGCTTGCGGGGAGCCTCAACGGCATTGTGGGCCTTGAGTGCGCTTTCCCGGTGCTGTATACTGAGCTTGTGAGGAAAAATGTGCTGCCGCTGGGAAAGCTTATTGAGCTTATGAGCGCCGCGCCGGCGAGGCGTTTTGGGCTGCCGGGAGGGGAGCTTGAGAACGGCGGGATAGCGGACCTTACAGTGTTCGATCTTGAACGCCGGTATGAGATACAAAGCGGAGAGTTCCTCTCAATGGGCCGCGCCACCCCCTTTGAGGGCCGGGAGGCCTGGGGACGGTGCATGATGACAGTGTGCGGCGGAGAAATAGTTTGGCAGGAAGGATAAGAGAATTGGAGAAGAGGGAATTTGAGGTGTCCTCCAATGAGCTGATCGCCAGCAACACCTGGAAGATGAACCTTCTGGGGGACGCCAGGAGCATAACCCGGCCGGGACAGTTCGTGAACATTGAGCTGCCTGGCTTTTTCCTGCGCAGGCCGATATCTGTTTGTGCCTGGCGTGACTGGGAGGTGACCATCATATATAAGGTGGTGGGCCAGGGCACGTCGTACATGAGCCGCCTTGAGCCTGGAGTGAAGCTTGATCTCCTGTGCGGGCTGGGCAACGGATACGATGTCACAAAGGCGGGTGAGCGGCCGCTGCTTGTGGGAGGCGGCGCCGGAGTGCCGCCGATGTACGCCCTGGCTGAGTGGCTTATCAGAGATGGCCGACAGGTGACGGTGATAGAGGGGTTCAACACAGCCGGTGAGGTGTTCTACGAGCGGGAGTTTGCGGATCTTGGCGCCAGTGTGCGCATAACTACGGCCGACGGCTCGGTGGGGACGCGCGGTTTTGTGACTGACGCCATGGATGGGGATTTTACATACGTGTACGCCTGCGGGCCGGAGCCTATGCTGCGGGCCGTATATGACAGGTGCGCGGACGGGCAGTTCTCCTTTGAGGAACGGATGGGCTGCGGCTTTGGCGCCTGTATGGGCTGTACCTGCGAGACAAAGTACGGTTATAAGCGCATATGCCGGGATGGCCCGGTGCTGGAGAGAGGTGAGATAGTATGGTAGACACAAAAGTTACGCTGTCGGGACTCACACTCGATAACCCTGTGATACCCGCCAGCGGGACTTTCGGTTTCGGATATGAGTTTGCGGAGATCTATGACATAGACATCCTGGGCTCCCTGTCTTTCAAGGGGACCACAAGGGAGCCGCGCTTTGGGAACCCCACGCCCAGGATAGCCGAGTGCCCATCCGGCATGCTCAACGCAGTGGGCCTTCAGAACCCGGGGATAGACAAGGTGATAGAGGAGGAACTGCCAAAGCTGCGGCAGGTGTTCCACAAGCCGGTAGTGGCGAATATAAGCGGCTTCTCCATAGACGAGTACGTGGAGTGCTGCGGCAGGATAGACCAGGAGGAGCAGGTTGGCATCATCGAGGTTAACATAAGCTGCCCCAACGTCCACAACGGCGGCATGAGCTTCGGGACATCCCCCGAGAGCGCCGCTGAGGTGACGCGGCAGGTGAAGGCTGTCACTACAAAGCCTGTATATATGAAGCTCTCACCAAACGTCACAGATATAGCGGCCATAGCCCAGGCCTGCGAGGAGGCTGGTGCCGACGGCATAAGCCTCATAAACACCCTCATGGGAATGAGGATAGACCTTCGCCGCCGGGTGCCGGTACTGAAAAACGTCACAGGGGGGCTCTCAGGCCCGGCGGTGCTGCCGGTGGCCCTCAGGATGGTTTGGCAGGTGTACGAGGCAGTGTCGGTGCCGATAATCGGCATGGGCGGAGTCTCCACAGCAAGGGACGTTATAGAGATGATGCTGGCGGGAGCCACGGCTGTTGAGGTGGGAGCCGCCAACCTTAAAAACCCTCTGGCCGCCAAGGAGATAATAGAGAAGCTGCCACCGCTGATGGAAGAGCTGGGAATAGGCAGGCTCTCAGACATAATAGGAGGCGCCCACTGAAGCCGGGGCGCGGGAATATTAAGGAGGTGCACAACTATGGGAAGAGACGTTATAGTCGCATGTGATTTTCCAACTGCGGAGGAGACCTTCGCATTCCTGGACAAATTCGGCGGCAGGAAGCCATTTGTGAAGATCGGTATGGAGCTCTACTACGCCCAGGGACCGGAAATTGTCAGAGCCATAAAGGAGCGGGGGCATAAGATATTCCTGGATCTGAAGCTCCACGACATCCCCAACACGGTGAAGCGGGCCATGTCCGTCCTGTCCCGCCTGGATGTGGATATGACGAATCTCCACGCCGGCGGTGGATCGGCTATGATGGAGGCGGCCCTGGAGGGGTTGACCCGTCCGGACGGCACGCGCCCGCTGCTCATCGCCGTCACAATGCTCACCAGCATATCCCAGCAGACGATGAACGGTGAGCTTGGCATCGGCGGGGAGATACAGGACACTGTTATGAGCTATGCCAAAAACGCGGCCGGCGCCGGCCTTGACGGCGTGGTCTGCTCTCCGCTGGAGGCCCAGGCTGTCCACTCCGCCTGTGGGGACAAGTTCCTCACGGTAACGCCGGGCGTCCGGTTTGCAGACTCTGAGAGGGGTGACCAGCAGCGGGTGATGACGCCCGCCCAGGCGAATGCCATAGGCTCGGATTATATAGTGGTTGGCAGGCCGATAACGGCGGCAGACGATCCGGTGGCGGCATATGAGAGATGCATACAGGAATTTACTACAGGAGGTAATCTCTGATGGAGCTTCGTGAACTGATAGCAAAGGACCTTTTGAAGATAAAGGCCGTATTCTTCCGTCCGGAGGAGCCATTTATATGGGCCAGCGGCATAAAGAGCCCAGTGTACTGCGACAACCGGCTCACACTCTCCGATGTGGAGGTGCGCGGGGACGTGGAGCGGGGCCTTTCCCAGCTTGTGCGTGAGAACTTCCCGGAAGCCCAGGCACTGATGGGCACAAGCACCGCCGGCATAGCCCACGCGGCCATCACGGCACACCTTCTGGACATGCCTATGGGCTATGTGCGCTCGGGGAATAAGGACCACGGCCGCAAGAACCGCATTGAGGGCCGGCTTGAGCCGGGCGAGAAGGTGGTAGTGGTGGAGGACCTTATTTCCACCGGTGGCAGCGTTATAGAGGTGGTGGATGCCCTCCGGGAGGAGGGGGCGGAGGTGCTTGGCATAGTCTGCATCTTCACCTACGGCATGAAGCGGGGGCTGGAGCGGCTGGCTGAAGCCAACGTGCGTGCCGTGAGCCTTACGGACTTTGACACCATAGCTAAGGTGGCGGCCCAGGAGGGATACATACCGGAGAGCGACATCGCCCGGCTCATAGCTTTCAGGGATAACCCCTCCGACGAGAGCTGGATAGGAGCGGCGGAATGAACGGACTCATAGATATTCAGCAGCTCACCACAGACGAGATAGAAGGGCTTATAAAAAAGGCCCTGGATATAATTGCTGACCCTGAAAAGTATGCGCAGAAGTGCCGGGGCAAGAAGCTGGCCACGCTGTTTTATGAGCCCTCCACCCGCACGCGCCTCTCATTTGAGGCGGCCATGCTGGAGCTGGGTGGAAGCGTCCTTGGCTTCTCGGAGGCCCAGTCAAGCTCCGCCTCCAAGGGCGAGAGCGTGGCTGATACGGCAAGGACAGTCGGCTGCTTTGCGGATATAATCGCCATGCGCCACCCAAAGGAGGGGGCGCCTCTGGTGGCCGACATGAACGCGTCCATACCGGTGATAAACGCCGGTGACGGGGGCCACAACCACCCGACCCAGACATTGACAGACCTTCTCACTATTGTGCGGGAGAAGGGGAGGCTCTCCAACATGCGCGTTGGCTGCTGCGGGGACCTGAAGTTTGGCCGCACAGTCCACTCGTTAATCGCTGCCATGAGCAGGTATGATGGTGTGGACTTTGTGCTGATCTCACCGGAGGAACTGCGGGTGCCGGAGCATGTGAGGACTGACGTGCTTGAGGCCAGAGGTATAACATACAGGGAGACAGAGTCCCTTGTGGAGGCCATGCCAGAACTGGACGTACTATATATGACCCGTGTCCAGAGAGAGCGCTTCTTCAACGAGGCCGACTACATAAGGCTCAAAGATACATACATCCTGACCCCGGACAAGCTGGAGAGTGCAAAAGAGGACCTTATAATAATGCACCCGCTGCCCAGGGTAAACGAGATATCCACGGCCATAGACTCAGACCCCAGGGCCTGTTACTTCAAACAGGTGCTGAACGGCAAGTATATACGCATGGCCCTGATTTTGAAACTTCTGGGGGTGGAGTGATATGCTGATAGGGAGTATAGTGAACGGCGTTGTGATAGACCACATACCTGCCGGCAGAGGGATGGAGCTATATAAGTACCTGAAGCTTGATAAACTCTCCTGCCAGGTGGCGCTCATTAAAAATGCCCCAAGTTCAAAGCTTGGAAAGAAGGATATATTGAAGGTCAACGAGGTCATAGACCTGAACTTCGATATCCTGGGTTATATAGATCCCCACATAACAGTTAACATAATCAGGGACGGCGAGAAGGTTGAGAAACGCCACCCGAAGCTTCCCGAGACCATACGGGGCGTAATAAAGTGCAGGAACCCCAGGTGCATCACCTCAACAGAGCAGGAACTGGAACATGTATTCAGGCTCGCGGATCCTGAACGAGGGGTATATCGGTGCATATACTGCGATACCAGGGCGAAATAGGGGTAAATGAAAGCCGGTCGGAGAGTGAGAGCTCTCCGGCCGGTTTAGCATATTATAGTTCATGTGTACAGGTCATCCCTTGTGATATTGCGGACCCAGGCATATTTTTTATAGTGCTGGTAGACCCAGGGCAGTTTTATGAGTTCGTCCATGCTCATAATGAAGTATACCCACAGGGGAGAGAGCTTCCACCAGAAGGCAGCGCAGAGTGTCAACGGTATGATAATGCCCCACATGGTGGCGATAATGCTCTGGCCGTCAAAGGCCGTGTCGCCGCCGGAGTTGAAGACACCGGTTATAACGGTGTCGTTGACGCAGCGGCCTATGCAGTTTAAAGAACAGAATACGAGCATGGGCCGCAGATAATCCCTGGCCCCTTGGGTTGTCTTGAATATGACCAGAACAAGCGGCCCTATGATAAATGTCAGGACAGCGCATACGAAGCCGCACAGGATAGAGAGCTTCGCAAGCCTCGCCCCATAGACCCTGCCCTTTTCAAGCTGGCCGTCGCCAAGGACCCTGCCCATGACGATACCACTTGCGCTGGCCATCCCTGTGCTGAGGCTCACCACCAGGTTCTTTATGACATTTATCACCGTGTACGCGGCGGTAGGATCGGAGCCAAGATGGCCTATGACAGCGGAGTATACGGTGCTTCCAACACACCAGGCGCCGGCATTTATAAAGATGGGCAGGCTGTACCTCCAGTATTCCCTTTCCAGTTTAGGCAGTATCCTGAAAAGTTCCCTGAGACGGGGCCGCATAGCGCCGGAGCATAGGGTATAGACTATCACGGCGGCAAGCTCGAGAAACTTTGATATGGATGTGGTAAGAGCGGCGCCGTCGGCTCCCATTGGAGGGCAGCCCAGAAGGCCGTATATGAATATTGCGTTGAGGATAAGGTCAAGAACCACCACGCTGGTGGTGATGACAGTGCAGGCTTTTGCCCTGTCGTTCACTTTCAACATACTGAGGAAACACTGGGAGATGGCGGTGAAAAGGTAGGAGAAGCTGCATATCCGGAGATACCCCGCGCCGATGGAGATCATATCCCAGTCATTAGTAAATGCGCTCATCAACTGATAAGGAAACGCCAGGGACAGTGTGAAAAAAATAAGTGAGAGCAGGACGGCGTAACGGAGTATGGTACAGAAAACCCTCTGGACGGTATGATGATCCCCCTTGCCCAGATACTGGGATGCCAACAGTGTGGCGCCGCCGGTGAGAGGCCAGACAAACATGTTCATGATAAATGATACGTTGGCGGCGAGAGACACCGAGGCAAAGCTGTCCTGGCTCACAAACCCCAGCATAACCGTATCACCAAGGGATACAGCGTTTAGTATGAAAGACTGGAGCGTTATGGGTATCATAAGCCGCTTGACTTTACTATTAAATTCGGTGTCTGAGAAGAGCTCACGTATACTTTGCAGTTTGATCACGACCATCCATTATTAATAAGGTGAAACCTGCTGAATCGGGCGGCAGATAGACCCACGGCCCAATGTCACTCGTCCTCACCAACAGCGCTCTTTATCAGAGCCTCATGGGACAGGAACATAAAGACAAGTAATAGGAGAAGATACCAGGGGAAAAGGCCCGGTGTGATATGGTTGGCCATAAGGCCGAAAACTGGCGGCATAAGGCAGGTACCCACATAGGCGCTTGCCATCTCCACACCGATGACAGCCTGTGAACGGCTGGCGCCAAAGTTCGCCGGCGTCGCGTGGATAATGCTGGGGTATATGGGCGCGCAGCCAAGCCCTATGAGGATGAGCCCGCCCAAACAGAGAAATTGTGGGCCGGGAATCAGCATAACGGCCACTCCGACGGCAATTATTACCTGACCCAGGCGGACCATAGCTCTACCGCTGAGCTTCATTGTGACAAAACCGCATATTCCCCTGCCGATGGTTATTCCAATATAGAAGAGGCTTGCGAATGAGGCCGCCGTCTCCGTGGGGACACCCTTGTAGAGCGTCAGATAGCTGCTGGCCCACAGGCCGGCTGTCTGCTCGACAGCGCAGTAACAGAAGAAACTGACCATAACGGCCTTGGCCCCGGGCAGAGCCACTATCTGCCTGAGTGTCAGCCGCTGGGCCCGCTGTGCCTCCTGTTCAGCGTCCCGCTTCTTCCAGAGGGGGAGGCTCAGGAAAAGTATTATTGTCAGGACGACCTGTATGACAGCCACATACCTGTAGCCACTGCTCCATCCGCTGCCGCCGGAGAGGGCGTATCCCATTATATATGGGCCAACTGCGGCGCCAACGCCCCACATACAGTGGAGCCAGCTCATATGACGGCTCTTAAAGTGCAGGGCCACATAGTTATTGAGGGCTGAGTCCACGCTGCCGGCACCAAGCCCGTACGGGACGGCCAGCAGGCAGAGCACCCAATAGGAGCGGGCAAAGGAGAACCCCAGCAGGGCCAGAGCCGTCATGCCGACACTTACGGCAGTAACCTTTCCGGCACCGAGAGCGCGGGTGAGCCTGTCGCTCTGAAGGCTTGATATAATGGTCATGAGGGCGATGATCATGGATATGATACCAGCGTAAGACACCGGGACACCAAGCTCCGGGTACATACTGGGCCAGGCCGAGCCCAGCATCGAGTCTGGCAGTCCCAAACTTATGAAGGATATGTATATCACGGCCAAAAGAAGACTTACCATATTGATTCCCTCCGAAGATAATGGTATGATTATATAAGCAGATCTTTCGGGACGCTATGTATAAATCCCCATATTTCTATGATTATTCCGCCAAAGAGGTGAACTTATGATCTCCCAGTGCGTCTCAGCTGTGGATAAGCATGACCAGGAGCTTAAGCGCCACGGTACGGCCGCGTTCCCAATGGCCTGTTATTTGGATGATCTCTCTATTTCAGATGTGCCATGGCACTGGCATGAGGAATTGGAGGTGGCTGTGGTCATTGAGGGCGCCGCTGCGGTGACGATCGGTTCTGAGACATTTACCGTAGGAAAAGGGGATGGATTTTTTGTTAATTCGGGTGTCCTCCATGACTGCAAAAGGGCTGAGGCCGGAGGATGCGTGTTCCACTCAATAGTATTCCATCCGAGACTTGTTGGCGGCAGCCTTGAGAGTGTGTTTTATTTAAAGTATGTGCTGCCGGTCGTAGGAAATAAGTCGCTGGAGGGGATACATCTCCGCTGGGAAGAAGACTGGCAGAGACGGATGCTGGAGAATGTGGAGCGGGCTTGGCAGACCTGCGCCAGTGAGCCTGAGGACTTCGAGATAGTAGCGAGAGGGCAGCTGGCACAGCTTCTGGCAAACCTTAGCCGCCACCTGCCCGCTGTGGACGCAGCTCCCAACGCCAGGATGGTGCGGAATTGGGAGAGGGTAAAGCAGATGCTGCAGTTTATCCACCGGAATTACGCCGAGGAGCTGACTAGTGCCGATATAGCCACAAGCGCGTGCGTAAGCGAGAGCGAATGCCTCAGGTGTTTCCGGGCAACTCTTGGCACTACGCCGATAAGATACCTTCGCGAGTATCGGGTACAGGCGGCGGCGAGACGACTTGCTGACACCCAGGAGCCTGTTGCGCTGGTTGCTGTGGAGTGCGGGTTTCAGGATGTGAGCTATTTCACGAAGACATTTCGGGAGATTATGGGCTCTACCCCAAGGGCGTACAGGATAGCCCAGGGATAAAGACGAATATATACAGGAGCTGCGGGAGAGGAGACGCATGATTAAGACCAAGAAGATATTGACGAGAGTCGGGATTATATGCCTTATGGCGGTGCTGTGCGCCGGTATTGCACTGGCTGCGGCCGGTGGGTATTTGGACGTGCCTGAGGGAAGCTGGTACTGGGAGTACGTCTACTACGCTCAGGAACAGGGGCTTATGGACGGCGCGGATGGAAATATGTTCAAGCCTGACAGCACGATGAACAGAGCTATGACGGCTACGGTCCTCTATCGCGCCGCCGGTGAACCGGAGACGGATGGCAGTGCCGGGTTCCAGGACGTGCCGGACGGGGCCTGGTACAGTGACGCCGTGAACTGGGCTTCTCAGAGCGGGATAATGGAGGGTTATGGAGACGGTACATTCGGCCCGGACGACAGTATAACCAGGGAACAGATGGCGGCGGCACTCTGGCGGCTTGCCGGTGAGCCGAAGGCTGGGACTCCAAGCTTTGATGACGCATCGGAGATCTCGGAATGGGCTTTGACAGCCGTTGGCTGGGCACAGGAGACGGGAATAATGGACGGAGCCGATGGCGGGCTGTTCAGGCCCCAGGCCAGGGCCACCAGGGCCCAGGCGGCCACGGTGCTGTCCAGATACCACATGGAGTATATAGCCCAGGACCCGGAGACGCCGGAGGATCCGGACGAGCCCGAAAACCCGGATGTACCGGTGGAGCCCGGACTTCGCCCAAATGAGTATAATGATGAGGACTTCTATATTGAAAACGGTTATTTGAAGTACCGGGGCGGGACCAGCCATGTGGGCGTCAACGTGTCGTCGCGGCAGGACAGCATAGACTGGCAGCAGGTTGCCTCATCAGGTGTGGAATTTGCCATGATCCGAGTGGGATACCGGGGCTATACGGCCGGTAGTATATTCCGTGACCTGTATTTCCAGAGAAATATAGAGGGCGCCCTCTCTGCAGGGATGGATGTGGGAATATATTTCTTCTCCCAGGCGGTTAACGTCCAGGAGGCCAGGGAGGAGGCACGGCAAGTGCTCTCCATGATAGATGGCTATGATATAACATATCCCATAGCCTTTGACTGGGAGCGTATGGAGAGTTCCAGCTCCAGAACCAAGAACGTGTCGATTGAGACGGTGACCCAGTGCGCCAGAGCCTTCTGCCAGGTGATAGAAGAGGCCGGTTACGATGTGGTCATATACAGCGTTCCATCGGAGTGGGGAGTGGACCTTGACCTTGAACTGCTGGAGGACTACCCGCTGTGGATCGCCAACTACACGAAGGAGTGGGAACCCACCAGGTGGCCGTACCACTACGACATGTGGCAGTACACAGACTCCGGATCAGTCCCGGGAATAACAGGGCAGGCAAACCTGGATATCTGCATGAGGGACTGGTGAGACAATCCAATTCGTATTTAGGGGCAGAACGTATCTACTTTTTGGGATATGTTCTGCCCCAATTTTATTGACCGGTGTATTTTTATGTTCATAAATAAGAAACAGAAATTTTACAGTATGCACAATTAAACATGTGTTGATTGGGTCATTGGCACAAAAATAAAAATCCATCAGAAATATTTGTTGACAAACTATACAGAGGATGGTATTGTTTAGACACAAATAAGTTTAAGAACTAAACTGTATATCACATAAACTAATTGAAAGGGAAGCCTATGAGGATACTTAATCTGGGATCTCTGAATATAGACAAAGTGTACAGCGTACCGCATTTTGTCTCAGCCGGCGAAACCATACTGTCGGGACAAATGGAGACTTTCACTGGAGGCAAAGGGCTTAATCAGTCGGTGGCCATAGCCCGTGCCGGAGGGGAAGTTTACCACGCCGGAGCAATCGGAACCGACGGGAAGATGCTAAGTGATCTTCTGGAATCCGCCGGTGTGCATCTCGATTATCTTCAGACACTTGACACGGTCAGCGGCCATGCGGTGATACAGCTTAACCCGGCGGGGCAGAATTGTATTATAGTCTGTTCGGGTTCAAATGGGCTTCTGACTGAGAGTTACATAGATACGGTTTTAGAAGACTTTGGCCCCGACGATATACTTCTGGTACAGAATGAGACGAACTGTGTGGCGTACGCGCTGCGAGAGGCCAAGAACCGGGGGATGAGGACAGCGTTTAACGCCTCGCCGATAGACGATAAGATATTGAGCTATCCTCTGGATAAGGTGGACTATTTCATCATAAACGAGGTGGAAGGCAAGGCGCTTTCAAACTGCAGCTTTGACGACTATGAGGACGTACTCACAGCCCTCAGAGGGAGATTCCCGAACGCGGCTATTGTCCTGACGGTTGGAAAAGACGGCGTCCTCTATGAGGATAGCGCGGTCAGGGCCAGCCATGGCATATACGATGTGCCGGTTGTGGATACAACGGCGGCTGGAGATACCTTCTGTGGATTTTTCCTTGCCAGCCTGTCCCGGGGACTGCCTGTGGAGGAATGCCTGAGAATGGCGAGCCTTGCCAGCAGCCTGGCGGTAGGCAAAAAAGGTGCGGCTAACAGTATTCCCACATGGGATGACGTTATAAGTTTTGGAGAGAGCGAGAGGGAGAAAATCCTGTACTAAGGGAACGAATGATATTTTGAATGAAGGATCTGAGCACAGCTCAGATTTTTCATTGGAGAAAAAGTTTTGCAGATAAACTAATTTTGTGCTGTTTCCGGGGGATACCTGGTTAAGCGGAATAAAAATTTTTAGGAGGAAAGAAAAGATGAAAAAGCTAATGGCATTGCTCCTGGCACTCACCCTCATCCTCACCCTTCTGGTGGGCTGTGGCGGCGGCAGCGGAGATACTGACGACGCGAACACACCGGGCGGTGAGGAACCCGGCGGCGAGGAGCCCAGTGGTGAGGCACCTCTCAGCGTGGCTATGGTCATAGCCGGCTCCCTGGGTGACAAGGGCTTCAACGACAACTCCAAGGCCGGCCTTGACAAGGCGGTGGAGGACTTCGGTATTGAGATCCAGGTGATTGAGCTGGCAACAAATGATAAGACAAAATATGAGCCCACGTTGCTGGACCTGGCGGACAGCGGTGAGTACGACCTTATCACAGCTTCCGGCAACGCCATGCGTGAGGTATTGGAGTCAGTAGCAGAGGCCTGTCCAGATCAGAAGTTCTACCTCTATGACGCCAGTGTCGATTACAATAACGGTGACTTCCCCAATGTGTACTGCAACACATTCCTGCAGAATGAGGCCAGTTTCCTGGCAGGTATCGTTGCCGCTGGAATGACCAGCCAGACAAACCTTGAGGATCTTAACAGCGACAAAGTCGTTGGAAACGTGCTCATGATGGACATGGCTGTTATAAATGACTTTATGGTGGGCTTCATAGAGGGCATACAGTACGCAGACCCTGAAGTCAAGGTAAACTCAGCTTACATAGGCGCCGTCGACGCGGCAAAGGCAAAGGATATGGCTCTGGCTATGTATCAGCAGAACTGCGATATAGTGTTCCAGGTTGCGGCGAGCGCTGGACTTGGCGTTATTGAGGCGGCCAAGGAGTCAAACGGCTATGTTATAGGCGTGGATCAGGACCAGGCTGCGGCCCTCATGGACTCGGACCCGGATGCCGCAAACAGGATACTCACCTCCGTCCTGAAAAGGACTGACACGGCGGTGTACCGTATCATCGAGATGATGATCAATGATCCCGACAATGTGCCCTGGGGCACCAGCGAAGCTCTCGGAATGCAGGAGGACTGCGTGGGCCTTGCCAAGAACGATCTCTATGAGGAGATGGTGAGCCAGGAAGTCCGCGACATGGTGGCTGACGCCGAAGCTAAGATAGCCAGCGGCGAGATCGAGGTGGGTACTGCCTACGGCATGACCGCCGAGGAGATTACA
>CALXAF010000152.1 GCA_944386185.1 uncultured Oscillospiraceae bacterium
TAGAGAACGATATAGAGCCTTTATATTTTCCATATTACCTATATGTTAAAAGCCACCCGGTTAATATGTGGAACCATAAAACATTTATTCTGCGAGGAGAAAACGATACTCTGTGTGAATACGGTTATGTAAAATCTTTTTCAGATAAATTTAACTGTGAACTCACAGAACAAAAAGGCGGAGAACACTGGTTTCACACAGACTTTGAACTGGATTTTTTCAGAAACTGGATTAGGGAGAGGCTCTGTTAAATTTCCGATTTTTGTGTAAATATTAATGAATCCTAATACGACATTAAAAAGCAGATTGCGTGGTGGAAAAATGAAAAATGTAATCATTAGTGCCGATGGCGATAGGATGGTCTATTCTGTTCCGGACATTGTAGCTGGCAACCTAGCCGAATACTGTATTGAATTTTGTGACAAATGGCTTAGGACAAGTCCCCACGCAAAAAAATACAGGATTAACGGCGGTCTATGTTACAATGAACAGGATTTCATTGAGTATCTCAACAGATTCAAGTTTCCCAAAGAGCAGTCGGTATTTATTGAAAATCTCGGCCCAATAGGTATTGATGAATTACCAATACCAGAACGCTACAGAGACTGCCCTATGTTTAATTTCTAAAATATATAAAAAGTTACCGCGTTTCCTGGACGCCTCCGGTAAAAACATGAAACGGCAAAAAGCCCCCTGACGCAGGAAATTAAAAGTACAGCATCAGGGGGGATTTGTATGTCAAAAACAAAACAGAAAGGCAAAAAACTGGAGAGGCGCCGCTTACACAGCACCTCTCTTGCTAAAAGCTTATTATACCGTCAGTACAACCTGTGGCAGATCAATACGGGGGATTTAGCTATATCTCTTCGATCTTTATCAGGTTTGTGTTCCCGCTGTGGCCTGTGGCGCCGCCGGTTATAACTATCCTGTCGCCGCGCCTCAGGCCCATCTTCTCCTTTGCCATCTTGGCGGCAGTATAGAAGAGCACGTCAGTGGACTTAAACTCCTCACACAGCGCCGGGCACACTCCCCAGGAGAGCGCCAGCTTGCGCCAGGTCTTCCTGTTTGTCGTCATTCCCAGGATATCCACAGGCGGGCGGAACCGTGACACCATCCTGGCTGTCATGCCGGAGAGGGTGCACACGGCGATCGCAGCCGCGTCTATATCTATGGCCATGCCGCAGGTGGCGTGGGAGATGGCGTCCACAGTGTTTTTAATCCTGAATTCCGCCGTGCGGAAGCGCTTGTCATAGTGGATATGGCTCTCAGTCTCCAGGGCTATCCTGGACATGGTCTCCACAGTCAGCACCGGGTATTTGCCGGCGGCAGTCTCCCCGGAGAGCATTATGGCGCTGGTACCGTCATATACGGCGTTGGCCACGTCGGATATCTCCGCCCTTGTTGGACGGGCATTATGTATCATGGACTCCAGCATCTCCGTAGCCGTGATGACACGCTTGCCAAGCATGCGGCACTGGGTTATCAGGTGCTTTTGTATGCCGGGCAGCTCCTCAAAAGGTATCTCCACGCCCATATCGCCGCGGCCAATCATTATGCCCTCGCACTCGGCGCATATCTCCTTGATATTTTCCACACCGGAGCGGTTCTCTATCTTCGCGATAAGGTCTATGCCGGAGATGCCGTTCTCAGACAGAAACTCTTTCACGTCCCTGATATCCTGAGCATTTGAGACAAAAGAGCAGGCGATAAAGTCCACGTCATTTTTAGCGCCGAACAGCAGGTCGCTCTTATCCTGGTCACTCAGGTATTTCTGCTTCAACACCTTGCCGGGGAAGCTCATGCTCTTCCTGTTGGAGAGCTCGCCGCCCACCTCCACGGTGCAGCGTATGTCGGTGTCGGTGACTGAGTTTACTACGAATACCATGAGGCCGTTATTCAACAGTATCTTGTCCCCAGGGCTCATCTCCTGGGCAAGGCCGGAATAGGAGACGGACACGATAGTCTCGTCTCCCTCCACTTCCCTTGTGGTGAAAGTGAACTCGTCTCCCTCCGCAAGATCCACCTTGCCATTTTTAAACGTCTTTATACGGTACTCCGGCCCCTTTGTATCAAGCATAATCGCTATGGGCATATCCAGCTTTTCCCGCACTTTTTTTATCAGGTCTATCTTCTCCTGGTGCTCCTCATGGGTACCGTGGGAAAAGTTCAGTCTGGCCACGTTCATGCCGGCCAGGCACATCTGGGTCAACACTTCCTCACTGGAGGAGGCAGGTCCTATAGTACAGACTATCTTTGTCTTTCGCATATATCCAGCCCCTTACTAAAATAAATATCCATTCACAGTTATCATTTTATTTCCTGGACTGGGTATAGTCAAGTAAATTTCCTGTTAATTCCCCGGCTCCTCCACCAGGGCTATTGACGAGGCGGATATCTCAAACGCCGTTTTCTCCACCGGTTCCCCGTCCACAAGCTTTATGTAGTCACGGCTCTGGAGCCGTCCTGTAAGCTCAACCCTGTCTCCCACCTGCCAATCGCCGGCCTCCCTGGCCAGGGCTCCCCAGGCTATGCACGGGAGGTAATCGGACCTGCCCTCCCGCCTGTTCACGGCCAGCATCAGGTCGCAGATCTCCCTGCCCATTGGCGTCCTGCGCAGGTTAGGTTCCTTGCACAGGTTGCCAGTGAGATGTACGCAATTCACGTAGTCCCCATCGGTGAATTCGATCTCTCTGGCAAGTACGGTTATAACCAGCTTCGGTCCAACGCCGGAGCGGTTATTGAAGGAACGTACCTCCCCACGGACCCTTATCCTGGGAAGGTCCTCCAATTCAACCTGTTCCATCAGTGTCCGGCTCATCACCACATTTACCACATCTTGTGCGCCGGACAGCCTGCTGACAGCCAGAGGGAACTTCCAGTACTCCCCGTCTCTGGCCACGTGGGAGAGCTCAGGTTTTCCCACAGCCTCTCCGCAAAGTTCCACCGCGTCGTTAGTTCTCTCCAAATGCTTCCACTCCTCACCCCGCTCATGAGACGGGCCGTATTATGTAAGCATTATATGAGAGGCCAAGGTTGGATATGCCCTAGATGGACCAGTATACCCATCTTCCCCGCTCAGGGAGAAGCTCCAGGCAGTCGTTCAAGCTTCTCTCCTGTCCCTGGTACCAGGCTCTCAGCTCCGGCTCCGCGCGCTCCAGCTTCTCCAGGGCCGCCTTTGAACCTGGGGCGAGTTCCAGAAGGTACTCTATGTCTATCTGTCCAATCCTCCCGTCCAGATACGCGTCCACATTGTAGTTTGCGACTATCCTCTCCGGCGACACAAGAGTAAAGGCCGACCATCCCCAGATGGCCGCCGCGAAAAATACCGGCCAGAATTTAAATTCCCTTCGGCAGCACCTTATGGCCGCGGCGACAATGCAGGCCAGGATAAAGGCCATCGCCCACAGGGTCATAAGCCTAAGTACGCTGAGACCGTACTCGCCAATATAGAGACACATCCTCATAACCGCGGAGGCCAGCACAAGGAGTGTAAGCGCCGCCAGCGACATGGCAAGCCCGCGTATAATCCCGCCTCCAGGCGCTGCTGATGCCCGTCCGGCTATGAGCATAAGGCAGAGGTTTATCGCCGCCACCGCCACCAGCTCCATAAATCCGCTTCTGGCATACTGGGCGTACCCTCCGCTCATGGCCACGGACTCTGCCCCGCCAAACAGGTACACCACCTGCACGGCTCCAAAGGCCAGATACACCACATCCATCAGCAGGAGGACCGCCGTAAGGCCGGAACTGGCCGCCACAGACGGTCTTTCCACGTCATCCCGCTTTTTCCTCGTTGCCGCACCGCCATCCGTCTCCTCTCTCTGTCCCAGCAGCGTAGACAGGAGTGAGAAGAACATGAGCGCAAATATTCCCCAGCGGACGGCATACCAGAGCAGTTCACCAATGTCGGCCTCAAATATCCAGTCGTCAATGCCGTGCAAAAAGCCGCTGAACACCTGGTCAGCTGAGGATAGCAGCAGCAGTACCAGCAATAGGACAGGCGCGGCGGCGCACACTCCGATGACCACTCCCAGGACCCGCATAGAGCCGTTTCCGCCTCCCCTGCGGGCAAGGGCCTTAAACGGCGCCGGCCAGAAACGGAACAAGGCCGGAAAGAAGAGTTTTACCGTTTCCCAGAGCGAGCCCAACTCCCTCCAGCTTCTTTTCGCGCTGCCCGACAGTGAAAATGCCGCCATCGGAAGCACCGCTGCGATCAGGGCCGTCGACATCAGCCGCAGTATGCCAAGTCCAGTAGTAATACAGCCTACGGACAGCGCCGCTGCTCCAGCAGCCAGGAGGAGGCTGTCGCCTGTGAGGCGCATCCCCCTGCCCAGGCACATGGCCTCCGCCGCTATGGTTGACAGTGTAAAGGCGGCCACACCCAGGCCAGGTATATTCTCCACAAGCCTCTCGACGCTGAATACCTCCAGCCAAAGCAGCGAGAGCGTCATTCCAAGCAGCAGGGCGGTCCAGCCTCTCCTGCCAAATGGCTCGGAGAGGGCCGTGCCCTCATTGTTCTCCATCCGCCTCATCCTCCGCATACTCCAATATATCCCCAGGCTGGCACTGGAGTTCACGGCACAGTGCCTCAAGGGTTGAAAACCGTATGGCCTTTGCCCGGCCGGTCTTCAGCACCGACAGGTTCGCCGGTGTTATCCCCACCCGGGAGGCCAGCTCCGTCAACCCTATTTTCCGGCGTGCCATCATCACATCAAGATTTATCCTTATCCCCATAACGCACCTCATATGGTCAGATCGTTGTCATCCTGGATGTTTGCCGCCTTTACCGTCAAGTGCGAGAGTGCCGCCGCAGCTGCCGAAGCCGCCGCGCCAAATAGTATTACGGCTCCCAACAGCACGATGCTCCCAGGAGACAGTACCTTCAGCGCCGCCATCAGGCAGAAAACCGCCACATAGAGCACGGTATCCAGGAGGGCCAGCGCACTTATTGTCCGCAGCCTCGACGCGTTCACCTGTGTAAAACTCCGGTCCCGTCCTATGTCCCGGAAGATGAGGAACGCCTCTATGAGTGCCACCGCCCCCACAAGTGCCGTCACATACAGGAACGCCAAAGTCCCCCACCAGGCGGCACCCTGATGCTCCGGCAGGGCCAGCTGCGCCTCCTGCGCTATCACCGGGGCCAGGAAAATACATGCAATAAGCAAAAATACGCCCACCACTATAGTAAGTCCCCTAAGCCATATTGAAAGTTCACGTTGTCTCATGTCATCTCCTCCTTTGAGGAGATAATACCACCCGTTTCCACGTTTGTCAATAATTTTTTATCGAAAAACAATAAATTTTTATTGTTTTGTGCAATAAAGCAGGACACCGTGGAATGAATCCGCGGTGCCCTGCAATCTGTATTTATATTTTACATCTGGTAAAAGCTTTTAATCAATGCACTCCTACAGCGCATCACTCCAGCACGCCCGCCGCCTCTTTCAGAAGGTCGATGATCCGCAGGTGCTGCGGGCAGACGCCCTCACACTGTCCACAGGCTATGCAGTCGCTGGCCTTGCCGGACTCGCGGGTCAGGTTCTGATAGAACATCTTTGGCCTGTTGTCCTTTGGATACAGCCTGGCGGTGTTCAGCGCGCGGAAAATGTCAGGTATCCTGATGGACTTGGGGCAGCCGTCCACGCAGTAACGGCAGGAGGTACACTGTATGAGCGGCATGTCCTGCATCTTCTCAACTACTGCCTTTATGGTGTCTCTCTCCCGCTGTGTCAGGGGCTTGAATTCCCTGAAGATCCTGATGTTCTCCTCCATCTGCTCCTGGGTCGACATACCGCTGAGGATAGTCATTACGCCATCCAGCGAGCCTGCAAACCGGAATGCCCAGGAAGCGTTTGAGGCCTCGGGGTCTACAGCCCTGAACATTGCCTCCAGCTCAGGCTGCAGGTTTGCCAGCATGCCGCCTTGGACAGGCTCCATTACAATCATGGGTATACCGCGGCGCAGCAGGATATCATAGAGCTTCCCCGAATGCACCACCTGGTTGTTCCAGTCGGCGTAGTTGAGCTGTATCTGCACAAATTCCACTTGTGGG
>CALXAF010000153.1 GCA_944386185.1 uncultured Oscillospiraceae bacterium
GGGCGCCGGTGACGGCGCTGCGCGGATACTCCCGAGAGATGACAGGATACACGCGGGGGCGCGGGAGAATAACGTGGGATCAATGCGGAGACGCCCCATGTCATACCACTCAAGACGTCACATACGCTATCGGGTACGACGCGGATGGCGATACAGAGAACACCGGAGATTCAGTATTTTGCAGCCACGGAGCTGGGGTGCTGGTAAAGTGGGATCAGGTATACAACCATATGCATATAGCCAGTGCCCTTGAGAGGGATGCGCGTATAGAGAGAGGCGCTTCACTAGATGACGGGGTTGGAGCGGACACGCCAGAGGCCTTGGCAGATGCGTACCGGAGGACAGTGGCTGCCGACAAGGCGCTAATGGCCATTTTTGAGAGGACATACGGTACTATCAAGAGAGATCCGATCAAGGCAATGCGACCTATAAAAAAGCGCCAGGAGAGTGGGGACGCGCCGAGAAAACGGGCAAAACCCGTTCCGGATGGGCCTGAATACGTGCTTGTCGACGGCTACAACGTGATATTCTCCTGGGAAGAACTCAACAAGCTCGCCCAAGGGGATATGGAGACCGCCAGACGGCGGCTTATGGACATACTGTGCAATTACGCTGGGTACCGGCGGTGCGTCCTGATAATAGTGTTTGACGCCTACAGAGTGGAGGGCGGAGAACGGCGGATAGAACAGTATCATAATATTCACGTGGTCTACACTAAAGAGGCTGAGACTGCCGATATGTATATAGAGAAGACAACTCACGAGATAGCGAAACGCTATCGCACCCGTGTGGTGACCTCTGATACTACAGAACAGATCATAATCCTTGGAAACGGAGCCATGAGAGTGTCGTCTGAGGCGTTCCGCGAGGAGGTAGGCGCTGTGGAAGAGGAGATACGCGGCATACTGCGCGGTTACTGATTGACCTGAAAGGAGATTTATATGGGACTTTGCTTTAATGACTACAAAAAAAGCGCCGATTACCTGCTTGAGCGTTCGGGGAGAAAACCGGAGATAGGCGTAATACTCGGCTCCGGCCTGGGACATTTTGGCGATACGCTGGAAGACAGGTTTGAGATTGACTACAGGGATATACCGAATTTTCTCAAATCAACTGCATTGGGACATGCCGGGAAGATGATATTCGGTAAGGTATCGGGCAGAGAGGTAGTGTGTATGTCCGGCAGATTCCACTACTATGAGGGGTACGACTTTGAGGAGCTATCTATACCTGTGAGAGTGTTAAAGCTGCTGGGAATAAGGGCACTTATCCTCACCAACGCTGCCGGCGCCGTAAACGCCGATTACCGCCCAGGTGATATTATGCTTATCCGAGACCATATAAAGCTCATGGGGGCAAGCCCGATGCGCGGCGCAAATATAGACGAGTTTGGACCAAGATTCTTCGATATGTCAAAGGTCTACTCTAAAGAGCTGTTGAAAGTGGCGGCCGAGTGTGCCGAACACTCCGGACTTACCGTGCACGAGGGCGTATACTTCTTTATGCCGGGACCACAGTATGAGACTCCCGCCGAGATACGCGCCATCAGGCTCCTGGGAGGCGACGCAGTGGGGATGAGCACGGTGACGGAGGTACTGACCGCCGCGCACTGTTCTCTGCCGGTGCTGGCCATGTCCGTAATGACGAACATGGCGGCCGGAGTCTTGGAGCAGCCGCTCACCATGGAGGAAGTGATAGAGACCGCCAACTCCATCGAGAGGCCCTTTTCAGACTTTGTAAGCGATATCATATCTAAAATATAAGGAGATGCAGATGAAAAAGCTTTTGTCAAACTGCGGCATACTCTCAAGCACCGGCGATGAATTCAACTACATCGAGAAGGGATACCTAGCTATTGATGGAAAGACAATAAGCTATATTGGCACTGAGAGGCCGCAGGGAAGTTTTGATCTCGAGAAAGACATGACGGGAAAAATGCTTATACCCGGCATTGTAAACGCCCATACACACTCTCCAATGTGCCTTCTGCGGGGAGTTGGAAGTGACCTCCCACTACAGAGTTGGCTCTTTGACAAGGTATTTCCCATAGAGGACAGGATGACCCGCGAGGATATACTAGCCGGAAGCCAGCTTGCCATACTGGAGATGCTCGCCTGCGGCACTACCAGCTTCACAGATATGTACATGGAGCCTGAGGCCACGGTTGAGACTGTGGCTAGATCTGGTATAAAGGCAAATATATGCAGGCCCGTCCAGGAGTTTGACTCGGATGAGGACCCGGCGGATAATTACCGCATACGTGAGTCCCTGGAGACTTTCGATAAATACCAGATGAGCTGTGATGGGCGTATCCGCATAGACTTCTGCATACACGCCGAGTATACGTGTACGGCACCTGTGGCTGCACACTATGCCAGGCTGTGCAGTGAGCACGGCGGCAATATGCATGTACATTTGTCTGAGACAAAGAAAGAACATCAGGAGTGCGTCGATAAATATGGCAAAACACCGGCAAAGTGGTTTGCGGATCTCGGTGTTTTTGATTCGACAGCAATGGCGGCCCACTGCGTCTGGGTGACAGATGAGGATATGGAGATATTGCGGGACAAAGGCGTCGGCGTGGTGCACAATCCCACCAGCAACATGAAGCTGGGAAGCGGTTTCGCGCCTATCCAAAAAATGCTCGACATGGGCATAAAAGTCGCCCTGGGGACTGATGGCGCCGCGTCAAATAATAATCTAAATATGTTTGAGGAGATGCATCTGGCCGCCGTCATCCACAACGGCTATACAGGAGACCCCACCATAATGAAGCCTGAGACGGTGCTGCGTATGGCAACCGTGAACGGAGCCTATCTCCAGGGCAGGGAGGATACCGGGGAGCTGCTGGTGGGCAAAAAGGCAGATATCGCCGCCATAGACCTGTCGTCGCCGCACCTGTTCCCTTTGCTGGACCCCCTGGCTCTCATTTGCTACAGTGCCCAGGCCTCGGACGTGTGTATGACAATGGTGGACGGCCAGATCCTCTATGAGGACGGTAAGTTCCTCACACTGGATAAAGATAAGATAATTGCAGATGCCGCTGCCGCGGTGAAGCGGCTTTACGGCTGAAAATTTAATCCATATATCCGCGGCGCTTAAGATAGCAGAGCTCCGCGGATAAATTTTTATAGTTTATTGGAATATTTGTGCTTTATTCCTGTCTTTAATTATAGAGACCTCTAGGAGAGGGAGGTGTGCATCTTGGATGACATCGAGATAGTCGATCTATTTTTTCAAAGAGATGAGTCGGCGCTCGCAGCTGCCGCTGAAAAATATGGGGCACGTCTCAAGGCCATAGCTATGGGCATACTCGGCATAGAGGAGGATGCGGAGGAGTGCGTGGGCGACGCGTATCTGACCGCATGGAGGTCTATACCGCCAGAGAGGCCAGACCGGCTCGGCGCTTGGCTTTTCAGAGTTGTTAGAAATGGTGCTATCAATAGATATAACAGTAATAGGGCAAAAAAGCGCTTCCCAGGCGCTGAAGTGATGCTCAGCGAGCTCTCCGATTCAGTCCCATCAATAGATAACGCGCGGGAGGAGCTTGACAAAAGGGAGCTGGCGGCCTTCCTTGACATTTGGCTCGGAAAACTCCCAAGACGAGAGAGATGGATATTCCTGAGAAGGTACTGGTACGGCCAGCGCGTGGGAGAGATGGCCAGGGAACTGGGAGAAAAACCGGAGAGAGTCTCCAAACTCCTGTTCAATTTGCGGTCGAAACTTAAAAAAGCTCTTGAGAAGGAGGGATATAGCCTATGAATAGCCAGGAGAAAATATTCGCCGCCCTATCGGATATAAACCAGCGATATATACTTGAGTCGTGTGATAGCTTTCATGGGAATAAGATAAAGCCCAGGTGGAGGTACATTGGGGTTGCCGCGTGCCTTGCCATTGTC
>CALXAF010000154.1 GCA_944386185.1 uncultured Oscillospiraceae bacterium
AGGGCCGGACAGTGTCAAATACATCGTCAGCGGCGTGAAGGTACGTCTCCTTGGATATGGCGTCGTCTGTCCAGCGCATTATGACCTCACGGCAGCCAGCCTCATAGGCCTTCCTTGCACAGAGCCTGGCGAAAGGCGCGGCATCCACAGGCGAAGTCAGCACCAGCGTCTGGCCGGGCTGCAGTCCCATGCTGCACCTTATAATGAGTTCAGCGTATTTTTCAGCTCTCTTGTCCATCTTGATCTCCTTTCAGCTCCGCCTCTATTTCAGCCAGGAGCTTCTAATCCTGCTTTGTCTCAAATGTGAGCTTTTCGTACATATCAGGCCGGCGCAGGCGTGTCCTTATTATGGACTGCTTGCGCCGCCATTTTTTTATTTCAGCGTGGTTACCGGAGAGGAGGACAGGCGGTACATGGCGACCGTTCCACTCCTCCGGCCTGGAGTACTGGGGGTACTCCAAAAGGCCGTCCCAATGGCTCTCCTCTGTAAAGCACTCCTCATCGGGCAGCACGCCGGGAACAAGCCGGCAGACGGCGTCGGCCACGGCCATGGCCGGTATCTCACCGCCTGTCAGGACGAAATCCCCCAGGCTTATTTCCTCATCCACGCACTCGTCTATAAACCGCTGGTCCACGCCCTCGTAGTGGCCGCAGACCAGTATGAGCTTGTCATAGCTGCGGGCAAGGCGCTTTGCGTCCTCCTGAGTGAAGGTCTTGCCGCATGGAGACATGTATATGGTGTGGACTCTCTCGCCGTGGGTATCGCATATGTGTTTCCAGCAGTCGTGTAAAGGCTGCGCCTGCATGACGCAGCCACGGCCGCCGCCATAAGGGTAGTCGTCCACCTGATTCTGCTTGTTAGTTGTATAGTCGCGTATCTGATGGCACTCAATCCGCACATGGCCGCGCTCCTGTCCGCGGCCAATGATGCTCTCGGAGAGCACGTCCCCCACAGTGTCTGGGAAGAGCGTCATGATATCTATCCAGTACATGTCACATACCCTCGATCAATCTTACATTCACCCTGCCGGCCTCAAGGTCAGGCTCGTCTATGAACCCGCCTCGGAGTGGAACCAGGATTTCGCGCTGTCCCTGGATCACACATACATCTCCGCCGGGAGGGGAGAGTATTTCAGTTACCCGTCCAAGGTCACGCCCTGTAGCGGCGTCGACAGCCGTAAGCCCAATAAGATCACCTATCAGGAATTCTCCGTCAGAGAGCTTTATATCGTCGCGGCATAAATAAACTATAGACCCCTTGAGAGCTTCAGCCGAATCAATATCCTCGATACCCTCAAGTGAGGCGATAAGGAACCTGCCGTGCACACGTGCGGAAATAACTTTATACTCCCGGCTTCCTATATAGAGGGTGCGGTGTTCGGCGAGAGCCTCCGGGGAATTGGCCCAGGGTTCAATTTTTACATGGCCTCGTATGCCGTGGGTGTTGATGATGCGGCCAGTCTCAATAAATCTGTTATCCATACTCCTCCAAAGATAAAAGGGACGTTTAAGGCTTTGAGCCATTAAAACGCCCCTTTCAACGGCGTCACTCCGCCGTATCCATGATGTCTACGCTGATATGCCGGCCCTGCTTTTGTGCCATAGCCCGCATGAGCGTGCGGATCTCTTTTGCTATTTTGCCATGCCTGCCGATGACCTTTCCCATGTCATTGGAGGCAACGCGCAGCTCATATACAGTCTTATCGCCCTCGTCCCGCTCTGTGACAGTTACCTCATCGGGGGAGTCTACAAGATTCTGGGCGATGTAGAGCAGAAGTTCTTTCATTCGACCCGCTCTCCGATCAGATAACGCCGGCGTTCTTGAGAAGCCTCTTCACGGTGTCGGTGGGCTGGGCGCCATTCTTCATCCATGTCTTGGCCTTGTCGGCGTCGACAGTAACGGCAGCTGGCTCAGCCAGAGGATCATACGTGCCGATCTCCTCTATGAAACGGCCATCCCTGGGAAAACGGGAGTCAGCCACAACTATCCTGTAAAAAGGACGCTTTTTTGCGCCCATTCTGCGAAGCCTGATCTTTACCATTTTTTCTACCTCCAAAAATTTTGTTTATACATATATGTCATATATCTCGCGATATTTGAGACCAAAATTAGAAACCAAAGAACTTTCCACCACGTCTGCCACGGCCGCCTCCCAAAAATGCTGGGAGCTTGCCCTTGGACATCTGGCGGGTCAGCTGGCGCATAAGGTCATACTGTTTCAAAAGACGGTTTACATCGACCACCTGGGTACCTGAACCCGCGGCAATACGGCGCTTGCGGCTGGCGCTGAGGATGGATGGGTCATCCCGTTCGGCCTGCGTCATAGATAGGATTATGGCCTCGGTGTGGGCCATTGCCTTCTCGTCTATCTTGGCTCCAGCGAGAGCTTTCCCGGCCCCGCCAGGGAGCATCGCGGCGATGTCGTTCATGGAACCCATGTCTTTGAGCTGTATGAGCTGGTCATAGTAATCTGAGAGGGTGAAGCTGTTCTTCTTCATCTTCTCGGCAAGCTCCAGAGCCTTCTTCTCGTCAAAGCTCTGCTGGGCCTTCTCAATGAGGGTGAGCATATCGCCCATCCCAAGTATCCTGGAGGCCATACGGTCCGGATGGAACGGCTCTATGGCATCAAGCTTCTCACCGGTGCCGCAGAACTTGATGGGCTTTCCGGTTACGGCCCGGACTGACAGGGCGGCGCCGCCTCTGGCATCGCCGTCCAGTTTTGTGAGCATCACACCGGTTATCCCCAGGGCCTGATCAAAAGCAGAAGCCGCGTTGACGGCATCCTGTCCGGTCATGGCATCCACAACAAGGAGTATCTCGTCAGGCTCAACGGCCGACTTTATATTTTTGAGCTCGTCCATGAGCTGCTCGTCAATATGGAGCCGCCCGGCGGTATCTAGGATCACCAGGTCATTCCCGTGCTTCTTGGCGTGAGCGACTGCGGCCTTTGCTATGTTCACAGGGTCCTCTGTACCCATTTGGAACACGGGTATATCGAGCTGTTTGCCGACAGTCTCCAACTGCTTTATAGCGGCGGGACGGTATATGTCGCAGGCCGCCAGCAGGGGACGCTTACTATTTTGTTTCCTGAGAAGGGCGGCCAGCTTTGCGCCGTTGGTGGTTTTACCAGCGCCCTGCAGGCCAACCAGCATAACTACAGTGGGTCCCTTAGAGGATGTGGCCAGCTTTGCGGTGGTGCCGCCCATAAGATTTGTCAGTTCCTCATTGACGATCTTTATGACCATCTGGGCGGGAGTGAGGCTCTCCAGCACATCCGTGCCCACAGCGCGCTCACTGACGGATTTAATGAAGTCTTTGACCACCTTGTAACTGACATCAGCCTCCAGAAGCGCCATACGGACCTCCCGCATGGCCTCCTTTATATCGGCCTCAGATAACCTTCCCTTGCCGCGCAGCTTTTTGAACGCAGCGCCAAGCTTTTCAGATAGAGATTCAAATGCCATATATCAGCCTTTCAATTCCTCAAGCCCGGAGACAATCTCCAGAGCCAATTCCCTGGCCTTTCCATCGGTGAGAGAAACTATCTCCCGGGCACGCGTTTCCAGAAGCGCAAGCCCGGATGACATCTTTTTAAACCTATCCACAACGCCGGTCTTTTCCTCGTATTCTATGAGCAGAGATTCGGCACGGCGAAGGATATCGCGCACACCCTGCCGGGATATGCCGCCGATCTCGGCTATCTCAGAGAGGGAAAGATCGTCGTTATAATAGTAATCGAAATACTCCCGCTGCTTATCTGTCAGCAGGTCTCCAAAAAAGTCAAATAGGAGAGTCATCTCCACAGTTTTCTCAGCCATTGATCACTTCCTGTAAAGTAAATAGCCTTTACAGATGGATTATAGACGCCGTCAACCGATTTGTCAAGGAATATTTAAAACAT
>CALXAF010000155.1 GCA_944386185.1 uncultured Oscillospiraceae bacterium
GGGGCGTGCCGGTGAAGTGGCCCATGACTATGGTGCAGGGCATAAAGCCCACCAGCATCTTCAACAGGAAGTAGCCGTAGCTCACCAGGGAATACTCCCTGGCGTCCATCCGCATGATGAACAGGGCATAGTATTTATCTTTTGTGGGGTTGAAGGCCTGGGTGTTCATAAACCCGCCGATTATTGTGAGGAAGAAGAAAATGTGCGCAAAGCTCACATCTGCCGGCGTCTTGAAGGAGCTTATGAGGGAGAAAACAAGGCAGAAGAGATAGAGGGCCTTGCCTATGAACACTGAGATAAACTCCACTATCCATGCTATCACCAGCGCGAAGGCCTTCAGCCCCCGGCTGGCGTACAGGGAGGATGGAAGCAGCTTTTTTATGAGGGGCAGGGACTTCAGCGCGTAGATGATGGAGTTTACCTTGTAGGTTATCCTGAGTGAGAATGAGAGCCTTAGAGTCTTATTCATCCTCGTCCTCCCCGCGGAGGGCAGAGATTATCCGCTCCTTAAACTCGCTGTTGTCTAAATGCTCCTTCTCTATCCGCTCCAGGACGCCGCCAGAGAGTATGACTATGTCGTCGCACAGGTCCACCGCCAGCTCCAGGATGTGGGTGGAGAAGATAATGATGTGCTCACCCTTCATGCTCCGCAGGAGCTTCTTCATCTCATCAGCCACCACCACGTCAAAGGAGGTGAGTGGCTCGTCCAGAAGGAGTATGGGAGGGTCGGCTATGAAGTTCACCAGCATCTGCATTTTATTCTTCATGCCGTGTGAATAGTCCTTCAGAAGCTTGTCCCTGTCCTCCGGTTCAATGGACATGATCTCAAAATACTCGTCTATTGTCCGCTTGTCCTCTATCTTGTCGCCGTTTATGTCCAGAAAGAACTTTAAAAACTCCCTGGCAGTGAGGAATTCCGGCACCACCGGCGTTGACAACACATAGCCGATGTCGTTCCCGCTGAGCTGGCGCTCCACGCCGTCCTCTATGACGGCGAAGCTTCCGGAGTCTGGCCGCAGGTCGTCATTTATGCAGTTGAAGAGGGTGGTCTTCCCGGCTCCGTTCCGCCCCAGCAGCCCGTATATGTGACCCTGCCGGAATTCAAAGGAGGCACCGCGCAGCACTTCCTTCTTGTCAAAATTTTTAACTATGTCTCTGAGTATAAGTTCCATAAAAGATATCTCCAAATTTGCGGCCACAGCCGTGATCGGCAATATTATAGCAGAAGAAGTGTAGCCTTACAACATTTTCCCGTCTGCAGGCTGATTATACCATATTGTGAATATATGCACAATATATAATTTCACCCCAGGGCCATATAATTTTAAGTATACTGTGTATTCTATTCAATGGTGGTGATGGAGATGATTGATTACTCTCCCCTCTGGGAGACCATGAAGGAGCGGGGAGTGACCCAGTACCGTCTCCTCCAGCGGGGGATAGACAACAGGACCCTGGATGCGCTGAAAAAGAACAAGAATATAACGCTCCTGACGCTGGAGAAACTATGCGTGATATTGGAGTGTACACCAGATGATATCGTGAGATTCATATAATGCCTCTGGAGACTGCCGCCAGAGGCAGAATTTTTAACTATATTCCAAATACGTATACAGTTCCGTCACAGGAAGTACAAATGGGCCTGATAGTATATGTCTGGGAGGTGGTACAGTGGACTACAGGGTTCTTATAGCGGAGGATGAGCCGAGGCTTTTGCGGGTGCTTGGCGACTACTTTAAAAGCCGCGGGGACAGGCCGGTTCTGGCAAAGGACGGCATGGAGGCCCTGGAAAAGGCGGAGGCGGGGGACTTTGACGCGGTGCTTCTGGACATCATGATGCCGGAGCTTGACGGCCTTGGGGTGTGCAGGGCAATAAGGCGCGGAAGCGACGAGCCCATTGTGTTTCTGACTGCCCTCTCAGAGGAGGATGACAAGCTACTGGGATATGAGCTGGGCGCTGACGACTACGTGACAAAGCCCTTCACCATGTCGGTGCTCTACGCCAAGCTGGAGGCGCTCATACGTCGCAGCCGGGGCGGCATATCAAAAAACGGCAGGATAGCTGAGGGGGATATAGAGGCGGACACTTCATCCTGCCGGGTATGGGCCGGCGGCCGGGAGGTGAAGCTGACGCCGAAGGAGTACGATCTCCTCCTGTGTCTTATGCGTAACAGGAATATCGTCCTCTCCCGCCAGCAGCTCCTGATAAAGTGCTGGGGCTACGACTACGAGGGCGATGAGCGTGCTGTAGACACCCACATAAAGCGGCTGAGGGAGAAGCTGGGTGAGTCTGCCGGGGCCATCAGGACGGTCATCAAGGCCGGTTACGTTATGGAGGGGTGACTTTGAAAAGGAAGGGGGATGTGAAAAAGCGGCGGAAAATGCGCACCATAAACGCGCTTACCCTGCGCGCGGCGGCGCTGGCGGGGATAGTATGGCTTGCGGCCATGGCCTGCGCAACCGTGGGTTTGGCACAGCGAAATTACGATATTTTCTATCCGGAAATGGTACAATTTTCACGTAACACTGTTCAAGACAGTGGACTTGCGATGGCACTGGACGACGACATTGAGCCAGGTTCTGTGGAGTACTACCTGTGGGATACACTGAAAGCGGCAAATGAGAGCAACAGTTCCATGGGTTTCAGCACATACGCACAGGGACCGAAAGTACTCAGAGAGACGGGGTATAGATATGACGCTGCGGTGGTGATACTTGGCCCTGACGGGGAACCGTTGCTGTGGAGTGGAGACTTTATCTATTTCCGCTATTTGACTGAGGAAGAGTGGCTTGCAGGTGTCGGTACTTCCAGAAAAGCCGCAAGAGCGGAAATAAATTGGGAGAATATATCTGAGGGCAGCCGTGTGGAACTCCGTGAATTGTTTCGTGGTATGAACCCGTGGGCGCTGAGAATAACCGGAGATATGGAAGAGCAGGAGATTACCCCGTGGAGGGTCGAATATATAGATTATGATATATTCTCTGAGGCACTAGATAACATCAGAAGCGGTGGAGAGGCATCCTATGAGCTGACAATAAGCCAGATTATTGAGCAGAGCAATATTCCTTGGATAACGGCCATACAAATGGACGGAGCTGAGCCGGAAAATAGCGTGACGCTTTACTCAACCTACTGCAATCTCAGCCTATATGATCCGCAGGGCAAAGTTACTGCCGGTGGAAAAGAGTATGAAAACCTTTTGGAGTATGCCAAACAGGTATCTACGAGCGTTGAGCCTGTACACTATGGCGGTCCTTACACAGATTTGTATGAATATCAGAAGGATAGTATATGGGAGATTATAAGGCCTGAAGCCAGACACCTCTACGATTTGAGTGCGCTTGGAGAGGAGGGAGCCGGTTCACCTCCACTGTTATTCTCTGTGGTCACAGTCGTAAGAGCCAAACCTATAGCCTCGGCAGTTCAGTCCCTTGTATGGGTCTATCTGTTTACAGCTGTAATTGGTGCGCTATGTGTATTTACATACAGAAAAATTCTCCAACGCAATTTGATAGATGTAATGAATTTGATAGCTGTGAAGATGGGGGAGAATATGGGACGCATATATACCTCCGAGTACAGACATCCACGTTGGCGGGAGCCGGAGCAGCTCGTTGAAAGCTACAGGCGGGCAGTCAGCGAGCGGGAGCGGGACAAAGACGAGATGAAGCGGCTAACCACCGCGCTTGATTACTCCCAGAGGGCGGAGCAGGAGCGGCGCGCCCTGGTGGCCAATATGGCACATGAGCTGAAAACGCCGTTGGCGGTGGTGAAGAGCCACGCTGAGGGGCTGCGGGAGCACATAGCTGAGGACAGGCGGGAGGAGTATCTGGACACAATAATGTCCGAGACTGAGCGGATGGACGGGATAATACTTCAGATGCTGGAGCTCTCCAGGATAGAGGCCGGGCGGGTGAAGCTCCGCCG
>CALXAF010000156.1 GCA_944386185.1 uncultured Oscillospiraceae bacterium
TGCGTTTGTTTGTGTATGGGCTGAGGAAACTGCATATAAGATATCCGTGAGCGCCGTGTATCTCCACACCGTCAAAGCCGGCCATCTTGGCCCTGCGGGCAGCTTCAGCGAAAGCGTCCTCTATGGCGACTATTTCATCTATCTCCAGTGGCCGCGGCATGCGTCCCACAAATTTGCTGGCTACGGCTGAGGGGGCGACACACTCCTGGCCGGGCACGGCGGCGGCGTTGGCCTGGAGGCCGCCGTGGGAGAGCTGCAGGATGGCTACAGCGCCATTTTGCTTGATGGCCTCAGCGAGACGGTATTTTCCGGATATCAACTGGTCTGAATATAGTCCGCTTGAAGCCAGTGATGAACGTGAGGCGATATTATCAACGAAGGTGTTCTCGACGATTAAAGCGGCGGCGCCGCCCTTGGCGCGTTCGGCATAGTAGTCGCACATTTCCTGGGTGGTGTCGCCGAGGGGAGTTGACAGCCGCGTCTCCATAGGGGCCATGACTATCCTGTTTTTGAAAGTATAGCTGCCTACTTGGATAGGTTCCATCAATTTGTAGCTCATTTTCCTGCATCCTTTCTAAATAATAGTATTCAGGTCATGGCAACATAGACGGCGTCAAAAAGTACAGGACAGATGCTGCGGCTCTGCCTGGCTGTTTTGAGGAGCATGCGCCTAGACCCTGCGCATATAGTATACTCCGTTGGCGATGGAAAGCCAATACGGAAATCAAAAAATTGATGGTACAGGGAAAGATTTATTCCACAGGAGGAGCGCTGAGAGAAACCGCTGCCTGAGAGCCGTCGGCAACCGGCTTTTTTTGCTGGGAACAGTGGGGGAGGCGATAAACGGCGCTGCCCCGGCTTACACGTTTTTCTCGGAACGTATCTCCTTTAAGTAGCTGTATATGGTGAACACGGACGCTCCCAGAAGCTGTGCCACCCGGTCTACAGAACCCTTTACATCGAATATGCCCTTCTCCTCAAGGGATGAGAGGAAGGAGAGCCTGTCGGCGCGGGTCATAGACTCGGGCGTCACCCCAAGAGAATCGATCTCGTGTTGGACTATGTGATCCACCATCTCATTAACGTCGGAGGCAAATATCTCCCGGCTGGAACTGCCGCTGCCCTGGAACACTCCCAGCGCCTGTTCCAAAAGGCTGACCGCGGACTGGAGAAGGGAGGTGTCCATGTTTATGCAGAAGCAGCCGCGTATGATCCCCTCGTCGTCACGGAGAAATATGGTGGAGGATTTAAAACGCCTGCCGTCCTTATGTTCGGTGGTGTAGCCTATAAGGTCCTGCGTACCGTTGCCGCTCTTTTTCAGCGCCTCGATAACCACGTTGGTGAGGGGGGCGCCAAGGGGACGTCCGGTCAGGGAGCCGGCAACAAATATCACGGAGCTCTCCGGCTCGCTTATATCATGCAGGACTATCTCATACATATCGCCCAGATACTCCTGGAGCCCGCGGGCGAGAGGTATGAACTTCTGAAGGAAGTTTCTGTTGCTTTCTGACATATTATCCGCTCTTTTTCTGATAGTTGTGCTGTGTATTACATATAAAGTATACCATGTAGCGCCGCACGGCACAAGTGAACAAAATATAGTTGCATAAAAGCTGAAACAATTTATTGCAAAAAATTAATAAAATTTTTTGTATATACATTTTTGAAAAGCAAGAAATCAATGTATAAAATAACGGTAATTTTCAATATTAAAACGAAATATAAATCTATAATAGACAAAGAATTAGTGGAAAATATACGACAAGCTTATTGACATGTACAAAATTTTGTATTAATATGTGGTTAACAATCAAAAAAATTGTATATAAGGAGGAATGATAATATGGAACGTAAGATCATAAGCACAGATAAGGCACCGGCGGCTATCGGCCCATACTCACAGGGGATTGCTGCCAACGGGTTTGTCTATGTCTCTGGCTGCCTGCCAATAGACATGGCCACGGGGGAGTTATCAACAGGGGACATAGCGGAGCAGACACGCTGCTCAATGAGGAATGTGTCGGCCATACTTGAGGCCGCCGGCAGCGGCCTTGACAGGATAGTGAAGACCACTATCTTTGTAAAGGACCTGAAGGATTTTGCAGCCATAAACGAGGCCTATGCCGGCTTCTTCGAGGGTGACGCGCCGGCCCGCTCCTGCGTCCAGGTTGCCGCCCTGCCAAAGGACGCCCAGATAGAGATTGAAGCTATAGCCCTGGCCTGAGGGCGGCGGAAAAACGGCATAAGCCGCATCCGTTTCATGAAAGGAGTGACTATCGTGTTTGACCCGGCTAAAAAGATGGACCCGGCGTTCGCGCCAATGACAAAGATGGGCTCGCCGTTTGCCCTCCAAATGGAGATGACGGGGAGTATTGACGAGATGAACTGGGCGGACCCGTTCCGCCCGGACGACACTGTGCCTGAACATGTAAAGAAGGCCGTGATAGAGAACCTGAACACCATGGCCGCCCACTATACCTACCCGGTGGGTGACCAGGAGCTCCGGGAGGAAGTGGCCAGGCACGTGTGCTCTAAAAACGGGGTTCAGGTCACAGCAGACAACATAACTATAAGCTGCGGCTCGGATAACCTGTTTTCCTTCACTATGAAGCCTTTCCTGACCCCCGGCGAGAAAAACGAGGTCATGATGCCAATGCCCTCGTATGCCCATAACTTCGCGGTGCCGCCACTTATAGGAGGCGTGTCTGTACCGGTGCCCACATACGCCGAGGACGGATACAAGCTGCGGATAGATGAGTTCGAAAAACGTGTCACTGACAGGACGCGCCTTGTGGTGATAACACACCCAAATAACCCTACATCCACGGTGTACACAAGGGAGAACCTTATGGAGCTGGCGGACTTTGTCATACGCCACGACCTGGTGCTGATAGTAGACCAGGCCTTTGAGGACACGGTGTTTGACGGGTATGAGATGGTGTGTCCCGCGGCGCTCCCCGGTATGGCGGAGCGGACGGTGGTACTGGGATCGCTGTCCAAGGGCATGGGCCTGTGCGGTTTCAGGGTCGCCTATGTGGTGGCCCCTGTTGAGATATCCAATGTGTACCAGAACACGGCTGTCCTGTTTTTGGGCGCGCCCAACACAATGGCCCAGGCCGGAGCACTGGCCGCTCTGAGGGACTGTAGTTTTATGGAGGACTACAGGCAGGAGTATATGGCGAGGGCCCGGGCCATATACGATATACTCTCCCAGGTGCCGGGACTTAAATTCCAGATGCCCCAGAGCGCCTTTTACTTCTGGATAGATGTGTCTCACTACGGTACGGACGAGGAGATTGTTGAGTATCTGGCACGGGAGGCCCATGTGCTGGTGAGCGGCGGCGCCATGTTTGATGAACATAAGTTCATACGGCTTATATACGGCTCACACAGAGACCGGGAGGCGTGCCTTGACGCGGTGCGCAGGATACGTGACGCGCTGCTCCGATATCCGGGAAAAG
>CALXAF010000157.1 GCA_944386185.1 uncultured Oscillospiraceae bacterium
CACACTCTTGCCAGCCCGCAGGGCATAGAGCGCTGCGGTCATTCCAGCCGGCCCCCCGCCTACAACTATTATGTCGTACATAGTTCACCTCAGAAAGATATTATAACAGCCCAAAAAGAGGGAACGCATGGCGTTCCCTCTTTATTCTGTTCTCGAGCTGTCTTACACTGCCGCCTTTACGGATTCAGTGACAAATTTCTTTATCTCAGACACGCCCTTAAGCTTGATAACATGCTCACCATCGTCAATGACAAGGGTGGGAGCCTGCTTAATGCCGTACTTTGCCACCAGCTCCGGATGCTCCTCAGCCATAAGTTTCTCATACGGGAACCCGGCCTTGTCCATCAGAGCGCAGGCCAGCTTGCAGTTCGGACACGTGGGCGTGGCAAAGAGCGTGGCTTTAGCCGAGGCCTGGTCGGCCTCACTCTTCTCCTCAGCCGGCTCACCCACAGGGATCGGGTCCTCATGTATGTTAGTGTGCTTGGCTATGCTCGCATATGAGGTCTTTATATCGTAGACCTTCCTGTCCTTATACTCCTGTGTCTTTCCATCGTTCCAGTTCTGGACGGGACGGTAGTAGCCTGTTATACGGCTGTAGACCTCCGCCGGCTTGCCGCAGTGCGGACATGTGAACTGTTCGCCTGTGAGGTAACCGTGCTCGCTGCACACTGAGTATGTTGGGGACATGGTGTAGTATGGCAGTTTATAGTTCTCAGCTATCTTCCGCACCAGGTCGGCGGCAGCTTTCCAGTCTGGCAGCTTCTCGCCAAGGAAGGCGTGGAATACCGTTCCGGACGTGTAGAGGGTCTGCAGGTCGTCCTGGATATCCAGAGCGGAGAAAATATCCTCGGTGTAGCCCACAGGCAGGTGTGAGGAATTTGTGTAATAGGGAGTGCCGTGCTCGTTTGCTGTTATTATATCAGGGTAGCGCTCCACATCGTGCTTTGCAAGCCTGTATGATGTGGACTCCGCCGGGGTGGCCTCCAGGTTGTAGAGGTCGCCGTACATCTCCTGATAATCGGAGAGGCGCTCACGCATATGGTTCAGGACTTCCTTTGTGAACTCCTGGGCTGCGTCATGGGTGAGATCTTCACGGATCCAACCCGCGTTCAAGCATGCCTCGTTCATTCCCACAAGGCCGATTGTAGAGAAATGATTTTCAAATGTGCCCAGATACCTCTTTGTGTATGGATACAGTCCGGCCTCAAGCAGCTCGGTGATCACCTGGCGCTTTACTTTCAGGGAACGGGCTGAGATGTCCATTATCTTGTCAAGGCGCTCGTAGAACTCCTGACGGCTCTTGGATAGGTATGCTATGCGCGGCATATTTATAGTGACCACGCCGATAGAGCCGGTGGACTCTCCCGAGCCGAAGAAACCTCCCGATTTTTTACGCAGTTCCCTCAGGTCAAGCCTCAGGCGGCAGCACATGCTGCGCACATCTGACGGCTCCATGTCGGAGTTTATGTAGTTTGAGAAATACGGCGTGCCATACTTGGCGGTCATCTCAAAGAGGAGCTTGTTGTTCTCAGTCTCGCTCCAGTCAAAATCACGTGTGATAGAGTAGGTGGGGATCGGGTACTGGAAACCGCGCCCGTTGGCGTCGCCCTCTATCATTATCTCGATGAAGGCACGGTTCACCATGTCCATCTCTTTTTTGCAATCCTTGTAGCAGAAGTCCATCTCCTTGCCGCCAACGATGCATGGAAGTTCAGCCAGATCGTTCGGTACGGTCCAGTCCAGGGTTATATTGGAGAATGGAGCCTGTGTGCCCCAGCGGCTGGGGGTGTTCACACCGTATACGAAGGACTGTATGCACTGCTTAACCTCTTTATAGCTCAGGTTATCCACCTTTACAAACGGGGCGAGGTAAGTGTCGAAGGAGGAGAATGCCTGGGCTCCGGCCCACTCGTTCTGCATGATGCCCAGGAAGTTCACCATCTGGTTGCACAGTGTGGACAGGTGGGCTGCGGGCGATGAGGTTATTTTTCCTGGTATGCCGCCCAGGCCCTCCTGTATGAGCTGCTTTAAGCTCCATCCGGCGCAGTATCCAGTGAGCATGGATAGATCATGCAGGTGTATATCGGCGTTTCTGTGGGCGTTGGCTATCTCCTCGTCATATACCTCGGAGAGCCAGTAGTTAGCAGTTATAGCGCCGGAGTTTGAGAGTATAAGCCCGCCTACAGAGTAGGTGACCGTGGAGTTCTCCTTTACGCGCCAGTCGTTTATCTTCAGATAGTTGTCCACAGTCTTCTTGTAGTCCAGTACCGTCTCGCCCACATTGCGGAGCTTCTCGCGCTGTTTGCGGTAGAGGATGTAGGCCTTTGCCACATGCTCATATCCGCCCCTTGAGAGGACTGTCTCAACGCTGTCCTGGATGTCCTCTATAGAGATGAGCTGATCCTTCACCTTACTCTGGAAATCGGCGGTGACTTTCAGGGCAAGGAAATCTATAACGCTGTCATCGTAATTTGTATCAGTGGCCTCAAAGGCCTTTTTCATAGCGGCGGCTATCTTGTTGATGTCAAAATCAACTATCCTTCCGTCCCGCTTCTCTACTCTGTACATAGCTTCTCCTCCGAAATAAACTGGCTTGCCTTAATTTGCGTGCAGACCTATATTACCATTACTGGTGTCCCGTGTCAATAATATTCATCAATATTTTGGGCCATTTTTTATTGTCTCATCTATATATTGTGCTCGTCTCAATCAATGCCCCTGAGCTCAGCTGACGGCACATAGGGCATCACAGCCGCTCTCATGGCCTCCATTTCCTCTTTGGAACAGGCGGAGTAGCCCTCTCCTATTATGTCACCGGAATCTTTAAATGCCTGGAGATAATACTCCTGAGCCCCGGCAATCCACTGTCCGATTGCGGCAAAATCCTGGACGCTGTGCAGCTCCCGAACTACCGTAGTCCGAAACTCATATTTCCCCGGGTGGGCCATAAGGAGCTGTACGCTCTCTCGTATTGGCCTCATATCCATCTCAGGCAGTCCCGCCACCACCTGGTACCGTTCAGGGCTTGTCTTTATGTCCATGGCCACCTTGTCCACAAGCCCACGTTCAAAGGCTCGGGCTATCACCTGCGGCCTTGTGCCGTTGGTGTCCAGCTTTACAAGGTATCCCTTCTCTTTTATCTTTTCCATGAGGTCGAGAAGATCCGGCTGGAGCGTCGGCTCCCCTCCGGTGATGCATACTCCGTCAAGAAGCCCCCGCCGCTTATCCAGCAGGGCCATCAGCTCCGCCTCAGGAACCACCGGCTGTTCCCCGGCTCTGAGAACAAGTGAGGCGTTGTGGCAAAAAGGGCACCTAAAGTCGCAGCCACCGGTAAAGACCGTGCAGGCGGTGTGTCCCGGGAAGTCCAGCAGCGTCAGCTTCTGTATACCGTTTATCAGCATGTCATCGCCTCCAAAACGAATGGAGCTATAGTCTAGCACAAAATGTAGGCTTTTACAATGGCAGGCACTCAACATTTTGATTTTTGTAATGTTGGACAAACATCAGGCTTTTAAGGACCCCACACTTTATGTCGACACCGCCCCCGGCCTGTGATATACTATATTAGAATACTAAAATTAAAGTTCCCAATTTGGAGAACTCAAGCTGGTGCTGTATATGGTCAAGACAAATGCCATGCGCCTCCTGGATGCTGCCGGCATAGAATTTGAGATACGCGAGTACCCGTGGGAGGAGTCTGACTTATCTGGTCTCCACGCTGCCAAGGCAGTAGGCCTTCCTCCCGAGCAGGTCTTTAAGACTTTAGTAACCCGCGGCGACAGGACAGGCCCCGCCGTATTCTGCATACCTGTAGTGCTGGAGCTGGATCTTAAAAAGGCAGCTCAGGTATCCGGGAATAAGAAGGTGGACATGATACACGTGAAGGAGCTTCTTGAGCTCACCGGCTATATACGCGGCGGCTGTTCCCCGGTGGGAATGAAGAAAAAATTTCCCACATATTTTGACGAGACAGCCCTGCTCTGGGATATAATCGCTGTAAGCGCCGGAGTCAGGGGGGAACAGATGCTCCTGTCTCCAGCGGAACTCATATCCTACACAGGTGGCATAACCGCCGACGTGACCCTTTGACCCTTGGAGTTGAGGAAATGTCAAGAAAACGCAAAGCCTCAAAAAAATATACAGATTATCTCTCCCAGCTCTCGCAAGAGGACCGGGACACACTAAGCTCCTGGTTCCACAAGCTGAACCAGAGGCTGGCGCTCCCCAGCGAGTGGCGGCAGGATCTTATCCACGATTTTGAAAACGCCTTCATGTTCTATTCCCGCCATGGGGTATCAATTGGCAGGGCAATAGAGCTGATGCCCCTTTCAAGCCTCGGCGGATTCTATTCCCGCCCGGCCACTACCTGGTATCCGCTGGATAACGCCGCAAAGGTCTATCCGCTCTCAATGAGCCACAGGCAGATGTCGGTATTCCGGCTGTCTGTCTATATGGACAGTGACGTCGTGCCTGAAATACTCCAGGTGGCACTTGATTTCACTATTAAGCGTTTCCCGTTTTTTGCCACTACTATAAAACGTGGGTTTTTCTGGCATTATATAGACTCCACAAAGGCACGCTTTACTGTGGAACCTGAGACCTACCTGCCTTGCGCGCCAATGAATGTGTCGCTCACCGGTTCTCAGTCCTTCCGGGTGCTCTACTATAAAAACAGGATCAGCGCCGAGTTCTTTCATATACTCACCGACGGTACCGGAGGTATGGTCTTTTTAAAGACTCTAGCTGCCGAATATCTTCGTCTTATGGGTAAAAACATCCCCTGTTCAGACGGCGTGCTCGATATTGACGCGACTCCGGACGCTTCAGAGTCCGCTGATGACTTCCCCGGTAGTGTCTCTGGAAAACGGCATTCCGGCTTTGTGGACAAGCCGGCCATGCAGCTGAGCGGGCCTCTGAGCCGTGTCTCCCCATGCCAGGTGATACATTTCGATATGTCCAGTTCCAAGCTCCACGCCCTCGCCAGAAGTCATGGCGCGTCAGTTACGGCCCTAATGGTGTCGATGATGTTCATTGCCTGTAAAGCCGCCTGTGATGAGCACCACGGGATCATAAATATCCAGGTGCCGGTAAATATGCGCGGTTACTTTGATTCAAAAACCCTCAGGAACTTTTCCTTATACTGCGGCATAAAACTGCCGCTGGATGAGATACACGATATAGGCTCCGTGCTTCCCAGGGTGGTTGAGCAGCTCCGCGAGAATATATCTAGGAGAAGCATGCAGGAGATGATGAACGGAGCTGTGAAACTGGTGCGTTCCCTGCGTTTCATACCTCTCTTCATAAAGGCTCCTGTTGCCAAGATAGTCTATGGATTTTTGGGAGACCGGGTCTTTACCACCACTCTGTCGAATCTTGGCGTTATTCGTCTGCCTGAGGAAATGGAGCCGTATGTGGAGAAGATGGACTTTGTTCTGGGAACCGTGGCCATAAACCGGGTTGCCTGTTCCATGGTCACCGTGGGCGACACCGCCACCTTCTCCATAACAAAGCTCACCGCTGACCCGTCCTTTGAGGAGCGCATGCGCGCCCTGCTTACTGAAAACGGTATAAGCATGAGGATAACAGGGAGTGAATTATATGGATCTTGACGAGATAGTATATCCAAAGCCAAAGCCTGTGCCACTTCTTATGAACCGGCTCAGGTTCATATTCGGCTGGCTGTTCCTCATCGCTGTCCCCGCCTGCCTGCTTATAAATTATCTGTGCGGCGGCAAGGCCTGGAGCGTCATAGCCGTTTGGGGGATGTATATGGCATGGACTCTGGCCTTAAAGCAGCCCCTTGTTGAGAGAAACGTCATAAGCCAGGGGGTGAGGCTTCTAATAACCAGCGGGATAATGCTGGTGCTTATAGAGTGGCTCCTCTATCCGGGCTGGGCCCACTTTGTGATGCCTATATTCTGGTTTGGCTCCCTCACCGTGCTTGGCGTGCTGTTTTTCGCCAACGTATCTAAGCAGCGGCACAACATAATGCCCCTTATCTGGGTGACAGCCGCCTCAGTGGCAGCGGCCGCACTGGCGCTTTTTGTGTACAAGGATACCAGCTGGCCTATGATAGTCCTGGGCTGTGTGGCGGCGGCTCTGCTTATATCCAGCGTCATTGTGCTCCGTATGCAGTTTATAGTGGAGCTTAAGAAGCGTTTCCATATATAGTTTTCAGAAAGGTCGATAAAAATGGATCCATTTTCCCGTGACTCTTATAGATCCGACAAGAAGCGGGCGAGCACGCGTTTCCGAGATAACTTCGTGAAAGTGCGCAGGCCCGCAAATAATAAAAAGGGATACAGGGATGAATTTGTCTACAGCGGGGACTGGTATATCTGGACTAATCCGCAGGAGGACATAAAGAAGCTCCGCCTTCTCTGCACTGTCCTTATTCCCCTGTCGCTGGCCATATTCCTCGTGGCCGCGCTTCAGCCTGTGCCTGTCAACATACACGATCTCGCTGTTATACCTTCATTGGGTTCCCTCGTCACCCTGGTGCTCATGGCCTACTGCCTTGTCCAGTTCTACAGGCTGCCCGGAGACATGAGGATGACCGTCATGATGTTCCGTGACCTGCACGTGAGGTTCAGGATATACACGCTTGCAAACTGTATACTTGAGGCCGCCGGCTTTGGGGTTGGTGTGTATCTTCTTGCCGCCGGTTCCCCTGTTACCGTCATCTCTGTCCTTGTCTCAGCCGCCTATCTTCTCTGTGCAGTTGCAGCCGCTTTCATCTTCTCAAGGCTCATAAAGCTCCGGTACAGGACAGAGGAGAACGAACTGCCGGGAGATTGAACATGCGCTATCTGGATATACGCCCCGGCATATTCATAAGCCGTCCAAACAGGTTTATCGCCCATGTGGAAATAGGCGGCCAGGATCAGATATGCCATGTGAAGAATACCGGCCGGTGCCGTGAGCTCCTTGTTCCCGGCGCCCAGGTCTTTGTCCAGGAAAAGCATGACCCCAGCCGCCGCACATGCTTTGACCTTATATCCGTTCAAAAAGGCCCACGCCTTATAAACATCGATTCATCTGCCCCAAACGCCGTGTTTCGCGAGTGGCTCACAGGATCCAGCCGCTTTGGGGTACCGTCTCTCATTTCCCCAGAGACAAGATATGGTTCCTCGCGCCTTGACTTCTACATAGAGTCTGTCCAGGGGCCAAGGTTTATTGAGGTCAAGGGCGTCACGCTGGAGGACGCCGGTATAGTCCGCTTCCCAGACGCGCCAACGGAGCGCGGCGTCAAGCACATGGACGAACTCATTCGTTCCATAGGCGACGGATACCGGGCCGCGGCCGCCTTCGTCATACAGATGGAGGGTGTTAAATGGTTTGAACCCAATTGGGATACACATCCAGCTTTCGGCAAGGCCCTGCAGATGGCCTCTGACGCAGGGGTTGAGCTTATTGCCTTTGACTGCCATGTCACCGAAGATTCAATAGTACCGGGCAAGATGGTTGAGATACGGCTCTGACTGCGGCCGCTGCGGCGTGTTTTGTCGAGGCTTCTTACTTATTCAACTTGTCTTTTTATATAAAAAACAGTTGAGTATTCTGCTTTGTACTGTCATATTGACAATTTGAATACTATTTGTTATAATTAAATAACAGAAAGAGGCGGTAGTCCAATTTTTTCCGTTTCTCTCACAGTCCCTTGTGCGGGGAACGGGATGCGAGAGGAGGCGCAGTATGGATACCAGCTATTTTGAAGAGTTCATCATATTGGCAGAGATGCAGAAATATGCCGATGCGGCGGAGTACCTGTCCATATCTGAGCCCTCCCTGTCAAGGCACATTAAGGCCTTGGAAAACGAGTTGGGCGTCACCCTGTTCGACAGGACTTCCCGCCGTGTGAGCTTGAACATCTACGGGCAGATATTCCTGCCCTATGCCCGGCAGTTCCTATCGCTTCAGCAGGCATATACCCAGGAGCTGCTTGAGGCGCAGACGCATCAGAAGAACACTGTGGTGGTGGGGACTCTATATCAGATAAACGATCTTCTCTCCCAGTTCTATAACTATGACCCAAGCATTTTCATTGTTTCAACCGGACTCGGCGATACGCCGGAGACAATGGCCGAGAAAATGCGTTCCGGCAAATGTGAGGTTGCCTTTTTGCCGGATCCATATACCTATGAAAATGAATTTACCCTTCTTCCATTCGCGCGCGACAAATTTGTTGCCGTGTTGCCTTCAGATCATCCCATGGCCGGAAGGGATTCCCTCCATGTCAGGGAACTCAAGAACGAGAATTTTGTCTCCTTTATGGAGGGTGCCTACGGCGACTGCGCCATAAAGAATCTGTGCAACCGGGCAGGTTTTACTCCAAGGGTATCCTTCAATGCGGACAGTGCCCAGTCTATAATATCCTTTGTGAGTGAGGGCATGGGTGTGTCTCTGGTTTTTGAAAATAGTATCAGCCCCATTGTGACTGAGTCTGTCGCCGTAGTACCGCTTATACCTGAGGAGAGCGTAGATATATGTCTATGTTTCAGGCGCGATGTGCCGCTCTCTGACGCGGCCAACAAATTTGTTACATATGTACAGGAGCACTACTTCACCGAACGTGAACAATAATTTGAAAGATTCCTAAAAAGGAGCGCCAAAGGGCGCTCCTTTTTCTCTGTCCTCAATTTATATCCTGTCGATGACCGCCTGGGTCATCTCCCGGGTTGTTACGCTCTCACCGCCGGCTCTGGCAATATCCGGCGTGCGGAAGCCGTCGGATATTGCCTGATCCACAGCCCGCTCTATGTCATCAGCCTCCCGCTCAAGTCCCAGCGATATCCTCAGCATCATGGCCGCGGAGAGTATAGCCGCCAGCGGATCAGCTATACCCTGTCCCGCTATGTCAGGCGCGGAACCGTGTATCGGCTCATACATGCCCCGGCTCCCCTCGCCCAGCGAGGCGGATGGCAGCAGCCCAATTGAGCCGGATATCTGGGACGCCTCGTCAGAGAGGATATCCCCAAACATGTTGCTGGTTACTATGACATCAAACTGTCCCGGGTCGCGCACCAGCTGCATGGCCGCGTTGTCCACAAACATGTGGCCAAGCTCCACGTCGGGATATTCCTCTGACACCTTCTCCATTGTCGCCCTCCAGAGGCGCGAGGTTTCCAGGACATTTGCCTTGTCCACGCTTGTGACCTTCTTCCTCCTGCCTCCGGCTATACTGAAGGCGGCCCGGGCTATCCGCTCCACCTCGTAGGCGCTGTAGCTCTCAGTGTCGAAAGCCTCGCGGCCGTATCTCCCGTCTCTGTAGCCCCTGTCCCCAAAGTATATCCCGCCGGTGAGCTCACGGACGATCATCAGGTCAAAACCCCTGTCCACAATGTCACGCCTCAGCGGGCACTCGTCCGAGAGTGCCGGAAAGAGCCTGGCAGGGCGCAGGTTTGTATAGAGCCCCAGTGCTGAGCGTATGCCAAGCAGTGCCTTCTCCGGACGCCTATCCCCAGGCAATCCGTCCCACTTGGGGCCTCCCACAGCCCCCAGCAGCACGCACTGGGCGCCAAGGCAGCCTTTCACCGTCTCCTCTGGCAGCGGCACGCCAGTCTCGTCAATGGCCGCCCCGCCGATAAGATAGTTCGTGAAGTTAAAATCCAGGCCGTACTTTTTGCCGACGGCCCTCAGGACTGCCACCGCGCTGTCCACGATCTCCGGCCCAATGCCATCGCCCCGCAGCAGCGCTATATCGTACGCCATATTTCCATCCCCCTCACTCGATGAGACCGGCCTTCACGGCCTCCACAAGTCCTCCGGCTGAGATGAGCTTCTGTATGAACTCCGGGAAAGGGGCGGCATTGAAGCTCCCACCTGTCGTGACGTCTGTTATTACGCCGGTGTCCAGGTCTGCCTCCACCCTGTCCCCATCGGAGATGGCGTCCACCGCCTCTGGGCACTCTATAATGGCCAGTCCGATGTTTATGGAGTTCCGATAGAATATCCTGGCAAAGCTCTTGGCTATCACAAGCGATATGCCGCTGGCCTTGATGGCTATCGGCGCATGCTCACGGGATGAGCCGCAGCCGAAGTTCCAGCCGCCAACCAGGATGTCCCCCTCCTTTACACGGCTCCTGAATGTGCCGTCCAGATCCTCCATGCAGTGGGCGGCCAGCTCCACCGGGTCGCCTGTGGTCAGGTATCTGGCGGGGATTATTACATCGGTATCTATATTGTCCCCGTACTTTATCACATTTCCTGTCTTTTTCATCAGAGCACCTCCTCAGGCCCGGCTATCTTTCCCGCTATGGCGCTTGCCGCCGCCACATAGGGGCTGGCCAGATAGACCTCCGACTCCGGGTGGCCCATGCGGCCCACAAAGTTCCTGTTTGTGGTTGACACGGCCCTCTCGCCGGCAGCCAGTATACCCATATATCCTCCGAGGCACGGGCCGCAGGTGGGTGTGGACACCACGCATCCGGCCTCTATAAAAGTCTTTATAAGCCCCTCCTCCAGGCACCTCATGTATATCTCCTGGGTGGCCGGGATCACTATGGCGCGCACGCCTTTCGCCACATGGCGTCCCTTGATTATGCTGGCCGCCTCTGCAAGATCCTTATACAGCCCATTTGTACATGAGCCGATCACCACCTGGTCTATCCTAACATCGCCCACCTGGTCTATTGTGCGGGTGTTCTCCGGAAGGTGCGGGAAAGCAACTGTGGGGCGTATCTGGGAGAGATCTATTTTATATGTATCGTCATATACGGCGTCAGCGTCCGCCTTATATACTGAAGGCTCCTTGGCGCCATGTTCCCTGAGGAATGACAGTGTGGCCTCATCCACCTCAAAAATCCCATTTTTGCCGCCGGCCTCGATGGCCATATTGGCCATGGTCAATCTATCCTCCATGGTGAGGGTGTTAAGGCCGGGGCCTGTATACTCCATGGACCTGTATAGCGCCCCGTCAACTCCTATTTCGCCTATAATATGCAGTATTACGTCCTTGCCCGTCACATACTTACCCAACGATCCTGTGAGTTCAAACCTGACGGCTCCCGGGACCTTGAACCAGAGCTTTCCCGTAGCCATGCCGCAGGCCATGTCTGTAGAGCCCACTCCCGTGGAAAACGCTCCAAGAGCGCCGTAGGTACAGGTGTGGGAATCTGCGCCTATCACCACGTCACCGGCCGTCACAAGGCCGTTTTGCGGGATCAGCGCGTGCTCGATACCCATCCGTCCCACGTCATAGAAGTTTGTCACATCGCCCTCCCGGCAGAAGTCACGGCATATCTTGCACTGCTGGGCTGACTTTATATCCTTATTGGGTACGAAGTGATCCATTATCATGGCGACTTTTTGCCGGTCAAACACCTCTTTCGCGCCCATCTTCTCAAACTCCCTGATGGCCACAGGCGAGGTCACATCGTTGCCCACAACAAGGTCCAGGCTGGCCAGGATAAGCTCCCCGGCCTCCACCTTATCCCGGCCCGTGTGTGCCGCCAATATCTTCTGTGTCATTGTCATTCCCATAATATCACTCCTCTCCTCTACTCTTCGCCAGGAGCCTGTTCACTGCACTGACAAGTGCCCTGATTGATGACACGATTATGTCGCTGCTTATTCCGGCGCCCCAGAAGAGCCTGCCGGAACCGTCTTTTATGCCCACATAGGATGCCGCCTTTGCGCTGGAGGCCACCTCCAGCGCGTGTTCTGTGTATGTCTCAAGGGTGTAGGAAGCGCCTATGCCCTTTATCACGGCGTTGCTCACAGCGTCAAGCCGCCCGTTCCCGCAGGCCTCCACCACCTGGCTGCGTCCCATATAGTCTATGGTGCAGCTGGCTATTATCCCCTCCGGCGTCTGTTTAAAGTGGCTCTCCGGCACAGACAGCGGTGAGGATACGTTCACATAGTCCCGCATGAATATGTCGTATATCTCCCTGGGGTGGATCTCACAGTGACGCCTGTCGGAGATGCGCTTCACATGATAGCTGAAGTCCTCCCGCATCTTAGGCGGCAGGTCGTGGGAATATTGTGTCTCCAGTATAAAGCCTATTCCGCCCTTTCCGGACTGGGAGTTTATGCGTATGACATCCGCCTCGTACTCCCTTCCCAGGTCTCTTGGGTCGATAGGCAGATACGGGACTCTCCAGGGTTCCTCCGGGTGCTCTGTGCGCCACCTCATGCCTTTTGCGATGGCATCCTGGTGTGAGCCGCTGAACGCCGCGAACACCAGCTGCCCGCTGTATGGCTGCCGCTCATAGGCTTTCATGCCCGTAGCGCGCTCGTAGACCTCTGTTATGGCGGGCAGGTCTGAAAAATCAAGGCCAGGATCCACGCCCTGGGAATACATGTTGAGGGCCAGGGTTATGATGTCCACATTTCCAGTGCGCTCTCCGTTGCCAAAGAGGGTACCCTCTACCCTCTCGGCGCCGGCAAGCACTCCCATCTCGCTGTCTGCGACGGCGCATCCCCTGTCATTATGCGGGTGTATGGAGACGATTATGTTCTCCCGCCCCTCCAGGTTCCGGCACATGTACTCCACCTGGTTTGCGTACACGTGTGGCATGGAGTGTGATACTGTTACAGGCAGGTTCATTATCACCTTGTTTTCCGGAGTCGGTTTCCATACCCGTGTGACGGCGTTGCATATCTCCAGGGCAAAGTCAGGCTCAGTACCCGTGAAGCTCTCAGGCGAGTATTCAAGCCGGAACCTCCCTTCGGTCTTTTCGCTGTATTGCAGGCAGGCCTCCGCCCCTTTTACCGCTATATCTATGATCTCCGACCTGGACCTGTGGAAAACCTGCTGGCGCTGGGCCAGGGAGGTGGAATTGTAGAGGTGGACAATCGCATTATTAGCACCCCTTATGGCCTCAAATGTCTTTGCTATGATATGCTCCCTTGCCTGTGTCAGCACCTGGATTGACACGTCCTCCGGTATCATATCCCTCTCGATCAGGGTGCGGCAGAATTCGTACTCAGTGTCACTGGCGGCCGGAAAGCCTATCTCTATCTCCTTGAAGCCTATGTCAACCAGGAGCTTGAAAAACTCCAGCTTCGCCTCAAGCCCCATGGGTATGACCAGCGCCTGGTTCCCATCTCTCAGGTCCACACTGCACCATATGGGCGCCTTGTCTATGTACGTCTTCCTCGCCCACTCCATCGGCGGATTTTCCACCGGGAAAAACTGCCTTGTGTACTTCTCAAAACCTTTCATTCATTTTCCTTTCCGCCTTTTGGGTATAAAAAAGCTCCTCTACCCAAAATGCTGAACATTTGGATAGAAGAGACGAAGAAATATCAAACTCCGCGGTACCACTCTTCTTGACGCCCTGGGGCGCCCACTCATCCGCGTCAAACAACGCGCACCCCTGTAACGGGAGGACCCGGTAAGACCTACTCATCACTTTTCGGCCCACGGCTCAGGGAGGAGTTATACCGGCCCGCCAATACTGCCTCGCACCCACCGGCAGCTCCCTGAAAATGGCTTGAGCGGCTTTTTTCCCATCATCGCCTTTGCTCGCGAATTATGATACATCAGTATTCCGCCTTTTGTCAAGGGGGAATTTTTGTTTTTGTCCGGCTGCATAGGACCATTCCGGCGCTGAAAAGCGCCGGATGAAACTTTACCGTCTATCGTCCTCTGCCGCGGGAAAGAATGTTTCCCGCTCTTTTGGCTGATTCCACAGCAGACTCCCACCTGTGTCCTTATCAAAGAGCTGTATCATGTCTACTTCCGGCATAAGGTGTATTATGCTTCCCGGTACAGGCGGGGCTTCCGCCGCCCGTGAGTGGGACGGCACGGCGGCGATCAGCTCACGTTCCCCCAGGAAAGCGTGTATATTAACTGTACCGCCTGTCATCTCACACACATCGGCCGAAACAGCCATGCCCCGTTCACCCACGTCCAGATGCTCGGGCCGTATGCCCATTATCACCTCTCCCGGGGCAACCTGCCTCTCCCGGAGTTTTGTGGATGCGGCATCAGTGAGCAGAAACGTCTCCCCGCCGGCCAAAACACTGTACCTGCCCTCTGAGACGTCAAGTTCCACCCCTATGAAGTTCATCTGGGGCATCCCTATGAATCCGGCGACGAACATATTTGCCGGACGGGCATAGACCTCCTGCGGCGTCCCCACCTGCATGATGTGCCCCCTGTCCATCACCACTATCCTGTCCCCAAGGGTCATAGCCTCCGTCTGGTCGTGGGTGACATATATAAATGTGGTATCTATCCTCCGCCTGAGCTTTATTATCTCTGTGCGCATCTGGTTGCGCAGTTTTGCATCCAGGTTTGAAAGCGGCTCGTCCATCAAAAACACCTTCGGTTCCCTGACGATGGAGCGGCCTATGGCGACTCTCTGCCTCTGACCGCCTGAGAGGGCCTTTGGCTTACGCTTTAAAAGGTCGGTTATATCCAGTATCTCAGCCGCCTCAGTGACTCTCTTTTTTATCTCACTCTTTGGCATCTTCCTCATCTTCAGTGGGAATGCTATGTTGTCATACACCGTCATATGCGGGTATAGGGCATAGTTCTGGAACACCATGGATATGTCCCTGTCCTTTGGCAGCACATTATTCACCAGCGTGTCACCTATATATAGCTGCCCTTCCGTTATCTCCTCAAGCCCCGCCACCATCCTGAGTGTGGTGGACTTGCCGCAGCCGGATGGTCCGACAAATACGACAAACTCCCTGTCCCGTATGGCCAGGTCAAAATCCTCCACGGCCACCACAGACTTGTCGTAGACCTTCTTCACATGTTCAAAAATAACCTGCGCCACACTGTCACCTCACATCATTATCTGCCTCACGCCGTCTGTACCGCTCCTCCTGACGCCGCTCTATAAGCTCCGGCACCTTCCGTCGGAGCTTTTTGCAGCCTGCCCTTACAAGAAGGATCGCCGCAATAACCGCCGTTACAGATGGAAGGATTGCAAACAAAAGCGCCGCCAGCAGGACTACCGCCAGGTAGTCCTCCTGAAGCCTGGCAGCATTTTCCCAATATGGAAACGCAACTGCTGCCTCGCGCATGGATCTCTCTCCAAAATCGCCTATCACGCCAAATATTGACTCAACCGAAAATCTCGAGCTATTCTCCAGTGTCACAGCCTCGGAAAAAGCCTCCGTGACCTGTGACAGAGCGAATCCTGAGACCGGGTCGGCGCACACCAGCTCATAGCAGCTTATGGGTATTTCAGACATGGCCGAGAGCGCCTCATAGGACATAAACATACCAGGCCCGCCTGTATAGGCCCGCCGTGTGGCCCAGTCAGTCTCCCGGGACACAACACCCGCCACCTGATATGGCTTATCGCCGATCATCACCTGCATCCCCGCAAGATCAACTCCGCCGAACAGCTGCCAGGCCAATTCCTCATCCAGGATAACCCTGTCCTGCATCAGGTCATCTGAGGATATGTAGGATCCGGAACGAAGGTATAGGGGATGGAACCGGAAAAACTCACCCCCGACCCCCAGCACCTCCACGCTGGCGGTGCCGCGCTCACCCGTGACCGATACAGTGCCTTTGGCGCTCCAAGCGTCCATATAGAGGCTGCCGCCCTCCGGCGCCTCCAGTGATGCGCCTGTGAGCCCCGTCTCAAGGCTCTGCTGGAAATTAAAGACCTGGTTCCTGTCGATACCCGCGTTTACAGGGAAGAAAGCCGTCACCTGGGCAAATCGTGTCCCGCTCTCACCCTGGAATCTTTCAGCCGCCCGCTGGGACTCCAGTTTACCGGCAAGTGAGCCGTATACCATGGCCATAGACACAGCCCCAATGACACATGCCGCTATGACTATGAGCAGTATTATCTGGTTTTTTCTTTTTCTGAAGGCTCTCATAAAGGCCCACCTCACTTAAATGATGCGCCGGATCATCCCCCCGTGCTTTTAGGAGGCATCAGGATTCGGCCATCCGTACGTACATACCCGGTTCAACGGGGGCTGTGGACGTGGTTATAACATAGTCACCCGTGGCAAGTCCGCCGGAAACGGCGCTGTTTATGTCGTCTGTGGCAGATACCGTCACATCCACCCGCTGTGCCACATATCTGTTGCCCAGGGGGCTTTGACGCGCCACAAGCATATATACGAAAGTGCCGTTTGTGTCCTGCCTTATGGCGCTGTTGGGCACCACAGTATCATAGTTCACGCTCCTGGCGCCTATAGAGAGTGCTATCTGGGAACCTGCGGCTATGTCCTCTCCCTCCAGCGAGAACACAAGTATCTTATTCTGCTGGGGCGACTGAGGATCAGTCTTTATGTTCAGGAGCTTTGCCGTCATCTCCCCGGAGCTCCACCAGTAACTGTTGGATATCTGGGCCTCATCGCCGATGGTGAGTTTGCTGGCCTGCTCGCTGGTGACGGAGAACTCCACCTGGTAGCCCAGGTCCGGCACCTCGATCACTGCCATGGCCTCCCCGGATACGGTCTGGTTCCCTGCAGTGATGCTGACGGAGCGGACTACGCCGGACACCGGCGCCAATATCTCGTTTGAGCTGCCGTTCCCGCCGCCAAGCTTGGCTATCAATTCCTGCTGATCGGCTATCTGCCCTCTCATTGCCTGCAGATCCAGCGCCTCTATCTTCTCCGTCTTGTTATCCTCTTTTTGCTGCTGCTGCAGTTCAAAGATTTTATCTTCAATGCTCTGTTCTATTGTATCCACGCTGTCCGAAGCCGTCTTATAGGACTCAGTATTCGCCTTCTCAGTATCCAGAGAATTCTGCGTCTCAGTTATGGACGCCTGTATGGCCGAGAGCCTGTCCTGGGCCTCCCTCAGCGCCTTCTTCAGGGCCTCGTAGGCCGTACTGTCGTTTATTGACTGCTGGTAATCGTTCAGAGCCTTGTTATAGGCATTTTGTGCGTTTGTTCTCGCTCTCTGCGCGTCGTTCGCGGTCTTCTGGGCGGCAGACACCTGGCCCTCAGCCTCTACTATCGCCTCATAGGCGATGCGTTTAGGGTCGTCGTCCTGATACTGCTGGGCCTTGGCCGGCAGGTAGATCGGCAGCTTCCGGTCGATCTCCTGCTGTCTCTGCTGTTCGGTAAGGCCGCTCCATGGGTCCGGGACATCGTCTGTGCCGTACTCGTTGTTGTAGTCCCTGCCTATCCACTCTTTAGTCTCATATACAAGTTCATCGTATAGATAACCCTGGTTGAGCTTTATTGATGACAGGTTGTCCTGCGCCTGGGACAATGCCTGCTGGGCCTCCTGGAGCGCCATATCCGCCTCCTGGAGCTGTTGCCTGGCCGCATCCAGCGCGGATGTGTCCGCCTCTCCGCCGCCTGCCGCGTTCAGATTTTCCTGGGCCCTGTCTACCTCCCGCTGGGCCTGTACCTCCAGGGATTTATAGTTCTCCAGCTTCTGCTGGCAGGTGGTTATAAGCTCCAGAGCCTTTGTGTAATCCGTATAACTGGGGTAGATGGCGTCACGTTCGCCCTGGGCCTTTTTCAGATCCTCCCGGAGCCGCTGTATTTCCCTGTTCTGGGCCGCGTAATCAGCGTCGGAGGCATTTATAAGGGCTTTCTGGTAATCGAGCTGCAGCTGTTCCAGGGTTTTCTGTGCCTCGTCAAGCTGCGTGGTATCTGCTGCTGAAAGTGTAAATAACAGGTCCCCGGTCTTGACCTCCTGCCCCTCCTGGACATTCACTGTCTGGACAGTGCGGGTGTCCTGAACGGATACCTCATAGTTCTGCACGGCGTTTATGGTGCCCGAGCCGCGCACCTGGGTGTTTATGGTGTTCTGATCCACCATCTGTACCGCCACCTCCGGCAGCGAGCGGTTCATGATGGTGTTGGAGAAAAATGTGAGAACCAGCATAACCGCCAGGAAGATTATAATGGCGTTTTTCACCCAGCCTCTTTTTTTCTTTACTTTGGTCTCTTCAGGCATGGCTTCTCATCCTTTCACTGAACCCTGATGGGCGATTCCCTCCACAAGATATTCCTCCCCGTGGAGGAACAGCAGGAGCGTTGGTATCATATAGATGGTGGCCACCGCAAAGGCCACACCGATCTCACCGGCGTTTATCTGTGAGAGGAACACGGAAAGCGGCTGTTTCTCCGGATCCGACAGGAGTATAAGCGGCTGTTCCACCATGTTCCAGTAGTCTATAAACACAAGCAGGGCAATTGAATATAGGGCGGCACGGCACTGGGGCAGGCATATCCTGGTGAATATCTGCCACTCTCCGGCGCCATCCAGTTTCGCCGCCTCTATAAGCGAGGCCGGTATGCGGCGCATATACTTTGTGAGCAGGAACACCGAGAAGGGTGCGAAGGCCCCGGGCAGGATTATGGCCCACCTGGTGTTCAGCAGCCCCAGCCAGCTTGACACCAGATAATTTGGCACCAGCGTCACCTGGTATGGCATCAGCATAAGTATCACGTAGAAAAAGAATATCCCCGCCCGGACCTTTCCCCGCCAGCGGGTGAAGCCGTATGCGGCTATTGCCGCCACCGCCACCTGCAGGAGCACAATGGGCACTGTGAGTATCACCGAGTTCCAGAACTTCAACAGATACTCCGGGCTCTGGAAAAGCACCTTGAAATACTGGGTGAAGCTGACCTTGTCCGGTATGAACTTAAGGTTTACCTGTTCCGCGACAAAGTTCGACCCGCTGGTGCTGCTTTTGAATACCTGGCCGTAGTTTGCGTCTATTTCCGACTGGGTCATAAAAGAGTTCGTCATAGTCAGGATTGTGGGCAGCAGGAAAGCCAGGGCAAATATGGCCGCCGTTATGAAAGCGCAGGCGCGGCCCAGGAGGCTCTTCTTTCTCATCCCTCCACATCCTTTCCGAACCAGTCCTCTATTTTGAAAAGTATGGCTATTATAACGACCATGACCGCGGCCATCAGCACCGCCGCCGCGGAGAGCTTCTGGAAATCCAAGGACCCGAAGGTGTTGTTCATAAAGTGCTGCAGCGTGTACAGCGCCTCATAGGGGTAGTTTCCTGTCAGCAGGTACACCTCCCTGAAAATCTT
>CALXAF010000158.1 GCA_944386185.1 uncultured Oscillospiraceae bacterium
ATGCGGGAGAGGACGGCGGCTACCAGGTGGTCAGCCTCTATTACGACACCCCGTGGGATAAGGCGCTCAGGGAAAAGCTGGACGGGGTCCCACTGCGGGAGAAATTCAGACTGCGCCGTTATGGAGACAACACATCCCTTATAAAGCTGGAGAAGAAGTACAAAGTAAACGGCCTGTGTGGGAAAATAAGCGCTGCGTTGACGTATCAGGAGACGCGGCAGCTTATTGAAAAGGGCTCAGGTGTCCTTGCTGGGAGGGAGGAGCCGGTTGTCAGGGAATTTTGCACAAAGCTCAGGACTGAGCTGCTCCGCCCGCGGGTGATAGTCTCATACTACAGGGAGGCATTCACCCTTCGGCCCGGCAACACCCGTGTGACGCTGGACAGGGATGTGCGGACACAGTATAACGCGGACAGCTTTCTCCGGCCTGACGGGAGGGATATCCCGCCTGAGGGGAGACAGGTGATACTTGAGGTAAAGTACGACGGATTTCTTCCAGACATTGTAAGGATTGCCCTGCAGGGATGCACAGGGCAGCATATGTCGATATCAAAATACACGATGTGCCGCAGGCTTGGCTGACGGCGGGGAGGAAGCATGGAAAACACCACTTTCCAGGACATATTTAAATCCAGCTTTATTGAGCGGCTCTCACAGGTATCGATCCTGGATATGGCAATAGCAGTCGCGCTGTCGCTGCTCCTGGGGATATTTATTTTCTTTATATACAGGCGGACCTACAGGGGCGTTATGTACTCCCCTTCTTTCGGGATATCCCTAGTGGCGATAGCTATGATAACGGCGATATTAATACTGGCAGTCACAAGCAACGTGGTACTCTCACTGGGCATGGTGGGCGCCCTGTCTATCGTACGATTCAGGGCGGCAATAAAGGAACCTATGGATATAGTGTTCCTGTTCTGGTCACTGGCGGTGGGGATTATACTGGCCTCCGGACTCATACCGCTTGCGGTGCTGGGGAGCCTGGCGATAGGCTGTGTCCTGCTGGTAATGTCAAAAAGACCCTCGGGGGACCGGCCGTATATTTTGGTCGTACACTGTGCCTCGCCGGAGCTTGAGGCGTCAGTCGCGGGTATAGTGGAGGCCTCGGTCAGAAGGTGGAGCCTGAAAAGCAAGAGTATAGAGCCAGGCAAGCTTGAGCTAGACTACGAGGTGCGCCTTATAGACAGCGGCAGCGGATTTGTCGAGGCCATATCGGCTCTAGAGGGTGTGGAGTATGTGACGCTGGTCTCCTACAACGGGGACTACACAGGCTGATGAAGGAGAGAAAGATGGACAGGGCGGCAATGGCCGCCGCTATCCTGGCCCTGCTGATAACAGCAGCACTGTTCATGTGGGACGTGATCGGGTTGGAGCCGGCAAGCGGCGCCCCCGGATACGTACAGCGCCTTTTTGACAGCGGCCGAGTACACAGCGTTGAGATAGCGATTGACGATTGGCAGTCTTTCACAGCTTCGGCGCCTGAGGAGACGTATTCCCCGTGCTCAATTACAATCGACGGAGAGACATTCAATAACGTGGGGATAAGGGCAAAGGGCAACAATTCCCTCCATTTGACTGAGGAGTACGGCCTTGCCAGATACAGCCTGAAGGTAGAATTTGACCACTACACCCCACAGAGCTATCATGGACTTGACAAGCTCTCCCTTGACAGCCTGTTCCAGGACAACAGCTATATGAAAGCCTTTATAGCTTACGACATGATGGACTATATGGGCGTGCCATCCCCTCTTACCAGTTATGTCTGGGTGGAGGTAAACGGCGCGCCGTGGGGGCTGTTTTTGGCTGTTGAGGAGATGGAGGAGGGCTTTGCCAGGCGGAACTTTGGGCTGGACCACGGAGAGATCTATAAACCAGGGTACATCTCAATAGACGGTGATAACGCTGACCTGTATCTGCAGTACAGGGGAGAGAGCCCGTCGCTTTATCCCAACATTTTTAATAACGCCAAGTTTAGCGTCACAGAATCTGACAAGGCAAGGCTGATAGAGGCGCTGGAAACCCTCTCAACAGGTGAGGATTTGGAGAGCGCCGTAAACGTGGACCAGGTGCTGCGGTACTTTGCCGCGCAGGTGTTTTTGATGAACTGGGACAGTTACCTTGGCCCTACAGGCCACAACTATATACTGTACGAGGAAGACGGGATAATATCAATGCTGCCCTGGGACTATAATTTGGCCTTCGGTACATACGCCCTTGGCATGACCGATCCGATCCGCGATCCGAACGTCATTATAAACTACCCTATGAACACCCCATACGAGGGGGAAGTGATGATGGAGCGCCCCCTTTATCATCAGCTGATGAAAAATAATGAATATTTCCAGGGCTATCGGGCATATATGGATGGGCTGATAGAGGGCTATTTCGAGAGCGGGCTATTCCGTGAAAGGATAGAGGGTGTATCTGAGACGATAGCTCAGTATGTAGAGGATGATCCAACAAGGTGGTCGTCGTTTCAGGACCATCTGCTGGCAGTGGAGACACTTTCAGAGGTGTGTTCTCTCCGGGCAGAGAGCCTCCGAGGACAGATAAATGGGGAGTTCCCGGCAACGCTCAGCGCGTGGCACCAGAGCAGTTATACTATGGGTGTGGATGCCTCCGGCGTAGGGCTTGAAAATCTGGGAGATTTTAAGGACCTGGAGGAGTGCGCCCAGAGACAGCGCCAGGCCCTTGAAGCTGTGCCAAAATCGTGAGAAGCCCGTCAAGAGACTCAAGCGTATGCCAGCACATCTGAATATATAAGTA
>CALXAF010000159.1 GCA_944386185.1 uncultured Oscillospiraceae bacterium
AGATATGCCACGGGTGAACCCGCGGACGCCTCAGGGAGAGGCGGATGGGGTGCCGGAGAGAGGATATGCGCCCGGCACGGGCCGGGGCGGCAGCACCGTGGGATTGGATATGCCGGCGGCAGCCAGAGAGCACTCAAAGGCGCCGGAGGACGCGGCGAGGGATCCCCAGGCCAGGGGATACAGGTTCATTGGCGAGGCTCTGGCCACCTACCTTATAGTGGAGCGGGGGGACAGCATAATACTGATAGACAAGCACGCCGCCCACGAGCGGGTGATATTCGACACCCTCCGGGAGCGGGGGCATGAGGCCGCCTCACAGGTGCTCCTCTCGCCGGTGATATGCCAGGTGGACGAGGAAACCGCCCGGGTGATAGGCGAGAACGGGGAGCTTCTCAGTGAGTTCGGGTTCGAGATAGACGACTTCGGGGACGGGTCCGTTGCAATAAGGCAGATACCCTCCGACATCGACCTGGGCGACGGCGCGGCGCTTGTGGAAGAGCTGGCCGAAAAACTGAGGAACGGCGGCCGCCGGGATCTTGAGTCCATGCGGGACGGCGTCATGCACACGGTGGCCTGCAAGGCGGCCATAAAGGCGGGGCGCAGTTCAGACCCCAGGGAGGTCATGGGCCTCATAGACAAGGTTATGCGGGGCGACGTGCGCTACTGCCCCCACGGAAGGCCCGTCAGCATGGAGCTAACACGCTCCCAGCTGGACCGGGGCTTTAAGAGGGCTTGAGCATGGACAGGGTTCTTGTAGTCACAGGCCCCACGGCCACCGGGAAGACCCGTCTTGGAGTGATGCTCTCTAAGGCCCTTGGCGGCGAGGTGGTGTCGGCCGACTCCATGCAGATATACAGGCGCATGGACATTGGCACCGCGAAGCCCACCAGGGCGGAGATGGAGGATGTGCCCCACCACATGATAGACGTGGCGGACCCAGAAGAGGGCTACTCCGCGGCCAGATACGTTCAGGAGGCCTCACGCTGCTGCGACGACATACTCTCAAGGGGCCGCGTGCCGGTAATAGTGGGCGGCACGGGGCTTTATATAGAGTCCCTTATATCGGGCAGGGACTTTGCCCCCAGAAGCTCCGGGAGCCGGGAGAAATACTCGGCCATGTACGACGAGATAGGCGGGGAGAGGATGCTGGAGCTGCTCCGCGAGCGGGATCCGGAGCGGGCTGGCAGGCTGCACCCCAACGATAAGAAGAGAGTGGTGCGCTCCTTCGAGGCATTGGAGGAGGGGGTCAGCATATCGGGACACGACACCATCACAAGATCGCGCCCACCCAGGTATGATGCGGCATATATAGTGCTGAATTTCAGTGACAGGGCGGAGCTCTACAGGAGGATCGATGCCAGGGTGGACCAGATGGTGGAGTCGGGCCTCATCAGCGAGGTGCAGGGGCTGCTGTCATCCGGCCTGGAAGCTGGCTCCACGGCCATGCAGGCCATCGGCTATAAGGAGATAGCCGCGGCGCTGGCCGGCGAGACGACCATGGAGGAGGCCCTGGAGCTTATAAAGCGCGGCTCCCGCCGCTACGCGAAGCGCCAGATCTCCTGGTGCGGGCGCTATGGGGACGCGCTGAGGATCAATTGGGAAAAAACGCCCGATTTTGATGAAGCCTTGCGGATTTCGACAAGTTTTTGGAAACAACTGGTATAAGATGGAGCCGTCAATAAATATAGAGATGGGCGGCACTGCCGCCCGGGAAAGGACGGCTTACTATGATGAAATCTCAGAACCTGCAGGATGTGTTTTTGAACCAGGCAAGGCGGGCAAGTGTGCCGCTGACAGTGTTCCTGGTGAACGGCTTCCAGATGCGCGGCACAGTGGCGGGGTTTGACAACTTCACACTGGTGTTGGAGAGCGATGGGAAACAGCAGCTTATATATAAACACGCCATATCCACCATAGCGCCCATGAAGCGGCTGAGCATCAGAGACACGGCTGAGGAGACGCGGGAGATGGAGGCCGCCGCAGTCTGAGCACTTCACATCCTGGATTTTTGTGTTATAATAGCCACAAAGACGCCCGCCCTGGGAGGGCGGCACTGTCTGAAGGTTTTCGCCGCCGGGCTCCGGTAAGGCGGGAGAGGAGTGCCCCATTTGGAGAGAAGCGATTCTCTTTTAAAATTCGTATCAGTCGTCGTCCTTGCGGCGCTGGTGATATACATATCCGCCTCGGTGATACGGTCGCGCGCAGACCCGTTCCAGACCGTGGAGGCCACTGCTTTCGAGCTCAGTGAGAATATGGAGTCGGAAGGGTACGCTGTCAGAAGCGAGTCAACGCTCAGCGCCAGCGGCAACGTGGCGGTGATAGTGTCCGACGGGGAAAAAGTATCCAGCGGACAGGCTGTGGCTTTCCGATATAACGGCTCCCAGGCCATGGAGAGGGCTCAGCAGATACAGGACATACGCAACAGGATAGAACAGCTCAGCGCGGCCCAGAGCGGAAAGACGAGCCAGGAGCTTGCCCAGGAGACGGTATTTGACCTGTCACGTGCCGTATCCAGCGGTGACCTCTCAGAGCTCTATTCGCTGGCTATGAACGCGGACACCTATATTATATCCGGGACAGATATTACCCAGGAGGACCAGGCGGCGCAGATCGAGAGCCTGGAGGAGGAACTCCAGAGCCTTATAGGCCAGTCATCCTCCGATACGGAGCAGGTGCTGGCTCCTTTTGCCGGCACTTTCACGTCCGGAGTTGATGGATTTGAAAGCGTGAGCCCGGAGGCGCTTGAGGGCGTGGGACCGGCGGAGCTCAGGAGCATGTTCGCCTCGCCTGCCGACGTTAGTGCGGATACCATAGGAAAGATGATATCAGGGATCACCTGGTACTATGCCGCCATTGTGGATGAGTCGGCCTCGGTGTGGCTGTCCACAGGCGATACGGTGAGGCTGGACTTCTCAAAGACGTACAGTGCCAGCCTGCAGATGACTGTGGAGAGCGTGAGCGATGCGGAGGACGGGGAGTGCGTGGTGGTGTTCTCCTGCGGGGATTACATGCAGTCCGTGGCCTCCCTGAGGGAGCTTACGGCGACTATAGTATTTGAGAGCCTCCAGGGCATAAGGGTTCCCAAGGAGGCGGTTCATCTGGACGAAGACGGAGACAGTTTCGTGTACATACTGGAGGGGCTCCAGGCAGCCATGGTGTATGTGGACGTAATAGCCGAGGATGGGGACTACTATATGGTGGAGGAGACGGGAGACGGCCTCCGTGTGGGAGACCAGATAATAACAAGGGCAAATGACCTCTACGACGGGGCCGTTGTTGTGGACTGAGGTGAGTATATGGACAGCCTTGAGGAGAATGTAAAGAGAGTCATCGACCGGGTGGGCCGCGCGGCGGAGGAGTCCGGCAGGAGTCCGGAGGATGTGCTGCTGGTGGCGGCCTCGAAGATGAACGGGGCAGACAGGGTGGTGAGGGCCAGGGAGGCCGGGATAACCGCCTTTGGAGAGAACAGGGTGCAGGAGATGGAGGAGAAGCTCTCCGCCGGCGCCTATGACGGGGCCAGGCTGCACTTTATCGGCCATCTCCAGCGCAACAAGGTGAAAAATGTAGTCGGCAGGGTGGAGCTTATAGAGTCCGTGGACTCGCCGGAGCTTATCTCCATGATAGGCCGCCGGGCCTGTGAATCGGGCATCACCCAGAGCGTGCTTATTGAGGTGAATATCGGCGGTGAGGAGTCAAAGTCCGGTGTGGAACCAGGGAAACTTTCGGAACTTTTGGAACTTGCCGGAAAAACAGAGGGCATTTTAGTCAAAGGACTTATGGCTATACCTCCCGCCTCGGTGGAAATCTCCCAAACAAGACATTATTTTGACCAAATGTACAAGCTTTTTGTTGACATGAGGGCGAAAAAATACGATAATATCATCATGCAATTTCTATCTATGGGAATGAGCGCAGATTTTGAGGAGGCCATACGTTCCGGCGCAAACATCGTCCGAGTGGGTACGGCGATATTCGGAGCCAGGCACTACTCTTGAATATAGATTTTTGGAGGAGACTACATGGGACTGCTGAATGAATTAAAGAAGCTTACTCGCCCTTACGACGATGAGGACGATGAATTTGAGGACTTTACACCGCGGGCGCCGGAGAAGATACCTGTAACACCCAGGACTGCCGCGCCACAGCGGGTGAATTACGGCACGGAGGAGCGCCGGGAGAACAACAAGGTGGTGAATATACACGCCACAACCCAGCTCCAGGTGGTGCTGGTAAAGCCGGAGAGGTTTGAGAACGCCGCCGACATAGCAGACCATCTGAGGGAAAAGCACACCGTTGTGCTGAACCTGGAGCAGACAAACAAGGACATAGCCCGCAGGCTCATCGACTTCCTCTCAGGTGTGGCCTACGCTCAGGACGGCAAGATAAAGAAAGTGGCCGTCAATACATATCTTATAACCCCATATAATGTGAATCTTATGGGGGATCTTATAGATGAACTGGAGAACAACGGGTTATACTTTTAAAGAGACAGATAGACAACCCTTGGCATGAAAGGACGGGATAAAGGATGCTGACTCCCCAGGACATACAGTCAAAGGAGTTCACTAAAGCCGTGTTCGGCGGATATGATATGGCAGCTGTGGACGATTTTCTTGAGGAATTGACGGAGAACTACTCGGCGCTCTATAAGGATAACGCTGTGCTGAAGGGCAAGCTGAAGGTGCTGGTGGAGAAGGTGGAGGAGTACCGCTCCACTGAGGATGCCATGCGCATGGCGCTCCTGACAGCACAGAAGATGAGCGACGATATGGTTGAAGAGACCAAGAAAAAGTGCGACGAGATGATCTCCAGCGCCTCCCAGGACGCGGAGAAGACACGTGAGAGCCTTGCGGCCCAGTTCCAGCAGGAGAACAGGAAGCTGGAGGAGGCCAAGGCTCAGACAGCCGCCTTTGTGAAGGCTTCGAAGCATGTCCTCGAGCAGTATGTGGAGTTCCTTTCAAAGCTTGAGGGGGTAGTCCAGGAGTATGCGCCGGAAGGCGGGGAGGAGCACGCCGACGGTGAGCCTCAGCGTTCGCCGGAGCCGGAGCCGGGCGGTGTCCGCGCCGGAAAACAGGCAGAGGTACCAAAGCCCCAGGCGCAGCCGCAGGAGAGTAAGACTGCCCAGACACCCGCCGGAGAGGTGGAGATGGGCGAGACCATAAAGGAGATAGATGACTTTGTGGCCGGCGTCATGGAGGATTCCAAGGGGAAGAACGTGGATATGAGTGCCGAGACCCGCCGGATGGATCCGGAGGAGCTGGCGCGGGCCATGTCCCAAAAGAAGAAGGACTGGAACGAGGAGGATGAGCTGACAACTCCCCGGCCCAAATTTGACTTCTCGGACCTTAAATTCGGCACCAACTACAAGGAAGAAGAGGAAGAGTGACCGCTTCGGCCGCTCACTTGATAGACAAGAGGGCCGCTTAGCCTGGACGGGGCAAAGCGGCCTTTATAGAGACAGAGGTAATTAAGGAGAGACAAGATGGCACAGGATTATAACGGGACATTGAACCTGCCAAAGACAGATTTTCCAATGAGGGCGTCGCTTCCTGCCAGGGAGCCGGAGATGCTGGAGAAGTGGAACGAGATGGACTTATATGGTAAGCTCATGGAGCACAACGAGGGTAAGCCCCTCTTTGTGTTGCACGACGGCCCCCCATTCTCTAACGGCTCCATACACATGGGTACAGCCCTCAACAAGTGCATCAAGGACTTCATAGTCCGCTATAAGAACATGGCCGGCTTCAAGGCGCCGTACACTCCGGGCTGGGACAACCACGGCATGCCAATCGAGTCCGCCATAATAAAGCAGCAGAAGCTGAACCGCAAGGCCATGAGTATACCGGAGTTCCGGGACGCCTGCCAGGAGTTTGCCCGCCACTTTGTTGACGTGCAGATGGGCCAGTTCCGCCGCCTGGGCGTTGTGGGCGACTGGGCACACCCATACCTCACCATGGACCCCAAGTTCGAGGCCGAAGAGGTGAAGGTCTTCGGCAAGATGTACGAGAAGGGCTACATCTACAAGGGGAAGAAGCCGGTCTACTGGTGCCCCAGCGATGAGACGGCCTTGGCAGAGGCCGAGATAGAGTACGCCGAGGATCCGGTCACCACCATCTACGTGAAGTTCAAGATAAGGGACGACCTGGGCAAGCTCTTGGGCATTGCCCCACTGGATAAGACCTACTTTGTCATATGGACCACCACCACCTGGACAATCCCAGGCAACCTGGCTATATGCCTAAACCCGGCCTTTGACTACTCAGTGGCCAGGGCATCGGACGGCAATGTGTATATAATGGCCAAGGACCTTATTGAGCCTGTGCTGAAAAAGGCCGGGCTTGAGATAGAGGAGACACTCGCTACCATGAAGGGCGCGGAGTTCGAGCTCATGCGCGCCGAGCACCCGCTCTCCCATGCAGACTCCCTTGTTATCCTGGGCGGCCACGTGACGCTGGACGCGGGTACCGGCTGCGTGCACACAGCGCCTGCCTACGGCGCCGACGACTTTATGGTCTGCCAGAACTACCCGCAGCTGAACGTGGGGCCAAACATGGTAGTCAACGTGGACGACGACGGGCGCTTCAACGCCCACGCCGGGAAGTACCAGGGACTCTCCGTGCTGAAGGCCCACGAACCCATATTCGCCGATCTTAAAGAGTGTGGAGCCATACTCTCCAGCGAGGATGTGACCCACTCCTACCCCCACTGCTGGAGGTGCAAGAAGCCCATAATCTTCCGCGCCACAGACCAGTGGTTCTGCTCTGTGGAGGCCTTCAAGGACCAGGCGGTGGCCGCCGCCGACAAGGTGATCTGGATGCCCGACTGGGGCCATGACCGGATGGTATCCATGATCCGGGAGCGGGCCGACTGGTGCATATCCCGTCAGCGCCACTGGGGACTGCCAATACCGGTGTTCTACTGCTCCGACTGCGGAAAGCCAGTATGCACGCCGGAGACTATAGAGAAGATATCCCAGATATTCAGGGAGCACGGCTCCAACGCCTGGTTCGCCATGGAGGCCGAAGAGCTTCTGCCTGAAGGCTTCCGCTGCACCCACTGCGGAGGCGTCCACTTCATAAAGGAGACTGACACGCTGGACGGCTGGTTTGACTCCGGATCCACCCACATAGCGTCCATGGAGCTGGACTCCCCTAAGGTTTGGCCGGCCGACCTATACATGGAGGGCGGCGACCAGTACAGGGGCTGGTTCCAGTCAAGCCTGCTCACCGCCGTGGCGGTAAAGGGATCTGCGCCCTACAGGGCCGTGCTGACCCACGGCTGGACCGTCGATGGCCAGGGACGCGCCATGCACAAGTCCCTGGGCAACGGCATAGCCCCTGAGGAGATAATAAAGAAGTACGGCGCGGATATCGCCCGCCTGTGGGCGGCTTCCGCCGATTACAGGCTGGATATGCGCTGCTCTGAGAGCATCTTCAAGCAGCTCTCAGATAAGTACCTGAAGATCCGCAATACAGCCAGATATATACTGGGTAACCTGCAGGGCTTTGATCCGGAGAACCCGGTGGCCTTTGAGGATATGCTGCCTCTGGACAAGTGGGCACTCACACGTCTTGAGGAGCTGCGCGCAAAGTGCATCGCCGCCTATGATAGGTACGAGTTCCACGCTGTCACCTATGCCATCCACAACTTCTGCGTGGTGGATATGAGCAACTTCTACCTGGACATCATAAAGGACAGGCTCTACTGTGACGGGGCTGACAGCCTCTCACGCCGCAGCGCCCAGTCGGCTATATATCTGATACTCGACGAGCTTGTGCGCCTGCTGGCACCGATACTGGCCTTCACCTCCGACGAGATATGGCAGGCCATGCCCCACGGCAAGGGGGCTGACCCGCGCCACGTTATGCTCAACGACATGCCGGAGCCCCACCCGGAGTGGAGTTTCGACGAGACGGAGCGGGAGCGCTGGGATCTGGCTGCTAAGCTCCGTGAGGACGTGCTGAAGGCGCTGGAGCTCCGCCGCGCCGACAAGTCCATCGGCAAGCCGTTGGACGCACAGGTGACAATCTATGTGTCCGATGCGGCCCGTGAGCAGTTTGATAAGCTCCAGGGGATAGACTTGGCTCAGCTCTTCATCGTGTCCAAGGCCAGTGTAGTTTACGGCCCCGGCCAGGGTATGGACGGGGAGGCCTTCCAGGGCGTGACAATAGATGTCCAGCCCTGTGAAGATCCCAAGTGCGTCCGCTGCTGGACCCGCAGCGACACCGTGGGCTCAGACAGTGACCATCCTGAACTGTGCGCCCGCTGCGCCCACGTGGTCCGCGAAGCGTAAATAAGAGCTGTAAAAGGGGGGCGGGCAATCACCGCCCCCTTTTGGGTACTCTTTTGGAGGGACATATGATCTACATTCTGACTGCCCTTATATTCTGCGGGCTGGACCAGCTTGTGAAGCTGTGGACGGTGAACAATATAGCCCTGGGAGAGAGTGTGGCCTTCATACCTGGCGTACTGGGGCTCACTTACTACAGGAACACGGGCATGGCCTTCTCGCTGCTGTCGGAGCATACCTGGCTCCTGGCCGCCCTGTCTGTGGCGGCCATACCGGTTCTGGCCTTCCTCATATGCAAAAAGAAATGGTTCACAAAAGCAGAGCGCTGGTGCATAGCCCTGGCTCTGGGCGGGGTCATAGGCAACGCCATAGACCGGGTGTTCCGGGGCTACGTGGTGGACATGCTGGAGCCGCTATTTGTGAACTTCGCCGTGTTCAATATAGCCGACGCCTGCATAAACGTGGGCGCGGTACTCTTCTGCCTGCTCTATATCATCCGCATGTTCAGGGAGGATCGGAGCAAGGATCAGCATGATGGGACTGGAGAAACGGGGGCAGAGCGAATTGAAGACCCAGGTGACGGCAAAGGAGAGCGGCCTTAGGGTAGACGCCCTCATATCAAAGGAGCTGCCGGAGCTCTCCCGCAGCTTCGTGCAGAAGCTCATAGCCCAGGGTGACGTGACGATAAACGGCCATCCCGCGAAAAAGAGTGACAGGCCCCAGGCTGGTGACAGCCTGGAGCTTAATATACCGGAGGCACAGCCCCTGGAGGTGCTGCCACAGGACATACCTCTCTCGGTGGTATACGAGGACGATGACGTTATAGTTGTGGACAAGCCCCGGGGCATGGTGGTGCACCCGGCTCCGGGACACAGCGACGGCACACTGGTGAACGCCCTTATGGCCCACTGCGGAAGCTCCCTCTCGGGGATAAACGGTGTTTTGCGGCCAGGGATAGTCCACCGGATAGATAAGGACACCTCAGGCCTCATAATAGCCGCAAAAAATGACGCCGCCCACAGGAGCCTGGCGGCGCAGCTGAAAGACCACACCCTCGCCCGCACATATGAGGCCATAGTCCGCGGCAACCTGCGGGAGGACTCGGGCACCATAGATGCGCCCATAGGCCGCCACCCGGTGGACAGGAAGCGCCGGTGCGTGACTGCGAAGAACTCTAAGCGTGCCGTGACCCACTGGCATGTCCTGGCACGGTACCCAGGCTACACCCACGTCCAGTGCGACTTAGAGACAGGCCGTACCCACCAGATAAGGGTGCACATGGCCTATATAGGCCACCCGATCCTGGGTGACACCCTCTACGGCAGTCACAAGCCGGAGCTGGGGCTTACGGGACAGTGCCTACACGCAAGGTGCCTCCGGTTCATCCACCCCTCCACAGGGGAAGCTATAGAGCTGGAGTGCCCGCTTCCGGAGTATTTCACAGACGTACTCCGGAAGCTCCAGCACTTGGGGTAGGCAGGGGCTTCACAGGGATTTTACTAAAATGCGGTAGATACCCCGCCCACATGCCGATATAATATGCCTGTACGCGGCAGAAAATTCAGAAGGGCGTGATATTGGCTGCATGGGTGGACGGAGAGAAAAAACCGGCAGGCATCTTCTTATTATCGCTCTGGGGCTCATTGGGCTGGCTGTGCTTATACTGTTCCTCTGGCCTATAAACTGCGGCGACGAGCTGGCCGACGCCAACGAGCTGCGGATAAGTTACAGCAGGACTGACTTCACCGCCGACACGCTCACCGGGGACATGGAGTTTTATGAGTATAATGAGCATTGGTATTTTCCAAAGGGCTCGGACACATATTCAGAAGTGATAGACATAGCAGGCGGCTATACTTGCCACCGGGTCTGGAGGAGCCTCTTTCCCCAGCACAGCACGGAGAATATGCGCGGAAGTACGAGCCTGGGCTCCATCATGATATACAACAGTGACGGTGAGATACTGCTTCGGTCCATAAGCGGCCGGGACGTTATAATAGGAGACCGGCTCTACACGCTCTACGGCACGGACAGTGACGGCCAAGAGCTGGTGGACAGGCTCTACGAGGCCGTCTCCTTATCAGATGACTATACAGATCACAGCGTGTCCGATACTCTCCCAAATTAAATCAAACGAAATCTGTGATTTCGTTTCAGACTGTCGAAAACCATCCGTGATGGAAAGCCTCGCAGAGTTCCTGCGGCCGCAGCCGTAGGAATAAAGTGAAAAACCGTCATTTCCGAGGACATGCGCTTCGGAAATGGCACTTCTCATGGCGGAAGGGGCGACAATTT
>CALXAF010000160.1 GCA_944386185.1 uncultured Oscillospiraceae bacterium
GGCTCATCAAATATGAGCACCTCACAGTTTCCAGAGAGGGCGTGGGCGATCTCGACGATCTGCTGTTCCGCAGTGCTCATTGACGATAACCTATCGTTTGGTCCAAAGGACACATTAAAACGTTTGAGTACCACGTCCGTATCGTTGTAGAGCTTCTTCTTGTCAATGATGCCATGCTTTACTGGAAGGCGCCCCATAAAGACGTTCTGCGATACTGTCAGCGCGGTACAAAGCGCCAGCTCCTGGTGCACAAAGCCTATGCCGCTCTCGCTGGCGTCGGCCGGACCCTTAAAGCTGACCTTCTGTCCGCGGATAAGTACATCGCCCTCGTCATATGGGAGGACTCCGGAGATGACATTCATCAGAGTGGACTTACCGGCACCGTTTTCGCCGACGACAGCGCGTATTTCGCCTTTGTTGACTTTCAGCGATACGCCCTTCAGCGCCATAGTGCCTGGAAAGCTCTTCTTTATGTTTTTCACTTCCAGCACAGTTACCGATTCCATATATACCTCCTCAACTGCCACAAATATTTACCGCGGTCGGTCTTAAAACCTCCCACAAATAAATTCACCAAAACAACAATAAGAAACCCATATCCCGCTAAAAGAGCGGTTTTGAAAACATCTCCTATCATTCTTTGGCAAAGCCAAAGAATGAACGAGGGACGTCCCTCGTGGTTTTTAACCTGGCTTAATCTGAGCAAACAGATTAAAATTTGTTATATAATTTACGCCCTTTATGGTACACTCAAAAACGACTAAATTGTCAATGTATTATCCTCATTTTTTGTATTTTTGTAATAAAAAACATACAAATTAGTTCATTCATCGAAATAAAACAAATACATTTCATGTTTTCTTCGAATTTTCCTTAAATTTTAAATAAATCCTGACAAAATTTTCACTTAAAATCACGTGTCCGCCTTGTACTGTCTTCGTCAACATTTAAATATCACCCTTTGGAACAGTTCTTTATGCTCATATTGACTAGGGATTGTCATTTCCTTTGCTTTCTGTTTCCGTAAATTTGATATTTATTAAGCCGCCAATGCAATACAACTTGTTCAATTTATTTTAGAATAAATATCGAAACGATTGACATACTCATACAAATTTGATATATTGGCCATATAAGACCATGATACACATTAAAGGGAGTTGAGTTCTGTGGCGTACAAGTATCAACAGATAGCCGATATTCTCAGGCAGCAGATCCATGATGGCACATACCCGCCAAGGACCATGCTCCCAACTGAATTTGTTCTCTGCGAGCAATATAACGTGAGCAGGCAGACAATTAGGAAAGCCCTCACAAGCCTTGTGGAAGATCACCTTATAGAACGGCAGCAGGGCAGCGGCTCCAGGGTCTGTGAGCCGCCTACACTTACCACCGTTTCCCCCTCCCGTCCCCTTACAATAGCTATAGTCGCCACCTATATAAGCGATTATATATTTCCCAGCATACTTCGCGAGGCCGAGACAGTATTTTCTGACAGCAACTGTTCAACGCTCATATTCGCCACTAAAAACCAGGTAGGCACCGAGAGGAAGATACTTCAGAACCTTCTGGCGCTTCCAAATCTCGACGGTCTATTGATAGAGGGTACGAAGACTACGCTCCCCAATCCAAATATTGATCTATACAGGAAGCTCCGTGACCGGGGAATACCGTTTGTGTTCATACACGGCAGTTACAGGGAGCTTCCAGACGCCTACTATGTGGTCGACGATAACTATGGCGGCGGTTATCAGCTTGTGGATTATCTCTATAAAAAAGGGCACAGGAAGATAGCCGGCATATTCAAGAGCGACGATATACAGGGGGCTCAGCGCTACGCCGGTTTCTCTGAGGCCCTCCGCGACCACAACCTCCCCATTGACGATTCCAGCCTCTTTTGGTACAGTACAGAGAATCTGGATATGCTTATACAGGAGTCAGCGCTTCTTCCTGATCTCTTGAGAGCTATATCAAGCTGTACAGCGGTAGTCTGCTACAACGACCAGATAGCCAGTTTCCTTGTGAAGACCCTGCTGCGCCAGGGGATATCGATCCCTCAGGACATAGCTGTGGTCAGCTTTGACAACAGCCACTACAGCGAGTCCTCATCCTGCAGGATAACGTCCCTCTCCCACGGGGATCAGAATGTGGGCGGCCTCGCCGCAAAAATACTGCTGAAAATATGCCGCGGTGAGAACTGCGAGTCTATCGTAGTACCATGGGAACTGGTTGAAAAAGAGAGCAGTTAAGAAATAATGAACGATATAAATAAAAGGGTACGCTCTCGGCGTACCCTTTTATTTATATCGTTATGCTTTTAAAAGAAAGTCCACTGCTTTTTCAAAAATCAGTCGCAGACCTTTACCGTCCAGCCGCGTGTATCAGGACGTGTGCCCCACTGGATCCCGGTGAGCTCATCATACAGCTTCTGAGTCAGCTCGCCGATTCCACCGTCACCGATCTTCAGCGCTTTGCCCTCATACTCAATCTGGCCCACAGGAGATACAACGGCAGCTGTACCTGTACCCCACATCTCCTCCATATGGCCGTTCTCAGCGGTCTCCAACACCTCGTCCACCGATATTAGCCGCTCTTCTACCGGGTAACCCCAGTCCCTGGCAACTTCCAGGATCGACTTCCTTGTTATGCCCGGCAGCACGCTTCCCTGGAGCTCAGGTGTCACGACCTTGCCGTCAATCTTGAACATGATGTTCATGGAACCGACTTCTTCAATGTACTTCCTGTGGACACCGTCCAGCCAGAGCACCTGGGAATAACCGCGCTCTTCGGCCCTCTCTCCCGCGCGGATAGATGCGGCGTAGTTTCCGCCGCACTTGGCAAAACCAGTACCGCCGCGGACAGCCCTGACATCCTCATCCTCAATAGCTATCTTTACCGGGTTCAGTCCCTCCGGATAGTAATTGCCTGACGGGCTCAGTATTATGCAGAAAATGTATGTCTTACTGGCATGCACTCCCACAGAGGCGTCCGTAGCTATGATAAATGGGCGTATATACAGGCTGGCGGCCTCCTGGGTGGGGACCCAATCACGCTCTATTGCGACAAGCTGCTTTAAGGCCTCAACGCAGAAATCCACATCAACCTCGGGGATGCACATACGGCGGGCTGAATTATTCATGCGCTTGAAGTTCTCCTCTGGTCTGAAGAGCCATATGGAACCGTCAGCCCTGCGGTACGCTTTAAGCCCCTCGAATATCTCCTGGGCATAGTGGAACACCATACAGGACGGCTCCAATGAGAACGGGCCATAGGGTACTATTCTGGGATCATACCAGCCCTTGCCAACCTCATAGTTCATAAGGAACATATGATCGGAGAAAAATTTGCCGAAAGGCAGCGGATCAACGTTTGGCTTGGCCTTTGGCGTCTTTGTGAGTTCTACTCTTATCTTTTCCATGTTGGAACGCTCCTTTGCCTCTTTCTGGGATAAAACCATAACCCATTTTAGCACCAGCGGCTTCAGAGCGCAACATTATATGTCTCTTTTTATCTGATTTATCGCGTTTTTCTCAAGTCTCGACACCTGGGCCTGGCTTATCCCCACCTCTTGCGCCACCTGCATCTGGGTCTTGCCCTGATAAAACCTGAGACTCAATATATGCTTCTCCCTATCCGACAGGCGCGAGATTGCCTCCGATATGGCTATCTGCTCAAGCCAGCTCTCGTCGGTATTCCTTGTGTCGCCTATCTGGTCCATGCCGCATACGGCGTCGCCGCTCTCGTTGTATATCGGCTCATAGAGGGACACCGGATCCACTATGGCATCCATCGCTATGACTACCTCTTCCCTCTTGACCCCAAGCGCTTCGGAAATCTCCTCCACCGTTGGTTCCCTCTGCATCTCGTTTGTGAGTTTTTCCTTTATCTGTAAAACCTTGTAAGCGGTATCCCGTATGCTGCGGCTCACACGGACCGGGCTGTTGTCGCGGAGATATCTTCGTATCTCCCCTATTATCATTGGTACCCCATATGTGGAGAACATAACGCCCAAGTCCAAATTGAAGTTATCTATGGCCTTTATAAGGCCGATACATCCAACCTGGAATATGTCATCCGCGTTTTCCCCGCGGCTGGCAAACTTCTGCACCACGGAGAGCACCAGCCTCAGATTTCCACGTATAAGCTGATCCCTGGCCTCCTGGTCCCCGGCCCTTGCTTTCC
>CALXAF010000161.1 GCA_944386185.1 uncultured Oscillospiraceae bacterium
GGACACTTGCAGCTATCATAGCCGGATAGCCCCATGATTTGAAAGCATTCTCTTTTTTCGATTCGAAATTTCATTTGTTCCACTCCTTTAATAGTGAGTACGAAGGAAATCGGTGGATAGTTTTTTAGGGCGACACCTTGTCTGCGCGCCGACATAGGTGTGGTGCCATGGAGTTCTTTAAAGGCCCGTGTAAAAGCGGTAGGGGACTCATAACCGTATTTAAGGGCTATGTCAATTATTTTTTCACTACCATTTTGAATATCGAACACGGCTTGGGATAATCGTCTGCGGCGAATATATTCCGAGATCGGCATGCCAGCCATAAAAGAAAATATCCGAGAGAACTCATAGACGGAACAGCCAACTATTTTGGATAGTGACTCATATTGTATCGGCTGAGAAAGATTATCCTCAATGAACTCCAGAACATCATTCATTCCTTTGAGCCAATCCATACAATCCCCTCCTCTCACTTAGAAGTATAAAAGATTTGCATACAGAATTCTTTACAGTTCTTGCTTAATTTAGATAGCCTTTTTTATGTGGCAAAATCTTAATTACATAAACCGAAAGAAGTCGACCGCTTGACAGCAAGCAATTTTCAACTTTGGAAAATCGAGTTCCGATAATCAGTTTCCCTCGCGGTTTTACAAACTTTTCAAGTAGCAGAATAGAGTATTCGTCGGAATAAAAGAGATCTGTTGCTTTTGGGCTGTGATGGGGACAAAATATTTTCAGAACACAGGCTTTACTTTTTGCGCGGGATAACACATCTGTGTAAATAGTAACGGTACGATCGCGTTTGGAATGCAGGCATAAAAACACTTCTCTTGGAGGAATGATGAAGTGGCCTGTAGCGGATTACCGTTACAAAATAGGAAACGAAAAAGTTGCAATTAGATATCAGGAAAATAGAAACCTTACAATTTTGTAAAGTTTACCGGGCGGTTGTGTTTATGTGGTAAAATAAAAAATAAAGAACGAATGCATAGAAAGGAGGGCTTTGTCTTGCAGCTCAATTACATCAATAAAAATCTATTGCGGTGGTTTTTGCCGGTTGCCATCGTTGTTTTGAGCGTATTGCTTTTACACATTGTTTTTTCTCAAAAAGCTGATCCGATTCAGGAAATCGCCCCTGAGAACGGGATACTGGATATCCGGAATGTTGACGTTTCGAGCGGCGTTATCAATATCGTGAACAACTGGGACTTTTACCCATCGGAACTGTATACATCACAGGACTTTGCTGCGGGAACAGTGGGAGAAAAATCTAGACCGGAGGAATCCGCTTCGGATACCCCCTACGGTACCCATCGCCTGCGGATTTTAGCACAGCCGAACCAGTATTACACTATTTGCAGCTTTTCGCTGGATTATGCCAGCCGTGTATTCGTCAACGGCTCCGAGGTGGCGACCTTTGGAACGGTGGCGGATAACGCGGCGGATTTTGTGCCGAAGGTAGGCTATATGACCATTCCCATGTACTCTGGGGAAAACGGTGAGATTGAGATCATCTACCAGTACGGCAACTATGTCCACAAGAACGGCGGATATATCCAGCCCACCTACCTCTCCACCCCGCAGATCATGGAGCGGTTTAAGGCAGCGAACGACCTTGTATCCCTGTCAGTCAGCGGTGGCCTGCTGCTACTCATGCTGTACTTTCTGCTGAGTGCAGCAGTGCGCCGCAAGGCGGATTTTCTATGCCTTGCGCTCTGCTGCCTGGTGATGGCTCTGCGGGATCAGAACTTCTTGAACATTCACCTGCTGCCAGCAGATACATCCTGGTATTTTGTTTATCGCACCTTAATTCTCATTGTGATGCTGATGCCGGTTTCTATTCTCCTGCTGCTGAAGTGCATGTATGACAAGGCGACCAGGCGCTGGCCGCTGTACGTCTATCTGGGAATGACAGCTATTGCGGCTATGCTGATCTGCGTACTGCCGACACAAGACCTTGTTTCGGTTTCCACGGCGGTATATTATGCCTCCATCCCGTATCTGCTGTATCTGCTTTTCGGTGTTGCCCGTCATTATATCAAACAGCGCAGATTAGAAGCAACGGATATCCTGGTACTCTTCGGTTTTCTTATCCTTCTGGCGGGTCTGCTGTATGAAGCGTTTTTGACCGGGCACAGTGCAGAGGTTACTCACTATGGCACGGCGGCCTATGGAATGCTAGGCTTCATTTTTCTCAACGCTGCAGCCATCAACCTGCAGATTCAGCAGCGGGAAGCGGCGCTGATTGAAAGCCGCAGCCGGGGTGAGATGCTGGAGCGGATGAATCGCCTGAACATGGACTTCCTCCACAAGGTGGCCCATGAGCTGAAAACGCCGCTGACGGTTATCTCCGGCTATGCCCAGCTGACCGGGATGCAGCTGGCAGCCGACCATATCAGCGACGAAACTCCCGGCAACCTGAAAACGATCCAGCAAGAGGCACAGCGGCTGGCGGATATGGTGACAAGGCTGATGGAATACTCCTATGGGCGGAAAAGCGAGCTGAGCTTTGGACGGATCATTGTGCCGGAGCTTTTGGAAAATGTGGGCGCTGTTGGCGCACCGATGTGCCTAAAGAACGGAAATGCAGTGAAAATTGTTGCCTCTCCCTGTGCCGATGTCCACGGTAATTTTGAAATGCTGTTGCAGATTTTTATTAACCTGGTGGTAAACGCCAATAAAAATACACAAAACGGAACGATCACCATCCGCGCCTTTGACAATGAACAGGAAGGCTTTGTACTGTTCCGGGTAGAGGATACCGGCAGCGGCATCCTGCCGCAAGACTTGCCGCATATCTTTGAGCAGGGCTTCAGTGCCAGCGGGAGCAGCGGACTCGGACTGACCATCTGCCGGGAGGCGGTAGAAGCCCACGGCGGCGAGATCTGGGTAGAGCGAACGGGACCGGAGGGCACCGTATTTGCCTTTACGGTTTTGAAGGAGGAACCGCAGTGAGTATGATTTTATTGGTAGAGGACAACCCGCATATTATGAAAATCAACGCGGAAGTACTGTCTCTGCGGGGCTATGAGGTGCTCAGGGCAGCTACTGCCGCTGAAGCGCGGGAACAGCTCCGGTGGCATGCGGTGGATTTGATTGTGCTGGATATCATGCTGCCGGACGGCAACGGCGTGGAACTGTGCCGGGAGCTGAAAGGACGTTATCATATCCCAATTCTCTTTTTAACAGCGCTGGGTGAAAATCAGGACGTGGTGGAAGGGCTGCGCGCCGGTGGCGACGACTATCTGGCCAAGCCCTATGATCTGGAGGTGCTAATCGCCAGAATCGAGGCCAGACTCCGTTCGGACGCGAACAGCCGCCGATATGTTTGCTACGGCAATCTGAAGTTGGATACCGTCTCTTGTATCGGTTATGTGAACAATCGGGATATTCTGCTGACCCAGAAGGAATTTACCGTACTGCTGATTTTGGCACAGAATGCGGAACGCAAGGTATCCCAGACAGAGCTGATGCAGGAAGCCTGGGGCACGGAATCGGAAAACCGTGCTTTGTGGACGCTGATTTCCCGGCTTCGAAAAAAGCTGAAAAGCGAAGAGTCCCGACTGGAAATCTCCTCCCTGCGGGGCGGGGGATATCTGCTGGAGCAGCTGTAATACCAACGCCCAAACACCGAACCTTACAATTTTGTAAGGTTCGCCGTTTTTTGGTTTTTCTATGCTATTTTAGAATCAGAATGATTTTATCTGGATTTTGAAGTCTGTGATGGGAGGTAAAACTATAAAATATAAATTAAACAATCGGCAACTAACTGGAAAGGAGAAAAGGTGACAAGCTACAACAAAAACAAATTGAAGGAGATGTTACGGAAATGAAACAAAGGCTACTGGCCATTTTATTAACCATTGCGCTGATTTGCTCTTTCGGCAGCTTGCCCGTGTGGGCTGGTCCGACCGAAGACGGTGCAATCACCTTGAATCTTGGGAATGGGATCATTACCATCTATCCCGACGGGTATACCCAGGGCAATGGCGAAAAAGTTTCGTATACCGGCCCTTATGTTATCACAGGCAGCCTCAGGGAGGATACGCCTCTGCGGTTAGAGAACTGGACCCCAGATAATGTAACATACGATATCACCCTTTTTAATGCGACGATTGTGGGGAACAGTTGGTGTACCGCAATACGCGCAGATGGCAATAACAATTCGGGCAGCATCACACTAAACCTCAGCAGCAAGGGAATCTGCAAAATACAGGGGTATAACCACCCGGCCATTGTGCAGGGAAACCAGACCCAATTAACCACAAACCTAAAGGTGGTCTACGGCGTCCTGACAATGGGTGCGGTAGATTGCGACAGGCATGTGATCTCGGCGGAGTGCTTGGACAGACTGTCTGTGGCAGGCTGTACGAAAACATCCGATGGGCAGCCCATTGACAACGGTAAGAATACCACCTTTGTCACTACGCATAAATTTACCGATAACGACGACGGTACCTGTACCGCCGACAACTGCGCAGCCTGCGGCACGATCACCATCAATCACGACGGAAATGGTATGTACCGGGACAACGATGATGGTACCCATACGAACTACTGTATGGCCTGTGACGCCACATTGAGCATCGACGCCCATAACCAAAGCGGAGAGTATGTGGACAACGGTGACGGCACGCATCGTATTTATTGTTCGATCTGCGGCGCTGTCAGTGTGGCATCAGAGGTCCACAACCAGAACGGCCGGTTGAGCAATAGCGGCGATGGTACCCACGGTATCCACTGCTCCGATTGTAATAGTGTCAGTGCAATGGAATCCCACAACCAGGACGGGGAAGTCATCGCGGTGAATGTCCTCTATCACGCGGTGACCTGTAGTGACTGCGGCGTTTTTTCCGGCACGTTGGAACGTCATAACAAGGATGGGATTGCTGACAGTGGGGATGGCTATCACACGATTTACTGTTCGGTGTGTGAACGCTATATCTTCAACGAACCGCATCGGGTAGAGAATTACACCGTTGTTACGGAGCCGGGCACAGACACTCCCGGTGAAATCGAGGGCATCTGCGCTGACTGCGGCGCGGAGGTTTCCGGGATCCTCTCCCCTACCGGCGGCTACTGGGTGCGCCTGTGGGATAGTGCCGGGGACGGCTGGGAAGGCGCGGAGCTTTCGGTGATGATTGGCACGACAGAGCACCGGCTGACGCTGGAGGATGGCGGAGAGGGAACCTTTTTGCTGCCGGCTTCTTCGGATGAAGTGACAAGCATCATTTTCTACAAAGGAGACTATGACGACGAATGCACCTTTGAGCTGTATGCGCCCAACACCATCCAGCCTCTCTGTTCCCGATATGGCATGGATGACGTGCGGGACGGAGAGGTGCTGTACCGTTCTGCCAACTGTGCATACTACAGCGGTGTAGAAGCGGCGCTGGCCGCAGTCCCCGTGGACCTGTCCCCCTATACTCTGGAAAGCATCCATGCGCTGCTTACAGCCAGGCAGACGGTAAAATATGGTTTGCCTAAAAGCAGCCAGGCCACGGTGGACGGCTATGCCGACGCCATCCTGGCGGCCATT